>CABKMA010000037.1 GCA_902373375.1 uncultured Atopobium sp.
CCATGGGCACCTCCTTGGACTCTGGATCACAATACGTGTACAGAAACAACACTCTTTGCAGGTAAACGATGCAACCTCAAAGGGTTTCTCGCCAACTAACTGCTTTCAGTTTATACGAACCGTTCAAGTATACTCTTGTCGGCCTCAATAATGCCACCGCCACAAACTTCCTGTCCGTCGTACAAAACAGCGGATTGACCTGCCGCAACAGCTTTTACCGGCTGGTCAAATTCAATAAATCCACACTGATTATCCGTGAGCGTAAACGTTACAGGCATAAGCGTACCTGTGTGGCGAGTTCTAACCATATACCTACCGTCAGCCGCGGGTTCTCCGGAAATCCAGTGCATGTCCGAGAGCTCCATACGACGAGCCCACAGCGCAGGACAGTTGAGGTCAGAGGTTACATAGACCACATTCTTGAGCGTATCAGTTGCTACCACGTAACGAGCAGGACCTCCACCGATGTTCAGACCTTTTCTCTGGCCAACGGTGAAGAGAAACGCTCCGTCATGGGTACCAAGAACCTTACCTGTCTCCCACTCAATGACGTCACCTTGCTTTTTCTTAAAAGTGTCCAGCAAAAACGTGCGCAAGCCAACGGGGCCAATAAAACAAATGCCGTCGGAGTCTGGCTTAGTTTCTATGCCCAG
Organism: uncultured Atopobium sp.; assembly: GCA_902373375.1. GTDB lineage: Bacteria > Actinomycetota > Coriobacteriia > Coriobacteriales > Atopobiaceae > Lancefieldella. The sequence goes on from CABKMA010000037.1 coordinate 654, forward strand.
ACCCCTCTCTGCACACATAGCTCGAACCTCGGCTTTTGAGCTAATGTGTCCTATAGGAAAAAGCGTACGCTCAAACAAGTGTCCTGGTACACGCCACAAAAAGTAAGTCTGATCTTTGTGAGCGTCAGCCGCACGCAAAAGTTTTTTGGTGCCCGGGACGTTCTGCGCATAATGTCCTGTTGCAACAAAATCAGCACCCTCTGCAAAAGCACGCTCTGCAAAGGTGCCAAACTTTACTGTCTGGTTGCACATAACGTCTGGATTAGGCGTGCGACCGTGCTCATAGGCATCAAGCAGGTAATCCACAACGGTTGCCTTATACTCGGCCTCACAGTCCCACACGTCCAAATCAATGCCAAGCGTCACGCAGACGCGCTCAGCATCAGCCAAATCATCTGCCCAAGGACACTTAAAGCCTGGCAAGTCCTTTGACCAGTTACGCATATAGATAGCCTTAACGCTATAGCCTGCTTCCAGAAGCAGCGCCGCGGACAGCGCCGAATCAACGCCGCCACTCATGCCAAGGTAAACTAGCTCTCCCATGTCACTCCTACGCGAGCAGATTCCTGCTTGACGGCCTCAGCGATTGCCCAAGCTGCGTACAAGATGTCGTCTTCTGTGGTAGTTCTTCCAAGCGTTAACCTAAGGCTTCCCGCTGCTACTTCTCGCGGTGCGCCAATTGCCTCAAGCACGTGAGATATTTGCATCTTTGATGCGGCGCAGGCTGAACCTGTTCCCACCGACACTCCCAGGCGCTCCAGAAGAATAACCAGACGACGGGCCTCAAGTCCTGGGAAAGAAACGTGTAACAAATTAGGAAGCCTTAGCTTGGCATTCTTTGGTCCCGAGACAATCATCTGCGGAAACTCCGCACAAAGCAGCTCCTGCAACTGATCTCTAAGGCGAGAAACCCGCTTTGCCTCGTCAGCACGAGTCTCATCTGCAAGCGCTAGGGCGCACGCAAAACCAATGACGCCCGCAACGTTTTCTGTACCTGAACGAACGCCGCCTTCTTGTCCTCCGCCCAACACCAGCGGCCTTAAGTGCACATCATCGGAGGCCCACAAAAGACCCACCTGCTTTGGACCAGAAAGCTTTGCCGCGGAAAGCGTCAACATATCCACGCCCAGCGACGACACATTCACGCTCAAGTACGCAGCTGCCTGAGAAGCATCTACATGTAAATGAAGCGGACGAGTCTCCCCTGTTGCAAGCCTGCGCGAGCGCTCCTTGGCAAGCACCTTGGAAATCTCTCGGATAGGTTGGATGGTGCCAATCTCTCCGTTTGCAAGCTCAATGGAGACCAACTCGGTCTCTGGCTTAAGCGCTTTTGCAACCCGTTCTGGGTCCACACGACCGTCTGCCTCTACACGAAGCGTCTTGTGCGAGAAGATCCCTGCGCACGCAAGGACGCTCTCGTGCTCAATAGCATCAACGATTACGTGCGCATCTTCCGAAACCGTTGCAAACGCCAGGTTGTTGGCCTCTGTAGCACCAGCCGTGAGTACCACATTTCCCGGACGTGCACCAATGGCGTGGGCTAAAACAGCACGAGCACGCTCCACCTCGTCACGAACCTGGCGAGACAGCGCATACGGAGCTGACGGGTTGTAGAACTTCTCCGTGAAGTACGGAATCATCGCATCAACTACACGTGGATCCATAGGTGTAGCTGCGGCAAAGTCCAGGTACACATTGCCTGTTGGATGTTCTGGTTTTACAGAAGGTATTTGCATTACAAATCCTTTGGGTTTCTCGCGGTCTTTAGGCGTGTGGTCTTGCGTGGGCGCACAAGCTACGACTTATCGGCCGAGTTTGACGATGCAAACGTCATATTCTGGAAGCGTGTAGATACAAAACTGTCATCGTAGTGAGTATCTACCCACATCTCAAATGCATTTGACGGAGGAATACCGGCGTCTCGCTGTGCTTTTCTGCCCAGACACGCTACCGTCATGGTAATATCCGCAATAAGATACACCGTAAGCAGGATAACAAAAATTGCTTGTCTTTTTGATGTTGGCTCACCAATCTTGTAGAGCGCTTGAGGCATGACAACACGACACCATATCAAGCCCAAAATACCCCAGAAACCCAAGAATCGAAAAGCTACCCACTGCGTAATGGCATCTGGAAGATGAGCATACGTCCACGATTCTGAGTGAAAAATTTCTTGCATTCCCCAACCGGTAAGCTGCTCCAATGAGCCACCAACAACAACTGAAACAAGGAAAATAACAAGAGAGTTAGCGTGATGCTTATGTAGCTGATAGCAAATAAGGGTGAGAAACACCGCACCAGTTCCGTAGAGCGGAGAAAACGGCCCCCAAATAAGACCTACCCTACTCTCAGTTAAGCCGGCGGTAATGAGCATCCAGATTTCTTCGATTAAAAGACCAGCCATACAGCCTACAATAAATAAAATAACAACCTGATACCAGCCAAGATGCATCTTGTCCAAGTATGCAGAAAGATCAGCTTGTGTTGGTTTTGATTTAGAGAACGGGGTAAATTGAGGTGTGAGAGAGGTAGCACCAATAGTAGTATCTGAAGTCCTGGTGATCTTCTCGCCTGATGAAAGCCAATCCCAAAAATAACGCACTACACGAACAAAACCACTTGCAACAAGATACACAAGCGTCAAAAGAGCTATGAGCGATGCGACGATAAAAAACATAAAACCTCATTCATTTAGTTCTTGTTCCATGATACGGCAAGTGACATTACTTAGCAATCTACCTGCTATTATTTGTATGTTATAGAGAAAAAATCTATCTTTTGAGCACGTCTGAAATCGTGGCTTTTATAAAAAAGTTTGACGATTTTGAAATTTACACTTGCACTCCGCCGTGAACTTGCGTATATTATTCCTCGCGTTCGCGGGCTTAGCGCAGTTGGTAGCGCGCAACCTTGCCAAGGTTGAGGTCGCGGGTTCGAACCCCGTAGCCCGCTCCATGATTTTTCGGCCGGATTCGTTTCGGCCTTTTTCATATGGCGAGATGGCCAAGTGGTAAGGCAGAGGCCTGCAAAGCCTTTATCCCCGGTTCGAATCCGGGTCTCGCCTCCAGTAAATTGACAACCCCAGCTTCGGCTGGGGTTTCTTTTTGTCACGTATATACTTTAAAAAACCTAGCGTATCATCTTAACTAGGCGAACAATGGTACCGTTTCCTGAAGGTTTCTCTTGGATAGATACGGCGTCCATTAGTAAACGCATCAACTTGACACCTCTGCCACGCTCGGCAAACTGGCCGGTTTCAGGAGGTTCTTCTTCATCAGAGATGCTAAAGCCACAACCACAGTCAGAGACGTCAATAACAACCCTGTCTGGATACGCTGATACTGTGGTCAACACGCCCTTCTCGCATGCGTGATCTATTGCGTTACCAATAGCCTCACCAACAGCAAGTTCGATATCAAACTTTTGATCAACGGTAAACGGAAGTGTCTGTAAAAGCGCAAGCGCCCTTGAGCGGGCGTCACACATTCTATTGGGATCAACTCTAAACGTTGTCTGGAACGATGGATGCGTACCCGGCGCAAGCGGGGTCACGCGCGACTTAGCGGCACACGTACTTATGGGCATGAAGTCAATAAGACCCATGCGCACCAGCGCCTTAAACGCCGTCGGTTGCACGTTGGTCAAGCTCATAAGGCCGCCGAGTGTCTTCATGCGTCGGACAGCGCACACAATAAAGCCCATGCCACAAGAATCGATGTACGAAACCTCCGACATGTTCAACACAATTCTTCTGCAGCCGCTATCAATGAGCCGCTCAATCTGAGCCTTCACGCGTGGGACTCCCCTCACGTCAAGGTCAGTATTGACTGAAACAACTGCTATGTTCGGCTGCGTATACATACGGTTCTTGTTCCCGTGCAGCAACAAGAATTTCAGATATCTGCATTTTTTATCGAGAAAATCGTCTAGTTGACGAGAAGACCGTCTAGTTACTCTTCTCGTCCGAGTCAGCGCCGCCAGACACGCCAGAGTCGGCGCTGCCTAGTTCATCAAAGCGAACGGCAACCATAGCAACGTCATCGTCAAGTCTTCTGCCAGTATAGCGGTCAAGCGTACTCAAAAACCTGTCTAGAAGGCCATTAAAGCCACGAGGTACCTCGTTCATAATCATATCGCGCAGGCCAGTTTCTCCAAAAAAAGCACCTTCAGGACTGCGAGCCTCTGTAGTTCCATCAGTATAAAGCAGCAGGATATCGCCCTTCTGCAAGCAAACCGTACCGTTTTTGTACTCCATGTCATGGAACGCACCCACAACACCTGATTGTACGTCCAAAAGTTCCGCATCTCCTGATTGAGCAGACACCAAAATCGCAGGTGGATGACCAGCTGAACAGTATGTAAGTAATGAAGAAGTAAGATCAACAATGCCAACAAAAAGCGTTGCAAATGTCTCTACTCTGGAGAAACCCAACAGGAATTCATTCAGCGTTGCCACCATGCGAGCAGGAGTTCTTCCCTCCCATGCATAGGCAGAAAGCGCAGTCTTAACAGCAGATGAAATGGATGCCGCCTCAATGCCCTTACCAGAAACGTCACCCATAATAATGCACGCGCGCCGCCCGGGCAGCTTAATCATGCTATAGAAGTCTCCACCAACAAACGCATCAGCTGTTGCAGATGAATAAATTCCCTCAGCAGAAATTCCCTCAACTTTCTGCAAGTCATTTTTCATACCAGACTGCAGCGCCTGAGAAATATGCTTATTTTGCTGGCTCTCTTCAGCTCCAACCGCAAGTGAGTGGACCAAAAGCATCACGCGATCCAAGAAATCAAGCTCGATGTCACTGAGGGGCTCAGCGTTTTCTTCTTTCAAGAAAAGCCAAGTATGTTGCTCCCCCGCAAATTTTCCTAAGAAAAGTACAGCACCTTTGCAGGGTAAACCCTGTGCAGCAAGCATACGGCTCAGCTCAGAATCAAGCTCAATCTCTTTAACTGACGCCTCGCCCTCCCCTGTCTTAAGCCCCTCAACCGTCGACGGAAGAGCAATCTGCTTGTCAGCGTCTTGCTGTTCTGGTACACCCTGCATGGTATCTTGAGCGTCTGTAAACGCGTGCTTTGTTCCAAGCGCATGAAGCGTGATATTGCCTGTCACCTCGCAGCAATTAACCGAGAAAACTTGTGCGGTAAGCTCAGAACCAATCAAGCTCATAACCTGCTGTAAATGCTCTTTAGAAATCTTCTTTCCCTCTGCTGTACTATGAAGTAGTCTTTGACGCACACGAGCTAATGCCTCGCGAAGAGAGTCTCTACGCTGAGTTCTCATAGTCGATAATGCACCCACAAGCTGCACTGAAAGGTAATTGGCAATAGACTCCAAAAGTCTTGCATCCTCAACAAGAAGTGCTCGCTTGCGCTCCCAACCAACTTCAATCAAGGCAACAACGTGACCGCCAAACCACACAGGAACCACAAGAAAGCTTGTAAACGGAGGAAGATGACTTGCATCAACGGTTATAACTTCTCGAGTTTCCTCGTTAACTAAATTACGTTTTTTAACTCTTCCCTGTTTAAGAACGTCAGAATTAAAAGGCATAGTGTGCAAACGGAGCGCATGCTCAGAATAAAACGTCAACCGCTCTAGTGAGCTGTTAAATGCAAAATAACGAGGAATGGCACTGAACGAAACATCCTTCAGTGACTCCGTGATGCCATGAAGATGATACCCATCTTGTTCGGCAAGATAAATAAGAGCTCCGTCAGCCTCAACAGTCTCTGAGAGCTCTTCTAACACGCGCTCAATAAGCTGACCCATATCTTCTGAGTCAAGCGTGTCCAAGACAATCTGAAGCGCTCCAGAGAGTCTTTTATTGGCTCTACGAAGATCAAGCACCATTCGCTCATCATCGTGCATAGGACTAGCCAAGTCGCGAACCTTTGATGCAGTCAAAACAATAGCCTGCGTGGGTGCGCCCACATAATCCGCTCGTACATTTAGCATCTGAGAAGTACCGTCTTGTTTAGGTGCGCTCACCATCGATGTGGAGCCGTCGATCGCAAACGGCAAAAACTCTACAGAAAAAGCTTCCTGCAAGTTCTCTTCATTTGCAGGGGTAAATAACAAACGAACATCCTGACCAGCAATTGTCCTGTCTGCCTTTGCAAACAAAGCTTCAGCCTCCTCATTGGCGAGAAGAACCACGCCCTCCATATTAAAAACAATCACTGCATCGTTAGTCAGTCGCAGCAACTGAGACAAAGTTGCAGCAACGGTCCCGTCGACAACTCCCTCGACACGCCTAATGCTCAACTTGTTATCAGCCACAAATTCTCCTTACCTGCAGAGCCAAACAAATTGCGTAACCTAAGTATACGAAAAAGGCGGACCTCCGAAGAGATCCGCCGAAATTTCGTGGTGTCGGAGGCGGGACTTGAACCCGCACAGCCGTTAATAGGCCACTAGCACCTCAAGCTAGCGCGTCTGCCAATTCCGCCACTCCGACTTGCTTTGCAGCGAGGGATATACTAACACATCTTCAAGCAACATTTATGAGAAAATTTGAAACTTTTTCTCAAAAGAACTTTGCGAGAAGACAAGTACGACCCCTGCTTACTTCTGCCAACCAACAATGGTTGCAGGTACGCTCTCGAAGAGTGAAGGACCGAAGTTAGCAAGACCCTTCTTAACAACGTAGCAGTCTGGACCAGTGTAGACAGGAAGATATGCATAAGTTGCCATCATCTTCTTCTCTGTCTCATTCATGAGCTTCATGCGCTCATCAAAGTCCTTGGTAGAGACAACCTTTGCAAATGCAGCGTCAGTTTCTGCAGAGCCCTGCTTACCAAAGTTAGAATCAGACTTAGTGCCGTAAAGCTGGCCGCCGTTGTTATAAGAAGTTTGAGAGCCGACCCAACCAAAGAGGCAAACATCCCAAGAACCAGAGGTAAGAACCTTAGAGAACTCAGAGGCTGGGTGAGAATCAAGGGTAAGGTTGATGCCTGCATCCTTGCACATCTTCTGGATTGCTGCAGCGCGGTTCTTAACAGTAGTGCCATCGCCGAACAGGGTATAACTGAAGGTTACCTGCTGACCATCCTTCTCGTAATAATCACCATTGAGCTTGTAGCCTGCATCCTCAAGGGTCTTCTTAGCAGCCTTGGTACGCTCATCAGTAGACTTAAGGTTCTTAACATCATCTGGAAGGTTGTTGTCATAACCAGCAGCCCAGTAAGGCCAAAGCATAGAGCCTGGTGCATCCTCTTTCCAGTTAACACCCTGGAAGACAATGGAAACAATAGTTGCTGGATCAACAACCTGGCAGAATGCCTTACGAACTGCAGTGTCCTGAAGAATGCCACGAGTAGAGTTAAGCTCAATAACAGCAATGGACATACCAAGACCACGACGGATCTGAGCCTTATCACCAAGGCCAGAGAAGTTGGAAAGAAGCTCAGCAGAGCCAGCTACGGAAGAACCGGTAGTGTCAACCTCTTCGTTCTTGAAAGCGTTAATAGAAGCCTGAGTATCCATCTGCTTGTAGACAAGAGTGTCAAGCTTAGGAGCGTCACCCCACCACTTTGGATTTGGCTTGAAGGTTACAGCAGAATCATCGAAAGAATCAACGATGTAAGGACCAGAACCAAGCTCATTGTGTGGCTCATTGTTATAGCCGTTATTGAAGAAGTCTGGATCCTGAAGCTTTGGGTGCAAAGCATAGCTCAAGACGCTCTCGATTGGATAAACTGGAGCCTTCATGGTAACAACAGCGGTCTTAGCAGTATCACCCTGCGCAACAGACTCAATCTTGTCATAACCATCAGTAGCAGCAACCTCAAACTTATCATTCTGACCACTCATGGTAATATATGCAGTCTGAATTGCAGTCCAATCAATAGCGGTGCCATCATTGAAGGTAGCCTGATCAGTAAAGGTAAGGGTAGCAACCTGCTTGCCGTCCTTCTCCTCTACCTTAAAGTCCTTAATGTAGTCCTTGTTTGGCTCAAACTTATCACCATTAGCGTTACTCAAGAACAGGTCACGAGGGTTCATAAGACCGTGAAGAATGTTCATGTAAGCGGTATTACCAGCAAGGTTGTAGTAATTCCACTGTGGGCCAATCTCTGTGATTGGCTGAGTTAGAGTACCGCCATCCTTAACCTCATCACGAGACTTAGGATTGTTGTACGTCTTGCCCTTCTCTGGGAGTGGAAGCTGATCCAGAGGAGTGTTTGCAGGAGAGCCGTCCTGTGGCTCAGTTCCAGAATTGGAAGAACCGCCCTGAGAATTTGATGGAGCACAACCAGCAAGGCCAAGACCTGCGGCGGTGATACCAGTCAAAGCAAAGAACGAACGACGGGAAAAACTGTCAGCCATATAATCACCCATTTCGTTAAAGGCCTACAGATATTCACTTAACTATACGAAATTGCCTAAAAATACTCCATAGCAGAAACATTCCCGTAACAACCTAGTTCACTATTTGTAACAAATAAAACCCGCACCTAGTTTCAAGTGCGGGTTTACAAAAATTTTATTGAATCTTTGTTACTCGTTAGAGATAAGAGTTGCAGGAACCAGCTTACCATCCTGATAAATCATACGCTCACGAGTACGCTCAATCTTTGGATCAGGAATTGGAATAGCAGATAGAAGCGCTTTGGTGTAAGGATCTTGTGGATTAGTAAAGACGTCTTCAGTATCACCGTACTCAACAATCTTGCCCAAGTGCATAACTGCAACAGTATCAGAAATATGACGAATAACTGCAAGATCGTGAGCAACAAAGAGATATGAAATCTTTAGCTGAACCTGAAGGTCCTCAAGAAGGTTAATAATACCTGCCTGAATAGAAACATCCAGAGACGCAATTGGCTCATCCAACAGAAGAATCTTTGGATTTGTTGCAAGAGCACGAGCAATAGCAATACGCTGACGCTGACCACCTGAGAACTGAGATGGGAAACGATCAACATAGTCTGGGTTAATACCAACCAGACGCATAAGCTCACCAATACGAGCGTTAATATCCTCTTTATTCCAACCCTGTGCCTGCAGAGGCTCAGCCAAAACGTCATAAATAGGCATACGAGGATCAAGAGAACTCATTGGATCTTGGAAGATAACCTGAAGATCCTTGCGAAGCTCCCTACGCTGTGCTGCGTTCTTAAGCTCAGCTACATCTTTGCCAAGGACCGTAATGCGGCCATCCTCAGGTTTCAGCAAATCCATAATCTGCATCAAAGTAGTTGACTTACCAGAGCCAGACTCACCGACAAGCGCAAGGGTTTCTCCCTCATGAATCTCAAAGCTTGCACGGTCAACAGCGGTCATAGTGCCCTTGCTGCGCCTAATGAAGCCCTTACCCTGGACGGGGAATGTCTTGGTAAGGTTTTCAACCTTAAGCACAACAGGACGCTCGTTACGAGGAACGTCAGCCCACTTTGGAAGGATTGGCTCAAAGTCTGGATACACCTCTGCATAAGTGAGGTTCTTCTCGCAAATCTCTTGAAGGTGGTGGCAAGATGCTAAGTGACCTTCAGCAGCATCTGCAGGAAGCAGAACTGGCTCTTTTTTGGAGCATTCCTCGGTAGCCATAGGGCAACGTGGGTTAAATGGACAACCAGTTGGAATGGCAGCAAGTGATGGAGGATTGCCCTTAATAGGAACAAGCCTGTGCTCTGCCTGAAGGTGTGGTTTAGGAACGGCGCCTAAAAGACCCATGGTATAAGGATGACGAGGCTCAGCAAAGAGCGTATCAACACTTGCACGCTCTACGCCACGTCCTGCATACATAACCATGATGTCATCAGCTGTACCTGCAACAACGCCAAGATCATGTGTAATCAAAACAACTGCTGCACCAGTCTCTTTCTGCGCAACCTTCAAGACGTCAAGAATCTGAGCCTGAATAGTTACGTCAAGAGCGGTAGTAGGCTCGTCTGCAATGATAATGTCAGGGTTATTTGCAATAGCAATTGCAATAACAACACGCTGACGCATACCACCAGAAAACTCGTGTGGGAAGGAATCCAGACGGTTCTCAGGATCAGTGATACCAACAATAGTAAGAAGCTCAATACAACGTTTACGCACATCTTCCTTACTCATGTGAGGATTGTGAGTAAGCAGAGCTTCTGCAAGCTGATCTCCAATAGAGAACATTGGAGTCAGAGCAGACAGTGGATCCTGGAAAATCATAGAAATCTTTGTACCACGAAGCTGTGACATCTCTTCATCGGTCTTGCCAATGAGCTCCTCATTACCAAGCTTAATAGAGCCAGTAACGTGAGCATTATCATCAAGAAGACCAATAAGAGATAGAGCGGTTACTGACTTACCAGAACCAGACTCACCTACGATACCAAGAGTACGGCCACCCCAGAGGTCAAAGTTAACACCACGGACGGCGTCTACACGACCAGCCTCAGTATTAAAAGAAACCTTAAGATTGCGAACAGAAAGAACTGGATCTCCTGTTGGTGCACCCTTTGGGCCATTGGATTCAAGCAGCTCATAGCGAAGGACATCGTCCATCTCTACACTTCCCTGCTTTGTTGAAGTATTAGTAGTGTCAGACATTATGCACGCTCCGTAGTTTCTTCAGAAACGATGCTACCCTCAAGATCGCCAAGCTGAGCGTCATCTTTGGAAGAATCCTCTTCGTGATCTTTAACGCTACCAGCAGCACGTGAATAAGGGTCAAAAGCATCGCGAAGGCCATCGCCAATGAGCTGCAGGCCAACACAAACAACAATAAGAATTGCCGATGGAATCAGAATCATCCATGGAGTAGTGAGCATTGCGGAAGAGCCAGCACTCAGAAGGTAACCAAGAGAGGTATCTGGTGCCTTAATACCAAGGCCCAAGAAGCTGAATGCGGTCTCAGAGTTAATACCACCAATAACAGCCAAAACCAAATCAATAATAAGAATTGATCCAAGGTTTGGAATAAGGTGTCGAATAATGATAGTAAATGAAGGAACACCCATGTACTTAGCAGCCTTAACGTAATCTCTCTCACGCAAAGACAGAGCCATGGTACGGATAGTACGTGCGCGACCAATCCAGCCAAAAACAGTCAAACCAAAGATAAGCATGAGCCAACCAGACTCACCGCCTGCCGCACGAACAATCATAGCAACGAGCAGGAAGCTAGGAATGACCATAAGCATATCAAGAAGCCACATACCAATCTTCTCTGGAATGCCACGGACATATGCAATAGCTGTACCAATGATTGCAGAAATGATTGTGGTCAAGATTGCATAGCTGATACCAATGGTCAAAGAACGACCCAGGCCGTGGACAACGCAGGCATACAGGTCAATACCAGCACCATCAGTACCAAACCAATGTTTTGCATTAGGAGCCACATTAATTGCGGTAAAGTCAGCATCTGTGTAATTAAACGAAGTGGCATATGGTCCAAAAATTGCAATAAGAACCATAATTCCAAGAATAATTAAGCCGATTACTGCAGAACGCTGGCGGAAGAAACGTCTTGCAATGAGGCCGGCGTAGCTAATTCTTTTAACTTCTTTGTTGTCAGACTTAGCATCTGCCTGAAGCTCACGCTCAGCATTAGTAAGACCCGCATCAACGGAGACGTTTTTATCGTTAGTATTCTGAAGCTCTTCTTTAGACATGTCCGCCTCCTTAGCTCATCTTAATTCGTGGATCAAGGGCAGCAGCAAAGAGGTCAGCCAGAAGAGCGCCAACAAGAGTCATTGCGCCAGAGAATGCTGCAACTGCAACTGCACCATGAATATTGTTGTTGTTAATACAGTTAATGAAGTACTCACCAAGACCGTGAATTGCAAAGACCTTCTCGGTCATAACAGCACCGGTAAAGATACCTGCAAGTGAGAAAGCAACTGAAACAGCAGTTGGAATCAAAGAGACGCGAAGCGCATGTTTACGAATTGCCTTCTTGCGAGTAAGTCCCTTTGCACGAGCAGTACGAACGTAGTCTGCATGCATCTCGTCAAGCAGGTAGGTACGCTGTGATAGGTGGTAACCAACAGAGCTTACGATAGTAAGAACAATGGTTGGAAGAATAATGTGCTGTAGGAAGTCAATGAGCCAAGTGAAGAAGTTTCCTGTATCTCCACTGGAAAGATCGGTGACGTAGAAAATACGAGAGCCGGCACGTGCATTTATCTCGATTGCTGCAAAAACAATCAAGATTGCCATAACAACGGTTGGAACAACCAGAAGTACTGAAGCAACACCGCTAAAGAAGCGGTCTTGCCACTGATACTGGCGCTGAGCGGTATAAACACCCAAGCTGACACCAATAATAACTGACAAAATAGTTGCTGGAGTCATAAGCTCAATGGAAGCCATAAACCTAGAGCTCATCTCACGGTTAACATTATCTCCTGTTGGAGTCATACCAAGATCAAACTTGGTAAATAGATTAGTAATCCAAACCTGATAACGCTCAATAACTGGAGTTTTATCATTCAGGTTAGTCCTATACAGGTTAGCCTCAATAGACTCCTGGGGAGGACGTGGAGTACGCTGCTCAAAGTTAGAGCGTGGATTCATAAACGCTGACGCAAGGAAAAATGTGAGCGAAGTTGCAACAAAAATCATCACAATGTAGCTCAAAATCCTCTTTGTAACGTACCAAACAA
>CABKMA010000038.1 GCA_902373375.1 uncultured Atopobium sp.
TATCTGGGGTTACAACTGGTGGAACAACACCGCTAAATGGTACGTTACTGGACATGTTTTATCCTTTCATGCGTTGGAGAATCCAACTAGATTCATACAACAATGTACTGAAGAAGCCAACCAAATCAGAGGGCAATAGCAACTTCAAATAACCTACGTAATTATAGTCCGCTTAGGTACTGCTAGTCCCGATATAACCTTGCAGAGATAGTTAATTTGTTCGTTCTCAAACTGGTTGATGCGTTCGTGACCAAATTTGGGATACACGCGTATTTCTTTCTGCCCCAGCAGACGGTTATACAACGCAAACGTTCCCTCAGTGGGAGCACTCAGATCTAACAGAGCCGTGCCAATAAGCGTTGGTGCACGCACCAACTCTGCCGCGCATGCGCTGTCGAGAAGCCCAACCGCGTCGATTGCTGCATCTGACTGAGGAGTATCTCCGCACCCGACAACCGCACGTAAGATTGTTGCGTTGTCAGCAAAGAGCGGGTTCAGTGCCATAGTGGCGCTCACTGCCTTGGGCAGAAGTGCAGCGGCAAACAATGCCTGCGAGCCGCCTAGACCTTCTCCCCAGGTGACGGTTGTGCGTCCCAGGAAATGCGAGGCAACCGCGGTGGTTACCAGCGCGTCGTCAATGAGCTGCTTGAGCGTTGAGGATGCGGCGTCATCTGGGTTGATGAGCGTGCGGGCAAGCTCCTCTGCAGTAAACGTTCCCCTCCAAGCGTCTTTGAGCTGAGGTTCGCACGGGCGAGCCTCCAAGGCCACCACTGGCAGGCCAAGCGCCGTGAAGCGTAATAGGTGTAACCAGCTGCGCACTTCCCGACCAAGATCGGAGAAAAGCACCACCGCTGGCAGCTCTTCCGGAGCGAGCAGCCCTGCTGCCGCTAGCGGTTCTGCTGCCGATACACCCGTTGGAAGGATGACACGAGCACTCAGCTGCGTCTGGTCTGTTGAGATGAATGTGATGCGCTTAAACGTTGCAGTCTTGGCAGCGGACGGCAGATCAACAACACTTTCTACGTAAGCATTTTGTGCAAATGTTACAGACGTCTCCCAAAATGATTCAAAGTTTGATGGTCTAAGCCAAGCACCTCGATAAGAACGAGCATCTTCGAGCCTTTGTGTTAAGCCCCTCATGCGTCTACCTCGCCTTCTGCTTGAGCAGGAAACGACGAGTCCAACTTTTCAAGAGCATGCTCTCCATTTTCTGAGCAGAAGAAATCAATGATTTTATCGTCAAAATCACCAATCTCTTCATGCGCAAAGCCAGGATAAAGGAGATGTCTCTTTGGACAGGTTAGAGCATTATAAGCTGCAAATTGAGCCTCTGGAGGAACTACCGGGTCATCAAGTCCAGTACCAAAAAGCACAGGACAGGTAACCAGACGTGCAAAATTAGCTGAGTCAATATAAGCCAGCTTTGCAAAAACCTCATCAACGCGAGAACCGTCTGCATCAAACCAGCGAGAATAATAACGGATTCCCTCGTAGGCCACCTCGTCAGCATTAAGCTCCCACACGCACCTAAAATCAGTGAGAAACGGGTAAAGAATTGCTGCCCTATTGATCAGGTCTTGATTAAGTGCGCAGGTAGCAAGGCCAATACCGCCACCCTGTGATGCACCGTTTACAAAAACACGACCTGTATCAATGCCTTCAAGCTGTCGGGCAATTCTGCAAAGCAAGCGAATGTTCTGATACAGGTGCACAAAGTAAAGATCCTCTACAGGTCCATCCAACCCAAGCACCAAATGGCCCGAGACGGTAGTGCTCTTATACGAGCTACCGTCTAAACTGTGACCACCTTGACCTGGGTTATCAAGCGCAATTAGTGAGAAGCCCATACCCAAAAAAGAGCTCTGCTCAAACCAACTGCGAGAAGATCCTGGATAGCCATGAAATTGAAGAACAAGTGGAGTTTGTACGCCTGAAGCAGCCTGAGGACGTAAATACTTGGCATAGACTTCTGCCCCGTCAATACCCACAAACGTAAGATCAAAAAAGTGAGCTGAGGCAGTTGACGTAACCTCTGCTGAAGGAACAACCTGCCATTCTAGAGGAGCGTTATCCGCTTCCTCCATGCGGGCCTTCCAAAACGTCTCAAAATCAGAAGGATAAGGCGTCAAAGCATGAGCTGCCTTCAATTCTGTCAGCTCAAGCATTTCTTGGTGCATTGATCCACCTAACAAGCTAAAAGAGCGCAGCCTAAGCTGCGCTCTGGTCGAACAAAAACAAAAAGCGCTACTCACCCAGTTTAGGGTGAAGCAAGGATGGCGCCGCACCCAAAAGCTTCTTGGTATAAGGATCTGTTGGATGCTCAAAGACCTGCTTAGCAGGACCATCTTCCATAATCTGTCCGTGATTCATAACAATGATGCGGTCAGAAACGTAACGAACAGTCTGAATATCGTGCGAAATAAAGATCATCGAGAGACCAAGCTCAGACTTGAGGTCAGTGAGCAAGTTCAAGATTTGTGCACGAACAGAAACATCCAGTGCGGAAGTAGGCTCGTCAGCAATGATTGCTGATGGGTTCAGAGAAAGTGCACGTGCAATTGCAACACGCTGACGCTGACCACCAGAAAGCTGACCAGGAAGGGCGCGAAGTGCGGAATGAGGAAGTCCTACCAAACTGACAAGCTCATTAATACGGGCTTCTCGCTCTTCTTCTGTTCCTACCTTGTGCACCAACAGTGGATCCATAAGCTGATCTTTAACAATCATACGAGGGTTAAGAGCAGTTGCTGGGTCCTGAAAAACAACAGAGACTACACGGCCAATTTGCTTCCTAAGCTCTGGAGTACGCTTGGTGACATCCATTCCCTTGAAGTACACATGACCAGACGTTGGTGACTGAAGACCACACATGACATTTGCGGTAGTGGACTTTCCGCAGCCAGACTCACCAACAATACCAATGGTCTCACCAGGCATAAGCTTGAGAGAAACATTCTGTACTGCATGAACCTTATTAGGCTTAAAGATTGAACCCGTACGTGTTTTAAACGTTACCGAAATATCGTCGAGGAAGATAATTGGCTGTTCTTCAGTTGTTGTAGCCATTTACCTCACCTCCTTTTGAGAACGCTCAAGGTAAGGCACAAGATTATGCTCCTTCAGATACTCATCAGGCAGCTCAGAGAAACGATGGTGTCTACCAGGAATCTCCTTAATAACAGGATGTACCTCAAGACCCAAATCTGGATGGCTTGAACGAGGAGCAAATCTGTCTCCTGTTGGGAAGTCCTCTGGAGAAGGAACGGAACCCGGTACCTGGTGAAGCCTGGTACCGTCCTGTGCACCTTCTTCAATGGAAAGAACAGAGCCGAGAAGACCACGAGTGTACTCGTGAACAGGATTGGTCAGAAGCTCAGTAGTAGATGCCTGCTCAATAACCTGGCCTGCGTACATAACGGTAATCTCAGAAGCAACCTCAGCAACAAGTGCGAGGTCGTGGCTAACAAAAATCATTGCGAAGCCAAGACGACGCTGAAGGTCATTTAAGAGCTTGATAACCTGCTTCTGAACAGTAACATCCAGAGCGGTTGTTGGCTCATCGCAGATGACCAGCGAAGGATCGCGGGTAAGCGCCATTGCAATGAGAACACGTTGACGCTGACCACCGGAAAGCTCATGTGGATAGGACTCAAGCGTACGCTTTGGATCTAGGCCTACAAGCTCCAGAAGCTCCTCTGCAGTACGGGTTCCTCCCCTGCTGGTAAGTTGCTTCATCTGAGAAGAGATAAGCATGGATGGGTTCAGTGAAGACAGAGCATCCTGATAGACCATTGCAAGCTCATGTCCAAGTAGCTTACGGTGCTCTTCTTTGGAGAGCTTCAGGAGGTCTTGATCTTTGTAGAGAACCTGACCAGTAATGGTCTCTTTTGGATCAGTCAAACCCATGATGACCTTGGTGGTAATAGACTTACCGCAACCAGACTCGCCAACCAGAGCCATGCACTGACCAGGACGAACATCAAAGCTTACGTGGTCAACAACCTTAACGTCTCCGTGAGACTCAAAGCCAATGCACAGGTCTTTAACGCTGAGCAGTGGCTTTACATCAAAGTCTGGCTTACGCCTATCAGTTCTAGAAAGCTCAACCTCTTTAAGTGCGTTAAGCCTGCGCTCAAGAGACTCTGCCTGCTCTGCATAGGCACGAACTGGATCAGATGCCAAGATGTCATCTGCACGCCTGGAGTCAGAGTTTTCTGTATCAACAGGAGCGCCAGGTGCTGCAGCCATAGCATCAGTAAGACCCTCAGAGAGGATGTTCAGTGCCAGGCAGGTCAACATAATAGCCAAGCCTGGGAAGAATGCCTGCCACCAACGACCAGCAAGAACGCCAGCACGAGCATCAGCCAGGATGTTACCCCATGTAGGAGTTGGCGCTGCAATACCTGCACCAATGAAGGTCAGAGATGCCTCAAAGATGATTGCGTCTGCAACAAGCGTAACGGTAAAGACCATGATTGGAGCAATGCAGTTACGAAGAACATGTCTCCACAGGATCCAAGGTGCACGAGCACCAGAGACAATGGTTGCTCTTACGTAATCCTCACCGTACTCGCTTACGATATTTGCACGAACAATACGTGCAATCTGTGGCGTGTACATAAAACCAATAGCAAAGATAATTGAAGGAACGCTGTTGCCCAGAATAGAAACAAAGACTGCTGCAAGTGCGATGCCTGGGAACGACATGATAATGTCGAGCACACGCATGATGACCTCAGATACAGCCTTTCTAGAAACAGCTGCAATTGCACCAATAATTGAGCCACACAGCAGCGCCATACCCGTAGCGCCAAAACCAATGACCAGTGAATACTGACCACCATGGAGCATACGAGAAAGAATGTCACGGCCCTTATCGTCAGTACCAAAAATGAATCCATTTCCTGGAGCCTGACGAGCATTGAAAATCTCAAGTGGGTTATGTGGAGCAATAAGGTTTGCAAAGATAGAAGCAAGGACTACAAAGACAAGAATGACAAGAGCAATCTTGGAAGCAGTCTTCATCTTCTTAAAGCCACCAAAGGTTAAACCCTTTGCTGCAGCTTCTTCGAGCTTCTCGACTTGTTTTTTTCTAATTTGTACCATCGCACTACACCGTCCTAATGCGTGGGTTAATCAAGATGTACAACATATCAACAACAATGTTGATGATGATGAAGGACAGTGCAACGACAACAACAACGCCCTGAACAAGCATTGCCTCGTTACCCTGGATGCCCTCGAGAATAGCGGTACCCATGCCAGGAAGGTTGAAGATAACCTCAATAACAACGGCACCACCCATGAGGTAACCAATCTTGAGACCAAGTGTAGTTACAGGGGTAATAAGAGCGTTGCGCAGAACGTTTCTTGCGATGACGATTCTCTCTGGAATACCAGCACCGCGGGCTGTGCGGACGTAGTCCTTATCCAGCTCCTCAACCATTGCAGTACGAACAATACGGGTCATCTGACCAGACATTGGAACTGCAAGAGCAAATGCCGGCATAATCATACGGGCAAAGTAGCCGCCAAGATTTACCGTAGGATCTGGTAGTGCTCCAGAGGCAGGAAGTAGCTTGAGCGTAGACGCAAAAACCAGAATCAAAAGAACTGCCAACCAGAATGATGGCGTTGCAAGACCGGCAATTGAGAATACACGGATGATTTGATCGGGCCATTGATCTCTATAGAGAGCTGCAATAACACCCAACGTAAACGAAACTATTGCGCCAATAAAGAGACCCATAAAGGTCAGCTGCATAGTTACTGGCAAAGCCTTTGAAATTCTTGCTGCAACTGAATAGTGAGAAGTGCCATAGGTACCCAAGTTTCCATGAGCAACATCACCGATATAACGTACATATCTCACAGGCCATGGATCGTCAAGGCCATTCTCAATGTGATACTGCTGGATAGCTTCTGCGGAAGCAGACTCTCCCAAGGCATTGTATGCAGGATCAACGTGCGAGAAAGACATTAGGAAGAATACGAGAAAGGTGACGCCTAGAGCCATAATCGGCAGCGCAATAAGACGGCGTCCGATAAGACGTAATAGGTTGTTCACTATCTCCCCCTCTCTCTTTAAAACAAACGGTACAAATAAAATTCTAATCAGACTTTAACGCATCTCAATATTAAATTTGTGCACAAAAGCCCGAGCGTTATAGATAAAACGCTCGGGCCCCAATATATGAGATGCTAAGCGCGTAATGCCGGCAAATTAGCTAGCAGTAACCGTATTGACATCAATGAAGGACATGCCAGTGGTTCCGATGCCCTTGAAGCCCTTGAGAGCAACGCCGTTAGCGTTTGGCTTCTCGCTCCAAGAAGCGGTGAATGTCTTAGCGAAGAGAACTGGATACAGAGGAACGCTCTCAGCGATGATGTCGAAGCACTCGTTCCAAGTGGACTGCTGATCAGCACCAGACTGGCCAAGAGCCTTGTTCATAAGCTCGTGAAGTTTCTTCCACTCAGCAGACTCCTTCCATGGGCAACGCTTGGTCATCCAAACGTTGTCGCCATACCACCAGTTAAGCAGCAGGTCGACGTCTGCGCCGAAGCAAGAAGGATCACCAGGGGCAAGCAGGATATCCCAAGAGCCGTCAGCAGCATCAATTGCAGCATAGGTTGCTGGAGATGTATCGGAAACGATGCTTACGCTAAATCCGAGTGCATCAAGGTCGTTCTTGACCTGAGTTGCCATGGACTTAACCTGCTCGTTATCGGTGGTGCGAAGAACAACATTCCCAGGAGTGATACCAGACTCAGAAATAAGCTTCTTAGCCTTATCAACATCGTGAGCATAGACAGTAGATGCCTTGTGATAGTTAGTAAAGGAAGAAGGAAGGTAGCTGGTAGCGACCTCTGCCTGACCAGAGAATGCATTGGAGAGCATCTTGTCTGTATCCAGTGCGTAGAGGCATGCCTGACGAACCTTAACATTATCCCAAGGAGCCTTGCCGAGATTAAACATTGCAAAGCGAACGCCAAATCCCTGAACAGTATCAACGGTGCAGCCTGCGCCCTTGAGCTGGTCTACAGAGTCTGCAGGAACCATTTCCATAGCAAGGGTGGTTCCGTCCTGCTGAGCAGTCAGACGAGCGGTTGGATCCTTAAGGACATCATAGTGGAGCTTCTCATCCTTAGCAGGAGTTGCGCCGTTGTAGTTTTTGTTAGGAACAAGGTCAAGAGTGTTGTCAGAGATGGACTCAAACTGCCATGGACCAGAACCAACTGGCTTCTTCTTCATCTCATCCTGAGAGCTGCTTGCTGGAACAACGCGAACAATGGACAGACGCTCTTTGAGGAGGGAGAAGTTAGCAATAGTGGTCTTAACGGTGACGGTCTTGTCATCCTTCTTCTCTACGGAAGCAATTGGAGCAAGCATTGGAACGTAAACGCTGCCCTTTGCAGAAGAACGCTTAAAAGACTCAACAACGTCATCTGCCTTGACTTCGTTACCATCAGAGAACTTTGCGCCGTCACGGATGGTAATCTCAAAGGTGTTATCGTCTACCTTCTTTGGATCAGCAGTAGCAAGCTCATTGAAAGTAGAGTAGTCATGGAAGTTAAGACCATAGAGACCCTCAACTACCTGCCAGTTAACACCAAGAGCAAGTGCTGATGAAGTAGTAGATGGATCATAGTTCTGGGTTGAATAAGCAGTACCTGCAGTAATAGTGCCGCCGCCTTCCTTTCCAGATGGAGCTTCAGCTGCCTTCTGCTGTCCACCGCAAGCGGTAAGACCAAGACCAGCTGCTACAGTTGCTCCTCCAAGGAAGCTACGACGCGAAAGTGGACGATTAATAAACTCGCTCATTTCTGCCTCTTTCTAAAAACTCTCCTTGCCACAACGTGGCACCAACGCCACTTGTGTGGCTTACATCTACATAACTATAGGAAGAAAAATTATTTGTTTTAAAGACAGTTCGCTCAACGGTATTAATTTCTCGCTCATTGGCTGCGTAAAATATAAATTCGTTTTTTGTTGTATTATCTACTACATGTAAATCTTAATAGCAGTTAAGAAGGCCCGCAGTTAGCGGGCTTTATTATTATTTTGCCTTATCAAATATATAAATTATTTAACTAACTACATAAGTAGTAATCATTGTCAACTACCGTTTACCGATGATTTACTACCGTTTACCTTTAGTAATTACGGATATGTTGTGAAGATTAAACAAGAGTCAGCCCAAATTGAACTGACTCTTGTTTTGGAACAGCAAAAACACCTCAAGATTACTTGGTTAAATCTATAACACGCTCAGGATTTGCCATAAAGTCCAAATGTTCTTCCCCTAAATGAGATTCGATTATCTCTGATACTTGCTCATCGTTTTTTTCGATGTGAAAATTTCCATCTGCTGGGCTATAACGTCCTAAATAGCCATCAGCTAGGTAAGATGGCGGCCATCCACTTGCCCCTAGGCCACCAAAAATATTCCTAACTAGACATCTATAATTTCTATTATGCATTTCTTGTAGCAGTCCAGCGTTCCTTGTTTGAATCCACATTTTTGGAGTTCCAAAATTAGACCCAATGGCAAATAGTCCTAAATCTTGCTCAACTGTTCCAACAACCTTTTCTTGAGAGCTTATTACCCAATATAATTTTATATTCAATATAAGTTGGCTAGCTTGACAGACTCCTAAAAATGGGCCAGAAATAGTAGCAGTCTCTAAGTCAATATTTCCTGCGGATCCAAAATCAGACTTAAGACCATTTCTCTTATTCTCATATTGTTGCACCACATACTGAGCTGCCTGCTTTTTTAACTCTGGCAGTCTCATAGTATTCAACTTAAAAAACCAGTTGTTAATCAGTAAGCCACAAATAACAAAAACTACCAATAATGACAGACCTTTTATAAACCTTTTTCTACGCTGCATCTTCAGTCACCTCACTTAAGTCTGTGGCCGGTACTGACACAGGAACAATATTTGGATTTAAGACTTTTCTTGCAATGCCTTTTTGATCAAATTCATACACGACACCGTCTATTCTTGCCTTTTGTCCAACTACCATTGAACCCTTAGGTCCACCGTAAGGAACATTTTTCTCAGTTCTAAAGAAGAGCTTGCCTTCAAGCGTTGTAAACCATCCAATTTGCATAGCGCCAGAAGATTCATCTAATTGGAATATATAACCACCGTCTATAAGCCTACCTAGATGCATTGTGCCTGTATAATTGAAGTAATACCATTCTCCCTTTATATATTGCCATCCTGTTTGTATAACGCCATTAGAATCTGCATAATACCAAGGGAAGCCTACTCTAAACCAGCCAAGAGTCATAGAGCCATTGTAAGCGAAGTAATACCTTTTACCTTCTATGGTTTGAAAACCGGTAAGCATCTTTCCTGAGGAATCAAGATAAAACCAATAACCTCTATCATTAACCCAGCCTGTTTGCATTTTTGCTGAGTCATTAAAGAAATAATAGCTACCTTCTATTTCTTTCCAACCTGTTTGAGCAGATCCATCGCTATTGAGGTAATACCAAACACCATTCCATTTAAACCATTGAGAGTAAGCCATAAGGCCACTATCTTGAAGGAAATACCATTTTCCATCAACAAATACCCAGCCTTTTAGCATAACTCCAGTAGGCGCTAGATAATACCAACCCTCTGATTCATGAAGCCAACCTCTTTGAAGATGACTTTCATTGCTAAAAAAGTAATATTGTCCTAAAATACCCTCCCACCCAATACACTTTTTTGCATCACCATTAACAAATTGATACCACGTCGTACCATCATCAGGGCTTTGATATCCATTTAAAAGATTTACACTAGTTAAATCAAGAACGCCCATCCCCTCTTCGCTATATCTAAAGAAACCCAATGGTCCTGGTGTTAAAATATTAATTCGATTAAATGCAGTATCCTGTACATAAATTGACTCGATTCCGTCTCCGTATAAATATCCACATGCGGCAACGCTATGTCCAGAAGTAGTTATATTCAGTCCATCTTGAAACTCATCAATAATGGACGGCGAAAGTCTAATAATACAAGGAAATCCCAAATCAATATGCTGTTTAAATTTATCGACAGGTATATTAGCAACATTAATGCCATCAACTCTAAAATTCGTCTGCCTATAAAAAAACTTATTCATCGCAGTAATTTCATCTATCGGCCATCCGGGAGCCTCTAATGTTCCTTTCATATCATTAGCTATTTTCTCTGGTGAAGGAGTTGAGGATTTTGTAAGATATGACCCAACCGTCCAAGCTGCTGCTGCCCAGCAAATCGGCTTATCTCCTTGGTAATAACGAGGTAAATTTAAAAGGACCTTTTGCATTTCAATTCCTTGAATTGTGTTTGTCGATTGCATACCTCCAGTATTTTTTAAAGAAATACTTTGCCAATTAAATGTAGAAAAGAAATTTTTTAAAACATTTTGACAGGTCAAATCAAAATCATCGATACCTTTTGTTTCACCTGAAGACGTCGAGATAAATACGTTTCCATCTGTATAAAAACAATCATCTCCAATGTCTATAAACAAACCCTTAGTCATGTATTGCCTAGAATTATTTAACAACTCCACCGACGATATAGACGAACAAAAAGAATATTCACCTCTACTAGAATCATAAATTGCAATAATCTTTGCGACTATATTTTCACCAGAATAAATTGGGAAATGAATTATAGAACGTTCAACTAAACCGTTTGTAGAATATATATATTCTGGTATATATCCTTTAATCTCAAATTCATTTGATTCAACGGAGATGCCATTTGCATCAAGTAATGCGGGAATTACCTTAGCAGCAACTTCCTTGACCTCAAACAAGGGTAAGTCTTTTGCAAAAACGCATAATGGAGAAAGAAGGATTAAAAGAACAATTACTAAGCTAGCAATAAAACCGTAACGAATGTTAGAGTAACGCATTACGTACCTCCAAGCATTAGTGGTACTGCTTTCTTTATACTTCTATAGTAATAAAAACAATTTTTTCTAAAAGATTATAGTAGGTAAATGGCTAAAAAATGGTGTTAAATGGATAAATGACAGTCCATGCTCCATTGCTATTGTCATAACAAGTATTCACATTACGAATAACAAGGGGGTTTCTCATCATAGGAAAAGTCCCTTGTAATTGGTTTGAAACCCCATAGTTGCATCTACCTATAACTATAGAGATAGAACTTTTACAAATTATGCTTCTTCATCCTTTGCTCAAAGAGCTCGTTGATAATCTTTGCCATCTCTTCAACTTGTTGAGCACTAGGTTCATCCTCAAATGTTGCGTAAAGCTCTGGATGCTTCTTAGCAATATATTCACAAGACTTTCCCGTTGCGTGACCACGTATAAAAAACGGAATACGCTTCATATACTCAAGTTTCACAAGCGACAAGATCTTCTCGTCTGCTGTTTTACTCATGAGTTCCTCCCTTAGCATCTAACTTCTCATGTACAGCTGTTGAAGATTCTTCCCAAGCTTTGAGCTCTTCATAAATAGTTTCTGCCAAGTTCACAGAAACACCTTTTACCTGAGAGATATCCTCAACACTTGCAGCCTTTAAGCGTTTAAAAGAGCCAAAATGGCGCATGATATCTTTTTTGCGTTTATGTCCTACACCAGGTATTTCATCCAAAATAGAGACAGTCATTGCCTTATCTCTAAGCTCACGATGGAAGGTAATCGCAAAACGGTGAGACTCGTCACGGACTTGCTTGATCAAGTACAAAGAAGCTGAACCTGTAGGCAACACAATTGGTGTGTCGTCCCAAGGCACAAAGACTTCCTCATCAGACTTAGCTAGGCCGCAGACAGGAATGTCCAAGCCCAGCTCATTGAGCTGGTTAATTGCTGCGGTCAGCTGAGGCTTACCACCATCAACCACCAGTAAATCAGGACGCGAACCAAAGCGTTCGTCTGCCATGCGTTCCGGGCTATACCTTCTGCCCAGGACCTCTGTCATTGAGACAAAGTCGTTTGCCTCATCAAGCTCAGCACGGATCTTAAAGCGACGATACTGACTCTTATCAGCCTTTCCGTTCGTAAAGACCACCATAGACGCAACGGTAAAGTTTCCATGAAGCGTAGAGATATCAAAGCACTCAATGCGCAGCGGTGGTGCGTCAAGCGCAAGCGCGCTTTCAAGCTGAAGAAGTGCCTGATTGGTGCGGTCATCGGCATAACCCGTACGAATCATGTGGCGCATCAGTGCATGACGAGCGTTAGCAGAAGCCATCTGGAGAAGACGGAACTTCTCGCCGCGTTGTGGGTGGTGAAGTACGCAGTTATGACCTCGTTTTTGCGTCAGCCACTCGGACAAAACCTCTGCGTCGAGAAGATCGATGGGCAGGTTAACCTCTGCGGGAATGTCAGCGGTTTCGTCGTAGTAGCGCTTCAGGAAGCCCGAGACCAGCTCTTCCTCGGAAACGTCCAAACCTTTGTCCAGGATAAACTCAACCGAGCGGATGGTACGACCTTCTCGCACAACAAAAACGCAGGCGGCGGAGATGGTTTCTTCTCGGTAAATTCCAATGAGGTCAATGTTTACTGAGGTAGGAAACGTGACTTGCTGGCGGTCATCAAGATCAGAGAGCGAAGTCAGACGTGACTTGAGCCGAGCCGCCTTCTCAAAATCCAGGTTAGCAGCAGCTTCTTGCATCTGGTCTTTGAGCTCAGAGACAATCTCGGAGCGATTTCCGCGGAGGAAGTTCTCTACCTGCCTGACGTTCTTTGCATAAGAAACAGTATCAATGGCTCCCACGCACACACCAGGACCTTTTCCTACGTGGTAGTCAAAACAGGGACGTCCCTTCTTTGCCAGCAGAAGGTTAGCCACGGCCGCGCCGTCAGGGTCTTTTTCTAGCAGGCGCTTAGCACGCTTCCACTCTACGCACGTAGCAGAGCAGATAGGCACTACTTTTCTGAGCGTCTCGATAGTCTGGCGCGCGGCGTATGAATCAGTGTAGGGACCAAAATAGCGCGTCCCCTTCTTGTGCTTCTCACGCGTGTATTTAATTGCTGGGAAGGTGTCTGACTCTGTAATGGCAATGTAGGGATAGCTCTTATCGTCTTTAAAGTC
>CABKMA010000039.1 GCA_902373375.1 uncultured Atopobium sp.
ACTTAATCGGCAATTGGATGGACGCATTGTATATAGCAACCTCAGAAGAACTTTTTTCGTTTTGTGAGCAAGCAAAATCTTCTCATATCCTTGCAGTTGATACAGAGTTTCTTCGTGAGAAAACTTACTTTCCCAAACTTTGTCTAGTTCAGGTATCCACAGGTTCTGAGATTGCTGCAATTGATCCGTTGTTACTAGATGACCTCACCCCACTTAAAGAACTCCTGGAAGATCCAAAAATTGTCAAGATTTTTCATGCGTGTTCGCAAGACCTTGAGGTCTTACTAGAAAAAATGGATTGTGCATGCGCTCCTGTATTTGACACGCAGGTTGCAGCCGCATTTTTGGGTCTGCGTCAACAGGTGAGCTATGCGGGACTGGTAGAGAATTTTGCTAACGTTAAGCTGGCCAAAGCCGAGTCATTGACAGACTGGTCAAAGCGACCTCTTGATAAAGAACAGCTAGTATACGCTGAGGATGACGTCAGATATCTTCCTGCTATTTACCATCAAATGGTTGAGAAGCTTATCAAGCTTGACCGTTTGAGCTGGGTAAAACCAGAAATGGACCAGCACACAAATATTGATCAATATCGTCGAGATCCTTTTCAAGCGTATTTACGTTTGAAGCGTTCTGGTTCGCTTACGCGTAGACAACTTGCAATTGCTCAAGAAGTTTGTGCTTGGCGAGAAGAAACTGCAGCTAATAAAGATATCCCGCGTAAATGGGTACTCTCTGACGAAATTATTATTGAGATTTGTCGCCGTGTTCCCACAACACTAGAGAGACTACGTAAGATTCGAGGCACCGAGCAAATCTCTCAAAATGGGGCAGAACTTCTTTTGAAAGCAATCAAACGAGGCCAAAAGACTCTTGCTGATCAGTTTCCAAAAATTGAGCATCATACTCATCCTTCTGCTGGTTCTGAGGGTGTTGTTGAGCTTATGTATGCCCTTATTAGGATCGTTTCAGAAAAAGAGGGAATCGCATCTCCTTTAATTGCTAATAAAGATGACCTTATAGATTTACTTTTGGACAAAGATGCTGCAAGACTTAAAGATGGGTGGCGCTATCAATTAGTGGGCAAACAGCTCATTGGATTACTTAATGGTGAGGTTGGACTAACGGTTAAAAGCGGTCAGGTGGAACTGTTGTAGAAACAAGACGCAAAAAAGGGTTTTCTTACTTTTATCGACTGTACGTACTCTTGCAAACCTGACTTTTTGTCCGATGAGTTGGGTATACTTTTTGTAACACATAGATAGGAGAAAATATGTATTACTCTGGTGCGATTATCCCATATGTCATTTTGGTGGTTGCCTCTTTGACACTCGGTCTAGGTACTCAGTGGTATATCAAGCATGAATTTAAGAAGTATTCTTTGGTTCCTTCAGGGTTTAGTGCCAGTGGCGCCTCTGTTGCTCGCGCCATGATGGACGCTAACGGAGCAGCTAATGTGGGCATCAAAAGAATTTCTGGTGAGCTTACGGATAATTTTGATCCACGAGACAACTGCTTGCATCTCTCTGATGCAAACTTTTCAGAAGGTAGCGTATCTTCGCTTGCTGTCTCCTGCCACGAGGCTGGTCATGCTGTTCAGACAGCTAAGATGTTTATGCCTGCACGTGTTCGATCTGCTCTTGTTCCTGTTGTTAATTTTGCATCTGCAGCGTGGATCTATGTTTTTATTGCTGGCATCTGGTTAAATATTTCTGGTATGACAGTACTAGCAATTTGGCTGTATGCATTTACCTTCCTGTTTCATGTTGTTACGCTGCCTGTAGAGATTGATGCTTCAAGGCGTGGATTAGCTTTTTTGAAGGCAAATGCTCCTGCAGGCTTTGATTACGCGGGTGCTAGAAAGGTGCTTATTGCTGCCGCTCTTACCTATGTTGCAGCTGCTATGGTCTCTGCACTTCAGCTTTTGTATTTGCTTGGTTCTTCTAGAAACAGGAATTAGTAATGGATCAGATTCAAGAGAAAGAAGATTCTGTTCTTTCAGTATCTGATGCGGTGCTCTTTGCAAAAAATGAAGTTGCTTCAATGCCATCTATGACGGTAGTTGGAGAGGTTTCTGGATTTAGAGGTCCAAACTATAAGTCTGGCCATTGTTACTTTGACGTAAAAGACCCAGTTAGTTCAATGGCGGTTATTGTTTGGTCAAAGATTTATGCTGCTAGCGGCATTACGCTACAGGACGGCATGAAGATTCAGATGACAGGAAAGTTTGATATTTACGCTTCAAGCGGAAAACTTTCTTTTCATGCCCGTACTATCCAAATTGCTGGAGAAGGAGACCTTCGTCAAAAGGTAGCACAGCTTGCTAAAAAGCTAGAAAGAGAAGGCCTTACAGATATTTCTAGAAAGCGCTACATTCCAGAGTTTTGTACACGTATAGGCGTGGTAACTTCTCTTTCTGGCAGCGTTATCGATGATGTCAAGCGCACGCTTGCACGTAGAAATCCCTTGGTAGAGCTTGAGGTTTCTGGATGCGCAGTTCAGGGAAGTCATGCGCCTGCAACTATAATTAAAGCGCTTGAAGTTGCTGCAACTACGCAGCCAGATGCTATTTTGTTGGTTCGCGGTGGTGGATCTTTTGAAGATCTTATGTGCTTTAACGATGAGGGAGTAGCTCGCGCTATAGCAGCGTGTCCTGTTCCTGTTATCACGGGTATTGGCCATGAGCCTGATACCACCATTGCTGATATGGTCTCTGATAGAAGAACTTCAACGCCAACTGCTGCTGCAGAATCTGTGGCTCCCGCTATTAGTGAGTTACAAACTACGTTTAACAACAGAATTTCTCGCCTTGGAAATGCAACAAGAAAGATTTTGCAGTTCTATAAAACGGGACTTGTCTCTGTTGAGCAGCGTTCTAACTTGGCAATGAGAAATGCTTTATCAAGTAAACAGTATCAGCTAGAAAAGCTCTCAGATCGTCCTTGTTTGAAAGACCCTGCTTATATTATTTCTACAAGAACAGAAGACCTTAATCAGACTGAGCAGAGGTTGATGGATGCTTTGCCAGCGCTTCTTGCAAGAAAGAAAGAGATGCTTTCTGTTGAGTCACAAAGGCTTACTAGAGCTAGCGCTGCTATGCTTCATCCGCATGAGGCTTTGCTATCCTCTCTTGCAGGAAAATTAGACGCACTTTCTCCTCTAAAGGTTCTTACAAGGGGATATGCATATGTCCAAGATGAAAAGGGATCTGTCATTAAAACGGCCAAAGATGCCTCAGTTGGGGATTCTCTGCTCGTTAAAATGACGGATGGAACAATTAAGGCAACCGTTTCTGATATTGAGCTTTAATAGATAAGGGGAACAACATGGATACTAAGAAGACTGAAGAACTTACTTTTAAAGATGCTTCTATTGAGCTTGAGCAGATTGTTCGTAAGCTTGAGGGTACAGATTTGGAGCTCGAAGAGTCTTTGGCTTTGTATGCTCGCGGTGTTGAGCTGGTAAAAGATTTGCGCGGAAGGCTTGATACCGCTGAGCAAAAGGTAAAGGTTTTGCTTGATGAGTCTCAGGCAGGAGCTGCAATTACTGATACAACCGCAGCACCTTCTACTGCATATTTAGATGAGTAAAGGAGAGGTCATGTCTGATTGTATTTTCTGCAAGCTTGCTAACAAAGAAATCCCCACAGATTTTCTCTATGAGGATGAAAACGTTGTAGCTTTCAATGATTTAAATCCTCTTATGCCTGTTCATGTTCTTGTTGTGCCTAAGAATCACTACGACAACATCATTGATGATATTCCTGCTAAAACACTTGAGAGCGTTACAAAGGCCATTGCTGCAGTAACAGAAAAAACCGGAATTAAAGAGACTGGATTCCGTGTAATTACCAATACCGGAAAGCATGGCGGTCAGTCAGTCAATCACGTTCACTTCCACATTTTAGGTGGAAAGCAGATGGATGATTCAATGGGCGTAAAATAAAAATATTCAAGTTTTTTGCTCGTCTATTTAACTCCAAGGTATCTTGGGGTTTATGATGTCATGCGGTTATGTTTGATTGAAGTAGGAGAGGAAGACTTTAGCAGTCTGCACTACTTCACGGAAAGAGGAGACACATGAACGTACTGGTTATCAACGCAGGCAGCTCATCTCTTAAGTACCAGCTTCTTGACGTTGACACCCGCGAGGTTTACGCAAAAGGAAACTGCGAGCGTATCGGTATCGAAGGTTCTTTTGTTGGTCATGAGGAGCTTGGTGGAGAGAAGCAGATACTTGAGGTTGCTCTTCCTAATCACAGGACTGCTATTAAGTATGTCTTTGACATCCTTAAGACTATTGATAAGCCAATCGATGGTATTGGTCACCGTGTTGTTCAGGGCGGTTGGTACTTCCCAGAGTCTGCTGTTGTAGACGATAAGGTTTTGGCTCAAGTTCGTGAGGTTGCTCCACTTGCTCCTCTTCACAACTATGCTGAGGCTGACGTTATTGAGATGTGCCGTGAGCTCTTCCCAGAGGTTGGCAATGTAATTGTCTGCGACACTTCTTTCCACTTTAATATGCCAGAGAAGGCACATCGCTATGCCCTTCCTCGCGATGTTGTTGATAAGTACCACGTCCGCAAGTACGGTGCTCACGGTACTTCTCACCGCTACATTTGGCGTGCAACCAATGAGTTTACTAACGGTCAGACTCATAAACTGGTTAGCTGTCACCTTGGCTCTGGTGCATCTCTTTCTGCTATTGAGGATGGTCACGATCTTGAGACCACCATGGGACTTACTCCACTTGATGGTTTGATTATGGGTACTCGTTGCGGCACTATTGACCCAGCTACTGTCTTCTATCTCTCTCGTGTTGGTGGTTATTCTATCGACGAGATTGACACTATGATGAACAAGCAGTCTGGACTTCTTGCTCTGTCTGGCCACTCTGATTCTCGTGATATCGAAGACGGTGCTCACGCAGGAGATAAGGATTGCCAGCTTGCACTTGAGATGTTCTACTATCGTACTTCTCAGCTCATTATGGAGATGGCTCAGGCTATGCATGGCTTTGATACCATGGCTTTCTCTGCTGGTATTGGTGAGAACTCTGATGAGATGCGCCTTGGCGTTGTTAAAGAGCTTGAGTGGATGGGTGTCAAGATTGATGAGGAGAAGAACAAGGTTCGCTCCGGTGAAATTCGTGACATCTCTGCTCCAGACTCAAAAGTCCGCGTTTTGATTGTTCCTACCAATGAGGAGTATATGATTGCTCTTGATGTTCAGGAGCTTCTGGGTAAGTAAGTTTGACTTACAATTTGAGAATCTATGAACTCCCACTTTTATGTGGGAGTTTTTTTATGGAGACATAGATAGTTTGTTGACAATATTAATTTTTTTTATAGTTTATTTGAATTTTAGTGTTTTAAAGATGTTTCATTGTTTGCGCGGCTAATTGCATACAAATGAATAATTCTTTAACTAGTTATAGGGAGTGGCATGCTGTCTAGAAGTTTACTTTGTAGGCCTTTAAGTTTTGTAATTATGTTTGTGCTTACTGTATTTGGTGCACTTACTGTATTTAATACAGAGGCGCAAGCTACTGAGTACTGGCCAACTGTTTCAAATATTAGTTATACAACGTTGGCTGGTAGTAACGTACGCGTTAGTTTTGATTATGCACTTAATGATGCTTATCCTGCAGAGCCAGGTGACACATTCACCATTGACCTTCCTGCGGAACTTAAAAATAATACTCCTGCTCCTTTTGAGGTTATGGGCGTTGATGCTAGTGGAAATAGTATTTCTGTTGGTACTGCTACTCCTACGAGCAACCCCGATACCATAACTGTTACCTTCAATAACAATATTGCAGGTCTTCGTAACGTTCATGGAAAGATGTCTTTTTCGCTTAATTGGTCAAATGATATTGCTCAGCAAGGTAATGGAAGTACAACGCTTTTTATTGGAGAAACTCATCTCAACATGACGTATGGAGGCTCAATTGCTGCAATGGATCCTGCAATTACCAAGTACAACAGGTCTAATGCAGCTGCAGAAACAACGTATACTCTTCCTTCTGGCGCGACTATTGAAACTGGAAATGATTATTTCGTAACCAGTTGGGTTGTCAATATTACTCCAAGTGATATTACTCAGGTTGGTTTAGTAAATGCAATAGTTAAAGATCAGATTGTCAATCCTTATACGGTTGATGCATCAAAGCTTACAGGTAACGGCGTTAACCCAGCAGATGAGCTTGCGGGACCTTATCTTAAACATTCTTTCCTTCTTCACCTTGTAGACGGCCCTGTTCTAACTGTTCCAGCAGAGAAGATTCTTGCTGCCATTACCTTTACCCCTAATGGATATACGCTTGACTTTGCACGTCTTAATAATCAGGTTAACTTTTTTGCCTTCAATCCACTCACTCAGGACTGCTGGCTTGAGTACAAGACTATTGTTCCAGCCAATGCGGCCCAGGTTGATAATAGAGCAACTCTTGATTCTGAAGGCAACACTCATATCTACACTCGTGAGGGCCGGTGGATTAATCCTCGTGGTACTGGTACAGCAACTGGTGATCAGCAGGTAAGTGTTTCTGTCTCCAAAGTTTGGGATGACCAGAATAACGCAGACGGCACTCGTCCATCTTCTGTCACTGTTCATCTTTACGCTGATGGTGTAGATACTGGTAAGAGTGAGGTTCTCTCTGACGCAAATGATTGGACTGCAACTTTTAGTAACCTCAATAAGAATCAGACTGGCACTACCACAGCCATTACGTACACTGTAGTTGAGGATGAAGTTGAGGGTTATACCGCTCAAGTAACAGGTGATGCTGCTAGTGGCTTCACCATCACTAATACTCACATTCCTCCAACTCCAACCACTCCTTCTTCAGAGACTCCAAGGCAACCAAAGAAGAAGGAGTCCAAGCTTCCTTCAACTGGTGATGCTTCCTTTGCTGCAGCATATGTAGCTGCTGCATCTTCTATTCTTATCGCAGCTGGTACCCTTGGTAAGAAGCGCGCTCAGTAACGCACGATACAACAACGTAGGTTAAAACCTAAAAGAGCCTGTGAAAATTATTCACAGGCTCTTTTTTGTTCAAAGCGTTTCTCGCCGTTTATAGGGCTACAAAATGAAATGCATTACGAGGCGTCGCGTCGTGTCCAACTACTTTGCTAGAAGACCTTGATATTCAATGTTTTATCAATACTTTGGCCGGGCTCAAGGCATATGATACCTGGCTTATGCTCAAAGATACCATCAGTATCAACGGTATCTGCAATGCCACACCATGGCTCAAGAGCAACAAACGGACATCCAGGAGCAGGACTCCAAATACCAAGGTAATCAAAGCCTTCAAAATCTACCTGAACGCCATGGACCTCTGACGCAGCTTCCGCATTAGCCGTCAGCGTAATACGCCTATCTGGAACGTCTTCAAGTGTGATGGTCTTCTCGCGATCAATAAGCTCCCAAGACAGGGGAAGCGTGTCAGAGTCCACAATGAGCTTCTGTGGGGTTGTGTAGTCGCAAAGACCCTCATCAGTAATGGAAGGACCGTAGCTGGTCCAGGGGCGCGTAAACGATAGATGATATTGGTCTAAAGAGCTTGCTTCAACGCCCGGAACAGGAATGTTGAACGCAGGGTGTGCACCAAGAGTGAATGGAAGCACAACTTCACCAGGATTAGTAACTTCGTACGTTTGCGTCAGCGTATCGTCAGATAGCGAGAAAATCAGTCTCAGCTCAAAGTTATAGGGATAAGACTTGCGAGTCTCTTCGGTGCTTTTTAGCTGGAGCGTCACAGATGAGGTGCTCTGCTCGACAACCTCAAACTGGTTGAGGCGAGCAAGTCCGTGACGCGCAAGAGAGATGGTGCCTTCTGCAGACTCTGCCTTACCGTTTTTTAAGACGCCAACAATGGGGAAGAGGATAGGAGCTCGTCTTGGCCACCAGTTGGCATCTCCTTGCCAGAGGTATTCCGACTCACCTTTGCGTAGGCTCATGAGCTGCGCGCCCATGGTGTCAAGTGAAGCGGTAAGAGAGTTGCTAGAAATAGAAATAATTTCAGACATATATGCCTCCAGCTAAGAAATAAGCCAGCCTCTTTTGAGACTGGCTTAGTATACCAAGTTAGAAGTGCAGAAAGACTAGTTGTTGTCTGCCATCTGAGCCTGAACAGCGGTGATTGCAACAACGCCAACAATGTCGTCAGCGGAGCAACCGCGGGAGAGGTCGTTGACAGGACGAGCAATGCCCTGAAGAATTGGGCCGTATGCCTCAGCACCACTGAAGCGCTGAACAAGCTTATAGCCAATGTTGCCAGCCTCAAGATTAGGGAAGACCAGGATGTTTGCGTTTCCTGCAACCTTAGAGAATGGAGCCTTGAGCTTACCAACCTCAGGAACAAGAGCGGCGTCAAGCTGAAGATCGCCGTCAAGTGCAAGCTCAGCGTTCTTCTCGTGAGCAAGCTTTGTAGCCTCCTGGACCTTCTCGGCAGTTGCACCGCCAGCAGAGCCCATAGTGGAGTAGGAGAGCATAGCTACGCGAGGCTCATCGCTCATGAATGCGCGCCAAGAATCAGCGGAAGCAAGAGCAATCTCAGAGAGCTCCTCTGCAGATGGATCAATGTTGAGACCGCAGTCAGCAAAAAGCAGAGTACCGTCCTCACCAAAGTTAGTAGTGGTGCTCATGATAAAGAATGCAGAAACAAGCTTGGTACCAGGAGCAGTCTTGATGATTTGTAGTGCAGGCCTCAAGGTGTTTGCAGTAGAGTGGCAAGCACCAGAAACCAGACCGTCAGCATCGCCCATTTTGACCATCATGGTTGCAAAGTAGGTGGCGTCGTTCATCTGCTTGCGAGCTTCCTCAATAGTGACGCCCTTACGAGCACGAAGCTCAGCAAACTTCTGAGCATATGCTTCATGGCGCTCATCAGTAGCAGGATCTACTACAGTTGCGCCTGGAACATCAATCTGCTCAGGATTGCCAAGAATGATGACCCTTGCAATACCCTCTGCAACAATCTTCTTAGCTGCATCGATGGTACGCTGGTCCTCGCCCTCTGGAAGTACAATAGTCTTTACATCAGACTTAGCGGTTTCTTTCATACGGTCAAGAAACTTGCTCATGTGTCGTGCTCCAATCATACTTTGATAGCTGCATCTTATTGAGTTTTGCATTTCTTAACTAAAAGTTTCTGAAAATCCAGACACCAACAGTCAAGAAATACATTTTCAAACTAGCTGAACATTTTACGCCTAACGGCAGAGCTTTGTGCCCTGCATGACTCACTTTATGGCCACGTGTTAAAATGAGTTACGTTTCACATACAAATCCTGCGCATTTAGGCGCACACGGAGGTTTACATGTCTATCAATCATGGTCTTCCTGCTGGGTTCAACCCCGACAATTACAACGTTATTGTTGTTGGAGCTGGCTATGCAGGAGCTGTTGTTGCTCGCCGTATGGCAGAAAATTGCAATTCCAAAGTTGCAATCTTTGAGCGCAGAAATCACATTGCTGGTAACGCTTACGATCGCCTTGATGACGCGGGCGTTCTTGTTCACGAGTACGGCCCACACATCTATCACACCATGAGCGACCGCGTTCACCAGTTCCTCTCGCGTTTTACCGAGTGGACTAACTACCAGCACAAAGTTCTGGCTAACATTAACGGCCAACTTATGCCTGTTCCCTTTAACCATCAATCTTTGAAGCTTGCCTTTGGAGAAGAGCGTGGCGAGAAGCTCTATCAGAAGTTAGTTCTTGCGTTTGGAGAGAACGTTAAAGTTCCAATCATGGAGCTTCGCGAGAAGAACGATCCAGATCTGGAAGAGATTGCCGATTACGTTTACGAGAACGTTTTTCTGCACTACACCATGAAGCAGTGGGGAAAGACTCCAGACCAGATTGACAAATCCATTACAGGCCGTGTTCCAATCTTTGTTGGTGATGATGATCGTTACTTCCCAGGTGCAACGTATCAGGGTATGCCAAAAGAGGGCTACACTAAGCTCTTTGAAAACATGCTTGATCATGATTTGATTGATGTCTTCCTTGATGTTGACGTTCGCGACATCATGAAGCTCACCGCTTCTAATGTGAGCGTTTGCGAGAAACCATTTGTAGGTGAGGTAATTTACACCGGTCCTCTGGATGAGCTTTTCAACCTTGATCAGGGCGCTCTTCCATATCGTACGCTTGATATGCAGTTTGAAACGCTTGACCAAGACCAGTTCCAGCCTGTTGGTACCGTCAATTACACCACTAGCGAGGACTTTACTCGTATTACAGAGTTTAAGAACATGACTGGTCAGGTTCTTCCTGGTAAAACAACTATCATGCGTGAATATTCACATGCATATGTTCCAGAGAGTGGCCAGACCCCTTATTACGCTATTCTCGAGCCAGAAAATCAGGAGCTCTATCGCTCTTACAAGAATCGCACTTCTGGCATCTTAAACTTCCATACAGTTGGACGTCTTGCTGAGTATCGTTACTATGATATGGATGGTGTTGTTGCTTCTGCACTGGAACTGTCTGACGAGCTTATTGCTCATCAGTCATAGGGAGCTTGCATGAAAAAGACAATTACTTTTGGTATTCCATGCTATAACTCTTCAGAGTATATGGATCATTGTATTGAGTCTATTCTTGAAGGCTCTGATTATGCTGATGACGTGCAGATTGTTATTGTTGATGACGGTTCTGTAAAGGACGATACCGCCGCTAAAGCTGACGCTTGGCAGGAGCGCTATCCCAACATCATTAAGGCAGTTCATCAAGAAAACGGTGGCCACGGCATTGCTGTTATGAAGGCAGTTTCTCACGCTGATGGCGTGTACTTCAAAAATATTGACTCGGACGACTGGGTAGACGGCGATGCTTTAAAGAGCTTTCTTCAGCAGCTCCGCACATTTATTGCCTCTGATAATCTCGTCGACCTTGTTCTTTCCAACTACGTCTACGAGCACGTTGAGGATAACACCCAAAACTTTGTAGACTATCGCGATGCTGTCCCTACTAACAAGATTATTGGTTGGGAAGAGATTGGTCGCTTCAAGCTGTCTCAGTACCTTTTAATGCATGCCATTACGTATCGCGTTGAGGTCTTGCGCTCCGCAAACATTCAGATGCCTAAGCATACTTTCTATGTGGATAATGTCTACGCCTACGTTCCATTCCCTAAGGTAAAGACAATCTATTACGTTGACGTTGATTTGTATCGTTATTTTATTGGTCGAGATGATCAATCAGTTAACGAGAAGGTCTTAACAAGCCGTGTTAATCACTACTGGCGTGTTGCTCGCAATATGATGCATGCATATCATATCTACGACGACATCTCTTCTCCACGTCTTCAGACGTACATGATGAGTTACTTTACTATTATCATGGCTATCTGCTCAGTCTTTTCTAAAATGAGCGATCGTGAGGATGCTATGGATCAGCTGGAAGAGCTTTGGGACGAACTTCGTGCTTATGACAAGAAGATGTACCGCAAG
Source organism: uncultured Atopobium sp. (assembly GCA_902373375.1). Classification (GTDB taxonomy): domain Bacteria; phylum Actinomycetota; class Coriobacteriia; order Coriobacteriales; family Atopobiaceae; genus Lancefieldella. The sequence goes on from CABKMA010000039.1 coordinate 11,465, forward strand.
GCTCGTTATGGCCTTATAGGAACCGCTACAAATCTTCCTGGTAAGATTGGTCAGACAGTTACTATTGGCGGTTATCGCGTGGCTCAGAAAGTTGTAAAGTTTAATTAACAGCTCGGGTTATCCAAAATGTAAAAACCCTCGTATCAAACGGGATACGAGGGTTTTCTGTTGTTTCTAGAAACGCTTTAGTGGTTACAAGGCGCTCTAGTGCGTACGTCCTGCTAAGGCGTGCTCTAGATAGTCATGATTGCCGGTAAATTTAACCAGCTCGCGAGAAAGCAAAGAGACGGGGAGCCCCACGACATTCTCGTAATCTCCCTGAATGCTCTGAACCAGATAGCGACCTTTTCCTTGAATGCCGTAAGCACCAGCCTTGTCCATTGGCTCACCAGAAGCAACGTAGGCAGAGATTTCATCTTCAGACAGTTCAAAAAACGTAACATCTGTAGTTTCTACAAACGTTACAGCAACGACAGCTGGTGCTCCTTCAGGAGACGGGGACTTGAAAGCCTTAAAGCGGCGCAGTGCAACACCGGTGGATACGTGATGAGTTTGGCTAGAGAGTTTAGAGAGCATGTGTTTGGCGTCTTCAACATCTACGGGCTTGCCAAAAACCTGACCGTCATCTGTCCAGACAATGGTATCTGCTGCGAGAACAATCTCATTGTTGAGCTGCTCAAAGTTGGGCTGCTCCATGAGCTTGTAGCACACCGCAATAGCCTTTTCTTGAGCCAGACGTTTTACCAGTGCAAGGGGTTTCTCGTCATTTTTACGAGTTTCAACAATATGAGCAGGCATAAACTGTGGATCTATACCCATTGACTGCATAAGCTCAAGACGCCTAGGGGATTGTGATGCAAGAATCATGTGTGTTCCTATCAATCGTTCTTATGCAGATACTGTACCCAAAAAAGAAGCCTGATAGGCGAGAAACCCATCAGGCTTACATACTAAGAAAGAAAAGCTAAGCTAAAAACTAGTCAAGCTCAATAGCGGTGACTGGGCAGCCGTCGCAAGCTTCCTGTGCAGCATCTTCTGCAGCCTCAGGAACCTCTTCCTCAATAGCGTGAGCAAGACCGTCGTCGCCGATTGCGAATACCTCAGGAGCAGTGCTCTCACAGAGACCGCAGCCGATGCAATCCTCATTAACTGATGCCTTCATAATACATTCCTCTCCGTATCTCGAGCCCCTTACTCGAGTAATACTTATCTTGCA
>CABKMA010000040.1 GCA_902373375.1 uncultured Atopobium sp.
TCAAATTTATTGGAGGATTCATGCTAGGTAAGCCAAAAGAGGACGTCTTCTACACTATGTTTCGTGAGTTTGGCGATAAGATCGTAGAGACCGCTGAAGAGTATGCGGTTATTATGGGAGGCTACCCTGAGACTGCTGCACGTATTCCCCAGATGAAAGTCTATGAGCGTGAGTGTGATGAGAAGGTTCAGCACATTATGAAGGAGCTCTACGCTTCTTTTGTCACTCCATTTGAGCGTGAAGATATCTCAGATTTGGCACTTCGTCTTGATGATATTGTTGATGGAATGAATTCTGTTGCAGAGCGTCTTGATCTTTTTAATGTTGACGATACTCGTAAAGAAGCCACACAACTTGCCGAGCTTACTCTTCGTGCATGCAAGACAGTTCAGGAGATGTTAAGCGTTCTGAGTGATTACAAAAAAGATCCTACTGTCATGGAAAAAGCTATTGCTGTTGGACATGTTGAAGACGAGGGTGACCTTGTTTACCATAATGCACTCTCTCGCTTGTTCCGCGATGAGATGCCTGGTCGTCACACCGTTGCTTGGCTTCGTATTTTTGACCGTATGGAGACCGTCCTGGATTCTTGTGACGATGCTGCTGGAGTTGTCCGCTCCGTTGTTATGAAAAACGCTTAAGGTCATTTTCAGCTAACAGTACATACAAACTAAAAACTGCCTTCCACCGGGAGGCAGTTTTTATATTCTGTTTTTGTCCGGCATTGGAGTTAAACTGTATATATAAAAGAAAGTGGAGGTGCTATGAGCGGCTTCAAGCGTTTTTGCTACATGCTTTATGTGTTTGCAAGTGCATTTGTATTTTTAGCTCTTGCGTTAACGTGGTTTGGACCCTGGACATATCAGGCAACTAATCTTTTGTTTACCAAGCCATACCTTATTGTCCTTAACGCTTGTGCGGCTATTAGCATTTTTGGTCTTGTCGTGATTTTGTTTAGAGCTCTATTCATTAGAAAGACGGTAAAGCTCACTGTGACTACCGTTGAGGGCGGAACAATTTCTGTCACTAAAGATGCTATTTCTTCTCAGGCTGCTCATATCATTGAAGAAGACGGGACGTGTCTGGCTCACCGAGTCAACGTACAGATTTCTAAAAATAATTCTGTAGCAGTACAAATTGATATTCTCCCTAAAGAGCCTGTTGATGTTACTGTAAAGGGCCCTGAGCTTTACAACGCCCTTCAATCTGGTCTTGCTATCGTATGTGGACCTTGTGTTTCTAGCATTAATCTTTCTTTTATCAAGCCAAGTTCCTTCTCGCCAAAAGATGAAGAAGGATTGTCTTTGCTTCAGTCAAAAGAGATTGCACCAGAATCAGAGAATGTAGAAGAGCATCCTTATGAGCAACCTTCCGAACAAGTTATGACACAGCAGATTGGTAAAGACATTCGGTTGAATATCTCTGAGCCAGATGCAAAGGAGGTCACAGACAATGAATAAAGAGTTTGTTCATAAGATGCACGAGCAGTGCAAAAAATATGTTGTTGACCATCCCGGTGCTTTTATAGGCGGATTCTTAGGCTTTTTGTTTGCAATTCTTTTGTTTACGTTTGGCCTTTTTAAAATGCTAGTTGTTGCATTGTTTGTGTTGGTTGGAGTTGCCATCGGTCAGATTTTTGACGGGAAAGCAACTATTTTGGCAAAAATTCGTTCCTTATTCACGGACAGAAACTAGATAGGAGAGAGCTGTGGCAGAAGAGCTTACTAATTCACAAGAGACCACCTCTGAAGAAATTGTTCCTGCAGAAGAAACAACAGATGTTCCTTCCGATGCAGATCTTGAGGATACAGACTCTCTTACCTTCTCTGGTGGAGTTGTCGAGAAAATCGTTTCGCTCGCTTTGCGTGATGTTCCTAATGTAGTGGGAGCCCGTGGAAACTGGCTTAACAGGGTTCAAGATGTACTTGGTGCATCTGATACGGCTAAAGGTGTCACTGTAGAGGTGCTGCCTGATAGCTCGCTGAATGTTACTGTTTCTGTTCTCATTAAATATGGTTCTTATGCGCCTCAGATTTTTGAGGATGTTAAGCATACAATTGTCGAGAAAATCACAGGTATGACAGGTCTTGAAGTTTCTGGAGTTAACCTTCGAATTGAAGATGTTTTGACTGAAGAAGAATATGATCGTCTTAAACATCGCCCAGAAGAGCCTGAACAGCTAGACAAAGAGGAGTAAGGTAAGCTAAAGTTTCACTGTTTTACGTTTTATATTAATTGCTTTTGTCACTACAGGCTCCCAATATGCAAGGAGTTTTGCCATGAAAAGGCTTTCACGTTGGAGTATGGCGATTGTTGCTACGTTTGTGCTAGCACTCTCGCTCGTTGGAGGACTTGCAAAGCAAGCACTCGCAGACACCACTCCTGTTACCTCAGAGGCTGAGCTGCTGGCTGCTATTGCTGCTGCTCCAGCAGATGGTTCACAGACTATCGTTCAGGTAAATGCGGACTTTACCATCACTGCTCCATTCCAGGTTCCAGCTAATAAGAACATTAGACTAATGGGTAGTGGAACTATTACCAGTGCCATGACTGGCTCTAATAATTTCTATATGTTCAAGATTGCTTCTGGCGGCGCAGTTACTCTTGATGGTGCCACCATTGATGGCAACAACACTGCATTTGCCGTTGAGAACCGTGGTAGCTTTACCTTACTTCGTGGAGTTATTAAAAACGGTAAGGCAAGGCCTTATCCTGGAAATAATGGCGTAGTTTTTACCACTGGTGCTGGTGCAAAATTTATTATGGCTGGCGGTACTATTCAGGACAGTACTGTTGCTAACGCTCTTGGTGGTGCAGTAACCATTGCAAACGGAGCAACAGGTGAGCTCCGTGACGGTACTATTCAAAACACCACGCTTACAAACCAGTATTCTGCTAGCGTTTTGGTAAGAAATGCAGATTTCACTATGACTGGTGGAACTATTACTGGTGGAGATGCCTCTACTACCGTTAATTCTTCTGGTGGTTTAATGCTCTATGCATTGGATCCTAACGGTGAAACAACAACAGCTACCATGAGTGGTGGCTACATTTCTCACAACAAGTCTATTGAGGGCGCTGGCGTTTTAGTCTATGCAGGCAATCCTCAGTTTGGTGATTCCAAGTCAAAAGCAGACTTTACCTTTAATGGTGGTTCTATTACTGATAACGTTGCTTCAAGTACCGGTGGTGGTATTTACGTAACTTGGAATGGTAATGTTGTTATGAACAATGGCATTATCAAGAACAACACTGCAGGAAATGCTGGTGGAGGCGTTGCAACATATGACCAGTTTGTAGGTGTTGTTGGTGGTCAGAAGGTTCCTTACTCTAGGGTTGGTGCTCCATGGAATAACTGGCCAAACATTTATCGCGCTGGCTTCACCATGAACGGCGGCTCTATTGACGGAAATAAGACCACCAGTAATGGCACCAACCAGCTTGGTGATAAGGGCGTTGGTGCTGGTATTTATATTGCATCCGCTAATGCAACCCTTAATGCTGGTGAAATTATTAATAACACTGCAAATGACCAGGGCGGCGCAGTTTACGTTGCATCCGTTCCTTATGTTGTTCACATTAATAATGCTCTTGTTAAGGACAACACCGCTACTGTCATTGGTGGTGGCGCATGGTTCTGCCCAACTGGTGAGGCAGAGTTCCATTCTAAGAACGGTGTAGCATTCTTCAACAACACCGCTAATGGCGCTGGTGATGAGATTGCAACTGTTCGTGGTGCTGGTAGTACTGCTGGCGCAACTATTTCTGATTACATGCTTGGTGGCGCTTCTGCACACTGGACAAAGGATGGTGCTGTTACTATCAACCTTCCTTCCATTCTTGGTGATGCAGATCCAGCTGCTGCTCGTCATACCACTGAAGAAGTAAGCAATATCGTTAATAATACCGACATGCTTGCTCTTGAGTCCAACCCACGTCATGAGTCAATCGCTGCAGCGCAGAATAAGGCTCAACTGCTCATTTATGGCAACACTGCACAACGTGGCGGCGGTATTGGCTCTAACGGTACCGTCATTACCGGTGAAGAGGGCACTCAGGATGTGACCGTTAAGAAGGTTTGGGATACTTCAGCAAATCCAAACGCTGTTATTCCAGAGAAATTAACTGTGTACCTTGTTGCTGATGGCTATCGCGTTGATTCTGTTGAGCTTTCTGCGGCTAATAACTGGGAGCACACCTTTACTGGTCTTCCAGATAACGTTACCCTGAGCTTTGCAGAATCCACTCCAACTGGCTGGACTGCCCAGACTCCTCAGGTCAATGGAACTGTTACTACCTTGACTAACAAGGCTGATGCTCCTGAGACTCGTAACATTCCTGTCACTAAGGTCTGGAGTGGTGCTAAGAAGGACTCTGTCACCGTACACTTGCTTGCTGACGGTGTTGACACTGGCCAGACTCTTGTCCTTTCTGAGGCAAATAACTGGACTGGTTCATTTACTGGTGTAAATCTTTACGCAGCAGATGGTCATGTCATTGCGTACACCGTTTCTGAGGACGCTATTGAGGGCTATACTTCAGAGATAACTGGCGATATGGTCAATGGATTTACTATTACAAACACTGAGACTCCAGTGACTCCAACCCCAACTCCAGAAAAGCCTGGTAAGAAGCGTAAGCACCGTACACCTAATACAGGAGATGCAAGCGTTGTAGCTTTGGTAGCATTTGCAACGGTTGGTGTTGGTTTTGTTGGTATTGGAGCTTATGCTCGTACTCGTAAAGACCAGTAAGTACTATACATACATCAACTATGCAGATCCCTTGCTTTCTAAGAAAGCAAGGGATCTTTTCTAAAGGGATAATTTCTTGTTTTAACTGATCTTGTTTGCGTTCGCCGAATTTGTCAACCGTTTAACCAATAAGGGTATTCTTTTTTGCAATGGAATATAGGAGAAGAATGACAATACTACTAGGTAAGTAGCGAGTATCTGCATGAGTACCTTATTGGAGGTTGTTATGGAGCTCAAAGCTGATAAAAAGGTAATTGTCGAGCGTAATAGCAAGGTTGTGTACGACAACGGAGACACAGTTGTTAAGGTCTTCAGCGGAAGCAAGCCTTCTGCTGATATTTTAAATGAGGCATTAAATCTTACTCGTGCTGAACAGGCTGGTATTGATGTCCCACCTCTTGTGGAGATTAGTAAGGTGGGTAATTGCTGGGCCGTTTCAACCAGAAAAGTTGAAGGCAAAACACTCAGGCAACTCATTGAGGAGCATCCAGAAAAAGAAGACGAGTACCTCAATAAGTTTGTCAATATTGAGCTTGCTATTCACGAGCATAAAGCTCCACTTTTGACTCGTCAAAAAGACAAGTTTGCTCGAATGATTAATAGCATTCCAGATATTCTTGATGAGGCAACAAGATATGAGCTTCTGATTAAGCTTGACGGCATGAAGCCTCATACAAAGGTCTGTCACGGTGACTTTGTCCCTTCTAACGTTATTCTCGCCGAGGACGGCACTCCTGTAATTCTTGACTGGGCTCATGCAACACAGGGAAATGGCGCTGCAGACTGCGCTACAACTTATCTACATCTTCTTCTTCATGGCGATGAAGAACTTGCCGAGAAGTACATCAATCTTTATTGCACCAAGCAAGGCTGCACTCGTCAGTATGTAAACGAATGGCTTGGCATTATTGCTGCAGCAGAGCTTGCACGCGGTCGTGTAAAAGAAACAGAATTCCTGCTTAAGTGGGTAAATGTTTTTGATGCAATGTAGTTGGTTACAAGCACTTTAAACTACCTAAGAAGAGCCTCGTCAGGGGCTCTTCTTTTATTACACTTCTTGCGGTTACATAAAGAGACACAAGGAGTTAGCTATGTACGATATTGATCCAAAGCAAACCACTGCAAACTCAAGAAATAAGAAATCAAAGCTTGAACGCATGAGTGCAGGCGAGTGGTGCGGCGGCGAAGTTGACGCAGAACAAAGTGCAGCTTTTTGGCGCGCTAAGGATCTTGCCTGGGAGTTTAATCAGACTCGTCCAAGTGATAAAGAAAAGTGCCGTCAGATTTTGACCGAACTTCTCGGCGAACTAGGAGAAGGAAGCGCTGCAGTTTCTCCATTTAATGTTGACTATGGTTTCAACATTCAGATTGGCCCACATAGTTTTATCAACCACGGTGCATATCTGATGGATTGTGCGCCTATTACCTTTGGTGCCCATAGTTTTGTAGGTCCTCAGTTTAAGGCGTACACCGTTCAGCACCCTTTAGATGCCGAGGAGAGAAACGCCTGGTATGAACGAGCTTTGCCTATTACGGTAGGGGATAATTGCTGGTTTGGCGGAAATGTGACGGTGCTTCCCGGTGTAACTATTGGTAATAACTGTGTTATTGGTGCCAATAGTTTGGTCACTAAAGATATTCCAGATAATTCCCTTGCTGTTGGTTCTCCAGCAAAAGTTATACGTCAAATTACTGATGCAGATAAGCTGGGACTCAAAGAGCTTTTAGGTTAGCGCTTGTTGAGTTCAAATACATGGGTATGACTTGTCTTTTGTAGGAGCATAACTATGTATTTGATATTTAAAACTTCCGAGTTATAATCATTTCAAAGGGGAGCTGGGAAATGGCCCGGCTGAGAGGTAGTACCTAATACTGCGACCCAATAACCTGATCTGGGTAATGCCAGCGTAGGGATATAATGCCGTCCTTACGCACTATTAGAAGGAGGGCATATGAAAAAATTTTCTCATGTTGCTCTACAGGCCATATCTCTTACTTCTTTTTTTGCGCTTTGGCAGCTTGTTATTGTTGTGGGAATTATTCCAAATTATCTTGTTCCAACTCCTGTTCAAGTTGTATTTGCACTAGTTAAAGACTTTCAGCTTTTAATGGCCCACACGGGCATTACGCTTTTGGAGTCTTTTGCAGGCCTTGCTATTGGCATATGTATCGGTTTTATGCTTGCAGTCCTTATGGACTTTTTCAAAACGCTGGACAGACTACTTTCTCCGCTCGTTACCATTTCTCAGACTATCCCTATTGTGACCATTGCTCCGCTTTTGGTGCTTTGGCTGGGATACGGTCTTCTGCCTAAGATTGTTCTTGTGGCCATTTCAACGTTTTTTCCCATTACCGTAGCTTTGAACTCGGCATTTAAGTCAATTGATTCTGACATGGTTGATCTTATGACTACTATGGGAGCTAGTCGTGTACAGATTTTCTGGCACGTTAAGTTGGCTTCCGCTGCACCGCAATTTTTCTCGGGACTAAAGATGAGCGTAACCTACGCCATTATTGGAGCGGTAATTGCAGAGTGGTTAGGAGGCGACGTTGGTCTTGGCGTATACATGACGCGCGTAAGAAAAGCGTTTGCGTACGACAGGATGTTTGCGGCAATTGTGGTAGTTTCCGCATTGTCGCTGGTGTTAATGAAGCTTGTGGAACTTATCCAAAAACAAGCACTTCCTTGGGATACATCTCAAGACGTTAAAAAATCTTTGTAGTAACCATGGCGAACTTAAAGAAAGAAGTGATTAAACGCATGGACACATTGAATCGTAAGGGCATAACAAGAAAAGGCTTTTTAACAGCAATGGGTCTTTCAACAATGGGGCTTTTCGCAGGCTGCTCGCTTCAGCAACCAGCCGCTCCATCTAACGGAGACAGTAAGGGCGCTGGCGAGAAAACCGGTGGAACTACAGAGATTACGTTTGCTTTGGACTACACTCCAAATACAAACCACACCGGCATTTATGTGGCTCAGGAGAAGGGCTACTTTGATGAAGTCGGTCTTAAAGTGACTATCCAGCAGCCACCTGCTGATGGTGCTGATGCACTGATTGGCGCAGGCGGAGCTCAGATGGGCATTACGTACCAAGACTATATTGCCAATAATCTTTCGTCTTCAAAGCCACTACCATATACAGCAGTTGCTGCCATTATTCAGCACAATCTTTCAGGTATTATGAGCCGTGAAGAGGACCACATTGTTCGTCCTCGTGATCTGAATAATCATACATACGCAACATGGAATCTCCCTGTAGAGCAGGCTACCATCAAGTCAGTAATGAAATCGGATGGCGGAGATCCTTCAACACTTAAGATGGTTCCTTATGAAGTAGACGATGAGGTATCTGGCCTGAAAGCAAAGATGTTTGATGCTGTTTGGGTATATGAACAGTGGGCAGTTCAAAATGCCAAAGTTCAGAATTTTGCATACAACTACTTTGCTTTTGCAGCTATTGATAAAAACTTTGACTACTACACTCCGGTTATTGCGGCAAACGACAGCTTTGCAAAGCAGAATCCAGATGCCGTCAAGTCATTCTTGAGTGCCGCTAGAAAGGGTTATGAGTTCTGCGTTTCTAACCCAGATGACGCTGCTGATATTCTTCTTAAAGCTGTTCCAGAGCTTGACGCTAACCTGGTTAAGGCGTCTCAGAAGTTTTTGGCTTCAAAGTACATTGATGATGCTGAGAAGTGGGGCGTGATTGACTCGGCTCGCTGGCAGCGTTTCTACAACTGGCTTAATGACCAAAAACTACTTGAAAATAAGATTGATCCGTCCGCTGGTTTTACAAGTGAGTATCTTGGATAAACAAATTACTGACATGAAAAAAGACGCTGTTCAGAAAGCATCTGGCGAGAAAAGCATGGAGATTGCATCTGTATGTACGCCGCAACAGAGTGCGTCTCTGCTTGAGGCGCAACAAAGCGGCGCTCCTGCGCTTGAAGCGCGCAATCTTTCACTTGTCTGGGGAAACGGTCAGGTGGTAGCCAAGGATATCTCAATTGAGCTGCAACCAGGCACCATTACCTGTTTGGTTGGCCGTTCGGGCTGTGGTAAGACAACGCTGCTCCATGCACTTGCTGGACTTTTACAGCCGCAGCAGGGCAAAGTATTGTTGCATGGCTCTGACGTCACGGGACATCCTGGACATATAGGCTACATGCTTCAGAAAGATCTGCTTATACCAAGTAAGCGCATCGTAGATAATGTAGCGCTTCCGCTTGAGCTCAAGGGCGTCTCGCGTGCTGAGGCACGCGCACAGGCTCAAGAGATGCTGAAGCGCGGCGGACTTGAGCGTGTAGCAAAAAGTTGGCCTCACGAGCTCTCAGGCGGTATGAGACAGCGCGTTGCGTTTTTGCGTACAGCACTCATTGGCTCAGATATTATGCTGCTGGACGAGCCCTTCTCGGCACTTGATGCTCTCACACGGCGAGAAATGCGTGTGTGGCTCATGTCTTCAGTAAAAGAATTTGGACTTTCGGTGTTAGTAATTACGCACGATGTTGATGAAGCTGTTGCTATGGCTTCTCGCATTTATGTGATGGCGGGAAGTCCCGCACAGGGTATTGTGACTAAGATTGTGGGTCTTGTTGGGCCGCAGGGCTGCTCTGATGTGGCGGCAGAAGACCCTAGTCAAAAAACTGATTTAGCGTCTTTTGATTTAAGCGCAGAGTTTTTGGCGGCTAAGCGAGAAGTACTTTCATTACTGGGATAGGTGTCCTGTATGCGTTGGGCGTTCAAGAGCGGATGTTCCCTTATAGATTCTTGCAGTAGTTCTGATACAAAAAAGACGTGAGAGTTTGTCTCTCACGTCTTTCTTATTAGTTTGATACAAGCAAGCAAAGCTATTTCTGCGGCTAGTTGTATAGATCAACTACTCGCTAAACTCAAGGAATGCGCGATATCCACGATATGCCTCAAAGATATCGGCTTTATTTGCAACCTCCCAAGGCGCGTGCATGGAAAGAACTGGAACGCCGCAGTCAATTACGTGCATGCCGTATTTAGCCAGCATGTATGCAATAGTTCCGCCGCCACCAGCGTCAACGCGGCCAAGCTCAGCGGTCTGGAACTGGACGCCAGCGTTATCCATAATGCGGCGAATCAGGGCAACATACTCAGCATCAGCATCGTTGGAGCCAAACTTGCCGCCGCTACCGGTGAACTTGTTGAATGCAAGTCCGTGGCCCATGATGGCGGAGTTCTTGAGCTCAAAGCTGCCAACAAAGCTAGGATCATAACCAGCAGAAACATCACTAGAGAGCATGTAGGAGTTAGCCATGCAGCGACGCAAGGATAGCGGCGACTCAAAACCGGCAAGTGCCAAGACCTCTGCCATGATGTTCTCAAAGAAAAGGGAGTTCATGCCAGTAGCGCCAACAGAACCAATCTCTTCCTTGTCGGTCAGGATAGTTACCGAGGTGCGTGCTGGAGCGTTGCACTCAAGCTGTGCAATTAGGGAAGGGTAGGAGCAGCTGCGGTCATCGTGTCCGTAGCCCAAAATCATGGAGCGGTCAAAGCCCATGTCGCGAGCAGGACCTGCAGGAACAATTTCAAGCTCAGCGGAGAGAAGGTCTGCTTCCTCGATGCCGTAGAGGTCCTTCAAGATGTTGATGACGTTAGCCTTAATAGCTTCCTTTGGCTCATCACCTTCTGCATCAGCGGGTTTCTCGCCATTTTGACCCCAAACAAGTGGACGGTTGCCAACAATAAGGTCAAGCATTTCGCCCTCGATAACCTTAGAGGCAGGCTTTCCAAGCTGCTCGGCACTCAAGTGGATGAGAAGGTCAGAGATGCAGAAAACAGGGTCAGTTGGATCCTCACCAACACAAACGTTTACGACACTACCATCTTTAAGTGCAAGAACACCATGAATTGCCAAAGGAATGGTGACCCACTGGTACTTCTTGACGCCGCCGTAATAGTGGGTGTCAAAGGTTACCAGCTCGTTGCGCTCTTCAAGTGGATTCTGCTTGACATCTAGGCGAGGGGAGTCGATGTGAGCGCCAAGGATGTTTAGGCCCTCTTCCAGAGACTTGGTACCAATCTGAACAAAGATGACGGACTTGCCGCGAATGTCTGCATAGACTTTATCGCCAGCTTTAAGAGTTTTACCTGCAGCGATGGCGTTAGAAAGCTTGACGTAACCTGCTGCCTCGGCAAGCTTGATAGCGCTTGAAGTGCACTCGCGCTCAGTTTTGTTCTGGGAGATAAAGTTTCTGTAGCCCTCGGTAAACGACTGAAGCTTGTCCAGCTCCTCTGAAGTGTACTTTTTCCATGCGTTTGCGGTTTCCATACCCATCCTTTCTGTAGCAAGCTCTGAGAGAGCTGCTGCTTGTAGCTATTACTATGTGTGCCGACTCAACAATTGGGTTGCCTGCAGTTATGCTGACGTTGTTGTAGTGGCGATTTAGTTACCACCGTTAGAATCGTTTGAGCCAGAACCGTTAGACCCATTGCTAGAGCTATTGCCAGAGCTAGAGTTCTGATTTGAGCCAGAATTGCTGTTTGAGTTGCTCGTTGCTGAGTTGTTGCTAGAAGAGTTGCTTTCAGGGGAGCTGTTTGAACTGTTAGAGTCACTGGTCTTTTCTGAGTTAGACGAACTGTCGGAGTTGGTAGTCTCTGATTTCTTAGAATCGGAATTCTCCGATGAGGAATCCTTGGAATCGGTAGACTTGCTTGATTCATCGGTTTTCTGGTTAGAAGACTTGGAGTCGTCTTTTTTATCTGTTGGTTTGTTGGTATCCGCAGTTTTTTCTGTCACAACTGGGGTAGTGTTAACCTTTGGTCCAAGTCCAGATCCGTTAGTAAGGAAATTTAGGAATATAGCATAAAGAATAACAGCGGAAATGGTAAAAATGATTGAAATAATGGTTACCGCAATCAGTGTATTTGCTCGCTTGTGAGACACTTTTTGCGCGTGATTTACCTGCGATGACTGTCCCACGCGGGAAGTAGCATTGGGATAGTAATCACGAGCTGGTGCATAGTGGGGTTGGGGCATGTACTGTGTGCCCTCAAGTGTATTTTGGTAGCTGTTTGTAGTTGGCTGCTGGCTATATTCATTATTATCGCTAGTGCGGAACTTATGTGTGGAGCGCCTGATGACGTTCTGATAAATCTGCGTAGCCAGTGCCGATGCAGCAGCACCAACGGCAACACCGATAATTGAACCAGCAATACCAATCTGGTTTGACAGCACAAATGCGGTCACCGCAGCAAGTGATGTTGCCAAAATTTGGCTGATTGAGACGTCCTTAAGAAGTCCTGGTTTTTTGTTTACTGCTTCATCTGAAGGTTGAGCAGGCGAAGCAAATCGAGCCTTGTCTGCATCAAAGTGCTTATAACTCACAAGATGCCCCTTTCTTTGAACTGATAGCCTACCCCATTTTTGTGAAGATGTAATGTTTCGTTTCTAAATCGCAACATCAGCTGGCAAGAAAATTTGTTAAAGCAGCGTCAATGCAACAAGAATATGGTGTCTGGGCTATGTGGGTTTCTCGTCAAAATACACACTGGAATTCTTGTGACGTTTTGTTAAAAACAATCGCATCAAAGGTGTTGAAACAAGGTATCATTTATATGTATCAGTTTTACGTCAAACGGAGGTTTACATGCTTGTAAGTGCAAAAGCTATGCTCCAGAGTGCCGAGAAGGGCCATTATGGCATCGGTGCATTCAACGAGAACAACCTTGAGTGGGCTGCTTCAATCCTTGATGCAGCAGAAGAGCTACAGTCTCCTGTCATTATTCAGTGCACCGGTGGCGCAGCAAAGTGGCAGGTAAGCTACAGCGTTGTTGCAGACATGGTCCGTCGTCTTGTTGAGGACAAGAACATTACTGTTCCTGTTGCTCTCCACCTTGACCACGGTTCATATGAGGATGCATTTAAGTGCATCGAGG
>CABKMA010000041.1 GCA_902373375.1 uncultured Atopobium sp.
GTGTAAAGGTGCTGATCGCCATCAGCAAACAGTGGATACCAACCAAGAGTAGTAACCTGGAGGTTACCAGCAGCCCAGTCAGTGTTCCAAACTGCGTTATCCTCTACCTGGACATCAAGGGTAACGCCAATCTTGCTCCAGTACTCCTGAACAGCAACAAGGAGTTTCTCGGAAGTCTTTCTAACCTTTGCAGAAAGCTTAAGGTCAGTTACACCAGCTTCAGCAAGAAGAGACTTAGCCTTCTCTGGATCATACTCAAAAGTAGGAGCGCTCTTATCGTAACCCGGGGTGGCTGGTGCAAGCCAACCGCTTGCAACAGTACCGTTACCGGAAGCAATGTTGTCAACAAGCTCCTGACGGTTAATTGCCAAAGAAAGTGCCTGACGAACCTTAGGATTAGTAAGCTCAAAGCCCTCTTTGAGGTTCAAGTTAATGAAGTTAACACCAAGAGTCTGATAAGCAGTGATAAGATCCTTAACATCTGCATCCTTTGAATACTGCTGATACAGAGAAGATGGAAGATCACAGAAATCAATGTCGTTGTTCTTAAATGCGAGCAACTGAGTATTGGAATCATCGTAGTAGTGAACACGAATCTCATCTAAAGCAGGCTTACCATCATGATAGTCATCAAAACGCTCAAGGACTACCTCAGTGGTGTCATCATTGCTCTTAATCTTATATTTACCAGTACCAATGAGGTTGGTACCAGTACCCCAATTAGCACCGGCAGCCTCACAAGCCTTCTCTGGGAAAATGCAAGCATATGAAATACCAAGAACGCTTACAAAAACAATGTAAGGCTCAGAAAGTGTAAAGGTGAAGTGCGTATCATCCTGAACGGTCAGACCCTCAAGCTCAGTTGCTTTGCCAGCAAGCATCTCTTGAGCACCCTTGATCTTGTCAAAGAAGCTAGTAGAGAGAGCCTTGGTCTCTGGTTTAAACATACGCTCAAAGGTGTACTTAACATCTTTTGCAGTCAAAGTAGTACCGTCATGGAACTTAATACCCTCTTTGAGCTCACACTTCAAAGTGACACCATCAGACTCAAAAGTTGGAATATCTTTAAGCAGACAGGTAACAAGCTCGTTGTCCTCAGTCCAACGAAGCAAAGACTCACAAACAGAGTCTGCGACGCATGCGGACTGCGAGTTGTTAGCACGCTGCATATCAAGACCCTGCTTAGAGTTAGCAGAACCATAACGAAGAATCTTCTTCTTATCGGATGCCTTAGCAGTATCAGTGGAGGAAGAGTTGCAGCCAGCCAACATCATAGATGCGCCACCACCAGCCGCTACCATACCTGATGCCTTCAAAAAATTACGACGGCTAAGTGTGTTCTCCAGCATGTTAACCCTTCTTTCTTATTAAATCGATTTATAAGACTACCCTGCTGGGGTTAGATAACTATACAAAACAATTACCAGCATCTACCTATATATACCTAGGATGAAATAGACATGAAACATTAAATTGCACGTACAACAGCAAAATCTATTTACCTGCTCTTTTCGTCTAACCATATAGGATTTGCCTATATAAAAACATAAAAATTGACTAAGCATTTATAGACATCTGTCTATTTTTCTAAAAATATTGGCAGGCACCAAGATGATGCCTGCCAATACAAAGGTCCTTAGAGGGAAACGCCTTCTGTCTTAGTGCTTACGCCTCATAAATCCTGCAGCTGTTAAAGCCGATGCGCCCATAACCATAACAGGCAGCACCAGAAGCTCTTCTCCTGTATTTGGGAGCTGTGCTTTCTTCTTCTTTGCCTTCTTTTCTTTTACTGGAGAAGCGGGGTTGGAAGGCTCTTCTGAAGTCGTAGTTGTAGTTGTAGTTGGAGTTGGAGTTGGAGCCGGAGTTGGAGCTGGAGTATCAGACTCAACGGTAAGAGTTACCGTCTTTGATGCTTCATAGTCATTACCTGCAGCTACAGCGTTACCGTTGAAGTAATAATAATACGTAATGGAGTATGCGCCTGGAGTCTTAGAAATCTCTTCTGCCTTCTGAGCAACAGTTGCTGCATCCATAGTTGCTGTGTCAAGTACAACAGCACCACTGTGATCAACAACCTTAACGCGAGCATTAGCAGAACCAGCAGCAGGGGTAACCTGACCAGCACTGTGATCAACCATAGCATCAAGGTTATCAAGGATGGTCCAAGAATCCTGATTAGCAGTAATAGTACTGTCATGTGCAGTAACTACCTGCCTGAGTTCTGTATAAAGAGGAGTAATAGAACCATCGTTAAGATTCAGAGTATCGGTTGAGTCCTCAGAAGCATTAATCACAAGGTTTCTACCAGAGACAGAGGTGTATGTATATTCTTGATACACATCATCTGTAAGGTCGTTATCAACAGCCAGCTGCCAGCCAGGAAGATTGAAATAAAGTCCCTTATTGGAATTTCCTGTATGAACTGAGTAACCATAATCCCTCATGGCAGCTTTAACGTTTGTCAAATCAATGTAGTAGAAACCACCAGTGTACAGAACATCATTTTCTGTTGCGCTATGGCGATCTTCATACAAAATGTTATCAACATGAATGTCACTTGCAGAAATGGTGGGCATCTTATCCCACTCATTTTGAGGAATAGCATAGTAGCTACCATCAGGCCTAATAATTACGCCAAGATATTTCTTATTGCTAGAAAGAATGGAGTTGTTTGTTCCTTGCTCCAAGACTTGTCTTGCAAATCTAACTGAAACGCGAGGGTTGCCGTAAGAAGTTCCGTGATCAAGCAGATACTGGGTAAGAGCAACATAATTAGTGCCATACAGATTAAGAGAAGACGCATTGGTAAGCGTCAAAGGAACAGTAAGTGTAATAGTCTCACCAGCAGCTAGAGTGCCAGAAATAGAAATAGAGCGCATCTCAGAATTGCTCTGACCAGCTGCTACATATGCAGCGTACGCATTAGCTGCAGGCTGAGAGCCAGAACCGCCGTTAAGTCCACCAATGTTCAAGTTAACTGCCGTTGCAGCATTAGTTGACGAGAAGGTAAATCCCGTTGCACGCAAATCAGGATTAGCGCTGGAGCTGACATAGTACGTAAGAGGCAGCTGCATAATCTCGTTTACAGAAACTGAAGATGAAGAGATATTAGTAATCTTTACTACTGCCTGCAGATTCTGATATTTATCAATATCTACAACAGAACGGTTCATCTGAGTAGTGTCATTATCCTTATAAGCGTAGTTAGATGTCTGACCTGAGGCATCTGTAAAATAAATAGAACGCTCAATGAGGCCATCTGCACTCACAGAAGGCGACACGTTAGTAGTGGTGCCGTTATAAAACGAATTGTCACTTGCAGCATATGCACTATTTGGCACAAAAATTAAAGCTGCCAAAAATGCAAACATAACAGCAAGAATTGTGCGGCCCTGCATCTTTGATGGCATAGGCGTATTCCTCCTCAAGATAAAAACTTAGTACTTTATTCTCTCATTAACATACTGTTGAAGGAATGGAGATATTTGTTTCTTATAAAAAAGAGACGCCATCTTTCGATGGCGTCTCTTGGTCAATTTCTAGATGAGCAAAGTACGTTACTCTGCTGCCTCTTCAGTTGCCTGAGCGTTAGCCTCAGTCTCACTCATGTGAGCCTCAAGATCAGCCTCAGCTGCAGCTGCTGCTGCCTCAGCTGCAGCGCGCTCTTCCTCAGGAAGTGGAGTGACCTCAATGTCAATTCCAAGAGTCTCTGCAGCTGCCTTCATAGAAAGGGAGATGCGACGACGGTCAAGATCAATCTCCATGACCTTTACCTGTACAACA
This sequence comes from uncultured Atopobium sp., assembly GCA_902373375.1. Lineage (GTDB taxonomy): Bacteria > Actinomycetota > Coriobacteriia > Coriobacteriales > Atopobiaceae > Lancefieldella. The sequence continues at coordinate 3,784 of CABKMA010000041.1, forward strand.
TCGCCAACCTTGCAGACCTGGGAAGGAGCGGTGACGTGCTGCTTGGCCATCTCGGAGATGTGGACAAGGCCCTCAACGCCATTGCCAAGGTCAACGAATGCACCAAAGGTAACAAGCTTGGTAACAGTACCCTCGATAATTGCGTCAACTGGATACTTGGAAACAAGTACACGCCATGGATCCTCAGAAGTCTGCTTGAGACCAAGGGAGATACGCTCACGATTAAGGTCAACGTCAAGAACCTGAACCTCAACCTCCTGACCAACCTTAACAACCTCAGATGGGTGGTTAACGTGGTTCCAAGAAAGCTCAGAGATGTGGACCAGACCGTCAATGCCGCCAAGGTCAACAAATGCACCAAACTCAACGATGGAGGAAACAGTACCCTTGAGCTTCATGCCAACCTGGAGCTTGCCCAGGATGTCCTGACGCTCTGCTTTACGAGCCTCCTCGAGGACAATACGACGAGAAAGAACAACGTTATTGCGGTTGCGATCCATCTCAATAACACGAGCCTCAATACGAGTGCCCATGAATGCGCCAAGATCCTTGACCCGACGAAGGTCAACAAGGGATGCAGGCAGGAAGCCACGGAGGCCAATGTCAAGAATCAGGCCGCCCTTAACAACCTCAATAACCTCGCCCTCAACGGTCTCGCCAGCGTTGAACTTATCCTCAACTGCCTTCCAAGCACGCTCGTACTCAGCACGCTTCTTGGAAAGAACCAGGCGACCCTCTTTATCCTCTTTCTGAAGGACAAGAGCCTCGACGTCCTCGCCCAAAGAGATAATCTCTGCAGGGTTAACGTCTTTACGAATAGAAAGCTCACGAGCAGGAATAACGCCCTCAGACTTGTAACCAATGTCTACGAGGACCTCATCGCGCTCAATCTTAACAACGGTGCCGTTGACAAGGTCTCCCTCATCAAAATCGGTGACAGTACCGTCAATCAGGCTGTTCATTTCCTCATCGGAAATTTCATCCAAAGAGAAGATGGACGAGTTCTGAATCTCACTCAAAGGTGGACCCCTTCCAAAACGGGGCCCCGGTCAACATGGTTGCTGCCAGAGTGCCAATACGTGGGCTTCTCTACTCGGAAACTTACATGCTCTCGGGGGCCAACAGATACAGTGTATAGCTTGACGCCATACGGGCAATAGGATAGCGCTCTTTGGCTGATTAAACAAGCCAAAGAGCGCTACTATGCAGAGCTATTACGCAAGTTTTACAAAACTTCTTCAAACTTTGTTTCTTGTAAGATAGTTTTGTTACTTCTTACGCTAGAAGGCGGTAGCCTTCTTTTTCTACGGCAGCACGATACGCGTCTACATCAATTGGATTTTTGCTGAGGATACGTGCCTGACCACCGGCTAACGTAACCTGCGCCCATGTTCCCTCAACACTATCAAGTGCTCGAGTCACGTGATTGACGCAATTCTGGCAAGTCATGCCACCAATCTCAAATGTTTGCACATAAGGATAATGAGACTCATCTTTGTCCTCTGGACCATCTGCTGCAGCAACTTGCTGAGTATTACAGGTAGTAACACCTGTTCCCTCATCAGAGCAGCAGCCTTTTTTACCTGCAGCAATTCCATAAACACGATAAACCGCAAAACCAAAAAGAACTACAACAGCAAGAATAACAATGACATTAATTGGTGACATAAGAACTTCCCTTCTATTGCTGTTTTACTACCCACCATTTTTCAAATTATTCAAAAAAAATGATGGTTTTCTCGATAAATTTAACAGCAATAGTAACTTTAATAATGCAGTTTAAGCAGAAAGCTTTGAACCAAGACTACGAAGAGCCTCAAGAGCATCGTCATCTGGCTCAAGGTTGCAGATCAAAGTCTCAACAACATTGACTCCCTCTGCCTCAGCATTTTGCTTCCAGGTCTCCATCCAGTCACCTGTTCCCCAGTCATAAGAACCAAAGAGAGCAGTTGGCTTTTGACCAAGTTTGTCGGCACAATCGTTGAAGAGCTCTTCAAAATCAGGGTCAAGCTCTTCATCACCCATTGCGGGGCAACCAAAAGCAAACGCGTCATACTGATCGCACATATCGGCAGAAAACTCAGAAGACTCAATAGCTTCGGCATTTGCTGCGCCTGCAAGCTCTTTGGCCATTGCCTCAGTATTACCCGTCATAGACCAATACACAACTGCTACTTTACTCATACATTTCCTCCTTCTGTGTCCAGGTTTTTCCTGGAAAACTACACGTTACTTTCAATACCTCAACAAGAAATCCAAGAGTATCTTTCATGCAACCTGGTATTTCTCGGCATTGCTAAACGATGAGAGAATCTGAACCAAAGACTCTCCTTGATAAAAACGAAACTTGCAATGAGCTTCTGCATCTTTAAGCTGCTCTAAGCGCAAACGAGTTTCTTCCGAGTTGTCATAAACCTTCCAAGCGCTTGTAAAGACTTCAGTCTGTCCGTTCATAAAGCCTTGAACATCTGCAAGCGGGTAGCCCAGCACAAGTCCAATCTCGTGCGGAAAAGCAGCCTTTTTTGCATGATACGCAAAAATTCTTGAGCGCATACTTTTCATCAATGCTTGTACTGATTCTGTATGGTGGCCTAAATCAGCCAAGAACTTACAACATTCTGGTTTAGCGAGAATATCCTCAACAAGCTCAGTTCTGTAGGCGATGAAAGACATCTTTCCACCCGAAATGGCAGAAGTTGTAAGTAGGGTTACTCCAAACTTTGAAAGCTCACGAGTGACTCCACATAAAAAAGCTCTTAGCGTTGGATTGGAACAAACAATGCTTTTACAAGAATTACAAGATTTATAAGACGTAAAGGAAAATAATGCAGCTGGCTTGTCAAAAGTAATTACACCTGCGGCGCAGCGTACAAATGTTGTCGCAAAATCATAACAAAGCTTAGGGACATAAGCTCTTCTGTTCTCATTACAAACAGGTTCTATAGCAGCAGAATCAGCGCGAGAAGAAGCAACATCTAGAAGCATAGAATTCTTAAAAGAGGTAGGACAATCCATACCAAGTTTGCTCCTGTCTTAAAAATGCGCCGCCGACTAAGAGGGAGCCGACGGCGCCTGGATTCCGGACCCATGGAGAGGGGAAGGGTTCCGGGCTGATAAAGCAAATTTGTTAGAAGTGGACTTTGTCAAATACATAACATAACAAGTTAACCATTTCTAACTATCTAAAGTGTAAGCCTTAGTTAACTAATTGCAAGCAAAAACTCAAAATTTATTTTTATTTTTTGAAAAGAGAAAGCTCCTGCCTCTTTATATAAGAAACAGGAGCTTTTAAATAATTCAATGGATGTCCCTCAGGCGCTCAGAATGTTTTTTAGTCGGTTTGTTTCTCAGCCAAAAGCATTTTTACCTCAGAAGGGACATGTGAATTATGGGCTGCAGAGGTAAGTAATGACCTTGTATTTGCAAGCGTAACCATAAGCGTCAGAAGGTTGTGCATATACGCAGCAGTACTTACCGTAATCAGACCCGCAACACCTGCAGCAATGAAAGCACTATTCAAAGCGACAATCGTACGATAGTCCGCATGAATCCTTTTCATTACTTGCTGGCCTAGAAGACGCATGATAACCAGCGATTCAAGAGAATCATTTCTGATGGAAATATCAGCAACGGCACGAGCAATATCAGTTGCGTCAGAAAGTGCTAATGAAACATCAGAAACAGCTAGGGCTGGCGAATCATTTATACCATCGCCTACCATTGCAACGGTATAACCTTCCTGCTGGAACTTCTTTACATATGCACACTTATCCTCTGGAAGAATTTGCGCCACATAATCATCAAGACCAAGCTTCTTAGCAACATTAGCGGCAACGTTTTCTGAGTCACCAGTCAACATGACCATACGCTTAACGCCAAGAGAACGAAGCTGCGCAATAGTTGCTGCTGCATCTTCTCTTACAGGATCAGTAATACATATTGCTGCAATAAGCTTTGAATCCTCAGACATAAAGATAGTAGAAGAAGTTGGAGCAATTCGCGCAAGATCCTCTTGAATTCTCTCAGGCATTGGAGTTTTTTCATCATCAAAAATGAAGTGAGCAGAGCCAATGCAGACCTCTTTGTTGTTAACCTTAGTACGAATACCGTGGGCAACAACATATTTAACCTCTGCGTGGAACTCCTCTTTATGCTTAAGTCCGCGTATTTTTGCCTCGTTTACAATTGCACGAGCCATGCTGTGTGGGAAGTGTTCCTCAATGCACGCAGCAAGACGCAAAAGCTGATCCTCGGTGCGATCGCAGAAGCTAACAATACACTCAACATGTGGGACGGCCTTTGTCAGAGTGCCTGTCTTATCAAAAACAATAAGATCAGCTGCAGCGATCTTCTCGAGATACTTGCCGCCCTTAACCGTCATACCAAACTTAGCAACCTCATCCATAGCGCTACCCACTGCAACAGGAGTGGAAAGTTTAATAGCACAGGAATAATCGACCATAAGGACAGTCATTGCTTTAGTAATATTTCTGGTTATTCCCCAAATACCAAAAAAGGCGAGAAAACTATAAGGAACTAGTGCATCGGAGAGGCGCTCAGCTTTTGACTGTACACCAGCCTTAAGCTCTGCAGACTGCTCAACCATATCGACAATATTGTCAATCCGGGACATTCCTGGAGGAGCAGTGACACTTACTATTAAATCGCCATCTTCTAGAGCAGTACCAGCGTAAACAGTAGAACCAGGCTCCTTGGTAACAAGTCGAGATTCTCCTGTCATGGCAGCCTCGTTCATCTGGCCGATGCCCTCAACAACTTTGCCGTCAACAGGAAGTACACCGCCAGCACGCTGATGCAAAATCATGCCCTCCTCAACCTCCGAGAGGGCAATCATAACGTCTTTGCCATCAATACGCGCCCAGACGTTCTCAGAACGAGTAATCAAACCATCACGAAGAGCAAGACGAGCTCGGCTAGCAACGTGGTTCTCCATTGCTGCAGAAAGCTCAAGCAAGAACATGACGGTAGAGGCTTCTGCCCACTCATTTCTTAGAATTGAAGTGGTAATAGCAGTTGCATCCAATACTTCAACGGTAAGCTCTTTTCTGAGCAGGCGTTTAACACCTTCCACAACAAATGGAATTGTGCGGAGAATGACGTAGGCGTAGTTTGCAAAAGCTGGAAGTGGCAAAAAACGTATAAACCAACGACGTGCAAATGTAGTCGCAATTTCCATCTGGAAGCGGTTATTTTCAAGAGCCATCTCAATTGAACCGCAGAAGTCCTCAAGACCCGCCTCTTCTTCTCGAGGTAGATTCAAGACGTCAAATGCACCAACAGCTGCAAGTACCTGTTCTCTCTTAACAGGATCAAATCTCAGTAGCAACGAGCCGTTTGCCATATGAACCTCTGCATGACAAACACCGTCAACACGCATCAATTCGTAGGAAATACCGCGAGCCTCAGCTTCATCAATATGACCCAGGTCGCATTTTGCACGAATGCGACCTGGGATTTCATTAACAATTATAAAGCGCATGAACTATGCCTGTGCGCCCTCTGCATCGACCTGCTTGATAACCTCAGCGCGGATACCTTCTTCTAACTCAGCAAGACGAGCACGAACAGCAGCGTCAATCTTTGACTCACGACGAGCTTCTGCAACAACGTCATTAGCCTCATCAACAACATTCTGAGTTTCTGCAGCAACGCGATCGGTTACACGAAGGCCACAGGCTGTTGCCTTGACAGCTGCCTTATGAAGAGTGCCATTTGAAGCAAGGCCAGCAACAACTCCAGCAAGTGCAGCGCCTCCAGCTGCTAGACACCAATTGTTCAGTTTCATATAAATCCTCCATCTGCTCATGCAAATTAATTGAGTAATTACCTTCTGAAGATAAAATTTTTTTGACTAAAAAACAAGCAAAAATCATTACTAATTAGTTACCCTATTAAAACAATTGCACGGAAAAAATGCTTTACCTGCACAAATATTTTATATGGTTAGCCTTGGCATACATAGAAATTTTATGAAGGACTCACGTCAAAACGTTACTTAAATATTTGATATTTAATTTCTTTGCATAAAATTCTACTCATTTTCTTGAATTTCTATTATGTAGCAAATGTGTAAAATAAATTGTATACAATTTATTTATGGGAGACGGCGACTATTGAAGTACACTACCTAATAAAACAAAGCCGCCAATACTCCATACTACCCGCGGCTAACTGAAAGGAACATTATGGAAACTACCAACATTTACGATCTCTCTGTAGAAGAGCGTGACGGCTCTCTTACTCCCCTCTCCTCTTTTAACGGAAAAGTTTTACTTATTGTGAACACTGCAACTGGCTGCGGGTTTACCCCACAGTATGAAGATCTTGAGCGTATTTATGCAGCTTATAAGGATCAGGGCTTTGAGATTCTCGACTTCCCTTGTAATCAGTTTGCAGACCAGGCTCCAGAATCTGATGAAGAAATTCACCAGTTCTGCACCATGAAGTTTGGTACCGATTTCCCACAATTTAAGAAAGGTGACGTCAACGGAGAGACTGCTAACCCTCTCTTTGAGCACCTTGCAACTGCTTTGCCTTTCCAGGGTTTTGGCAAAGGCATCAAGGCTCTTGCACTGGATAAATTTGCAAAAGCAAACAACAAGAAGTTTGGCGATAAGGCCTACATTATGTGGAACTTTACTAAGTTCCTTGTAGACCGCCAGGGAAATGTTGTTGCCCGCTTTGAGCCAACCACTGATATGGCAGAAGTTGAGGCTGCAATTAAAAACCTTCTTGCCTAAGGCGAGAGGACCGATTCACTTATGAGCTCTTCTCAAAAAGAAATGCACTCCGTTAAAGCCGCCAGCACTTTTGCTGGCGGCGCTTATGAACTCGACAACATACAAGATATTCCTGAGCTGCTCCTTAAAAATCAGCTCTGCTTCCCACTTTACAGTGCCTCAAAAGAGGTAGTGCGCAGGTATACACCATTGCTTAAGCCTTTTAATTTGACGTATACACAATACATTGCCATGATGGCGCTTTGGGAAAACAAGTCCTTAGACGTCAAAACGTTAGGCGAACTTTTATTCCTTGACTCAGGCACCTTAACCCCACTTCTTAAAAAACTTGAGGAGAAGGGTCTTGTTCTGCGTCAAAAAACAAGCAAAGATGGGCGCCAGCTGATTGTTTCTCTCACCCAAAAAGGTCAAGAGCTTAGGCGAGAAATTCAAGTAGTCCCCCATCAAATTGGCTCATGCGTTAATCTCTCACCTGAAGAGGGTGCTGAGCTCAAAAAATTGCTTCTAAAAGTTCTTTCTAACGTTACAGAAAGCTAGTTTTGCTATGACCCAAACACAGGTAACTATTACCTCTTCTGAGCGTGAGACCGCTATTGTACGCACCAGCATCATTGGAATTGCAGCCAATGTTGCACTTGCTGCGTTCAAAGCTGCTGTGGGCATTTTATCCAACTCAATTGCTGTTACTCTTGATGCAGTAAACAATCTTTCCGACGCAATCTCATCAATCATCACGATTGTTGGAACAAAACTCTCTAACAAAAAAGCTGATCGTGAACATCCTTTTGGTCACGGGCGTATTGAATACATCACTACAACAGTAATTGCTGCAATCATTATGTATGCAGGCATTTCTTCACTCATTAAATCTATCCAAGACATCATTGATCCTGTAACACCAGACTATAGCCCCTTGTCTTTAGTCATCATTGCTGTAGCCGTACTCGTAAAGATTGTTTTGGGTCACTATGTGCGCTCTGTAGGGAATCGCGTAAACTCAGATACGCTTATTGCTTCAGGTTCTGACGCACTTTTTGATGCCATACTATCTACTTCTGTTCTTGCAGCTGCTCTTATCTTTATCTTTACGAGAATTAGCCTTGAATCCTACGTAGGTGTTGTTATCTCCGTTTTTATCATTAAAGCTTCAATAGAGATGCTGCAGGACTCTATCAAAGAGATTATTGGCATGCGCCCTGATACAGCTCTTTCAACGCTCATTTATGACATTGTGAAAGATGATCCAGATGCAGAAGGCGTCTACGACCTTATTATCCACAGCTATGGTCCAGATAAATTTGTTGGTTCGTTCCATACTGAGGTTCTTGATACTACTACAGCTACTGAGATTGATACCATGACCAGACGTCTGAATACAGAGATTTACAAACAGACATCAGGCAAAGTCATCATTGCAGCTATTGGTATTTATGCAAGAAACACCACCGATAATCGCATTGTAAAAATGCGTACTGAAGTCACCGAAATGGCTCTGGCTCATAAGGGTGTTCTTCAAGTTCACGGTTTCATTGCTAACATTGAAAACCAATTTATGGCATTTGACACTGTTATTGAGTTTGGTTATGACGGTAATCAAATTGTCCACGATATTATTCGTGAAGTTAAAGCAGCCTATCCTGATATGAATGTATCGGTTCTTTTGGATCGTGATACTAGTGATCTTTCTGAGCACGAAGAAGCTAGAGACTTGCACTAAACACAAATAAATACCGTTAAAAGGGGCG
>CABKMA010000042.1 GCA_902373375.1 uncultured Atopobium sp.
GTCCTACCACTAGACGATATCCCAAGATGTCATCCGTGCGCATCAGCGCGAGAAACAACTATAAAGGAGACTCGCTAGAGATGCAAGCAATAATTACAAGAAATTCTGTTTGCAGTGAAAAATATTATACAAAACGCATCTTTAAGCGCAAGGAACGTCTCTGTTATTTGAGCTGAGCATACGTTCTGCATCAATAAGCGCTTGATCTAGTGGGGCACAACCGGTACAGCTTGCGCACGCAGTAGGGGCGCTTGGAGTAGCAGCAAGACCGCCTTTAGCTGTTTCTCTGAGAGAAACGGGAAGCGCAGCTCCAACTTCTGCCATAGCGTGCGCCACCTCATCAAACGGAATTGGGTTACCAACACCGGCTAAAGCCAGCTGAGAAGAACTTACGGCTGCAGCTACACCAATAGCGTTTCTATCCTGGCAAGGATACTCAACCAAGCCTCTAACTGGATCACAGACCAGACCTAGTAGGTTAGAGATAGCAATAGAGGCTGCGTCCAAGCACTGCTGAGGAGTACCGCCTAGAAGCTCGGTCAGAGCAGATGCGCTCATGGCAGCAGCAGATCCAACCTCTGCCTGGCAACCACCCTCAGCACCCGAAACACTTGCGTTGGTGGTAAGGATGGCTCCAATAGCACTTGCGTTCCAAAGCGCAGAGATAACCTGCTCGTCGGTGGCGCCAATCTCTTCTGCTACCGAGATAAGTGATCCCGGTACAACGCCAGAAGCGCCTGCAGTAGGAGCGGCAACAATAACGCCCATGGTTGCCGAGCGCTCAAGCACGGCCATAGCGTAGGCAACGGCTCGTGTCTGCGTGGTGCCCATAAGTGCACGTGAGATTGTGGCTGGGGTATTTGCTGCGGTCTTGGCTTGGCCGTTAAGTAGGCCACCAATGGACTGACGAGGCGTCTTGATAGTGTCGTGGACCTCATCGCGCATAATCTCAAGAACGTGAGCCATCTCGGCGTCTACGTTGGCATCTGGGCGCAGGTCCTTCTCGCGCTGGCGCATTATCTGGCCAATGGAGGCTCCCGTCTTGGAGCACCTGGCGAGAAGATCTGCGCCGTTGTCAAAGGCTCCTGAAAGCACGTCGTTTGTGACCTGTGGAGCTGCTCCTGGGATGGAAACCTGAGCGGCATAGGAAACGTGAGGTGCCAGCTGGAAGAGATCCAGGACTTTCTGCTCAATAGGCTCGTCAATCTCAAAGACGGTGTGCGCAAAGCCGCCGCGTTCTGAGCGGAAGGTGCGCATAGTTGCAACATTGATGTTTTGCGTAGCCAAAATGGAGGTAAGAGCTGCAAGAACACCGGGTTTATCGCGATGTGAAACAAAAATGGTAGGCATATCACCAGACATGCGAATGCGTACGCCATTGACGCCAGAGATACGAATACGGCCTCCACCAACGGACTCGCCCATAACAGAAACGTGAACGTTATCTGCGCCAAAGAGGTGAATTTCTACGGTGTTTGGATGCAGAGTCTCGTCGTCGCCCTTTTCTATAACGCTGTAGTTAAGATGGGCTTCTTCTGCCAGGGTGAGCGCTTCACGTACGCGTGTATCATCTGGAGCAAGGCCTAAGATGCCTGCAATTAAAGCGTAATCGGTGCCGTGTCCAAGGTGGGTATGAGAAAAGGAGTTGTAGAGCCAAAACTCAACGCGCTCCAGCTGCTTTGGTGCAAGCGAGCGTGCAACCAGAGCAATGCGCAGGGCTCCTGCTGTGTGCGAGGAAGAAGGACCCACCATAATGGGGCCTAGAACCTCAAACGCAGACATAGAAATCATAGCTACTCCAAAAACTAAACAAACGATAACGATAAAAGAGCTGCAAAACCATCTGTTTTACAGCTCTTGTGTGGTTTTACTTTTGATACCCACTTACGCTTGGAAGAATACGCGGCAACCGCGCATTCACGCGTTATTTGCAAAGCTCCAGGGCGCGGTCAAGGCGAGCAAGGCAAACCTCACGACCAAGAAGCTCCATAGACTCTCCAAGAGGAGGGGAGACCATGTTGCCGCACTCAGCAACGCGAATGGACTGGAAGACAATGCGTTTCTTAAGGTCAAGCTGCTCTGGAAGCACCTCAAGGGCAGCATTAATTGCTGCAGCCTTCCACTCGTCCTCAGAAACGCCCTCAAGAGCAGTCTTTGCAGCCGCAAGGACGGTAGCGCTCTGAATAGCGTCTTTGGTAAGACCCTTCTCAACGCTCTTCTGATCAAGGGTGACGTTTGCACCTTCATATAGGAAGCGTGACTTCTCAATGACGTCTGGGCTTACTGTGGTACGAGGACGAAGAATCTCGGAAAGCAGATCATACCAACCTGGACGAGTTGCGTAAATCTCATCTGCGTCAGTAGCACTACCTTGAACAGGCTCTAGACCTGCGCCCACAAGCTCTGGAATCAGAACAGTCTTTGCAAAGGTCTGGTTATCCATATTGGCAAGATACGTTGCATTAATCCAGTTCAAACGCTCTGGATCGGACTTAGCAGGATTCTTGGAAACGTGGTCCAAAGAGAACTGAGCTGCTAAAACATCGCGGGGAACAATGGTTGTCTCGCCATCAAGTGACCAGCCGAGAAGAGCTAGGTAGTTGACAAAGGCATCTGCAAGATAGCCCTGGTCACGATATTCCTCAACAGAGGTGGCACCATGGCGCTTGGAGAGCTTCTTGCCGTCAGGACCCAAAATCATGGAGATGTGTGCGAAGGTTGGAACAGGTGCGCCCAGAGCCTCGTACACCATAATCTGACGAGGAGTGTTAGACAGGTGGTCATCGCCACGAATGATGTGGGTAATGCCCATGCCAGCATCATCAACGACGGTGGCAAAGTTATAGGTTGGAGTGCCGTCAGAGCGGAAGATGATAAAATCATCAAGCTCGCGAGCGTTAAAGGTTACATCACCGTGAACGGCGTCGTGGACAATGACATCACCGCGGTCCAGAGGAACCTTGATGCGGATGGTATAAGGTTCGCCAGCATCAATTCTGCGCTGAGCCTCGGCAGGATCAATGTTTCTGCAGGTACGCTGATAGCCCTGGAAGGGGTCGTGGCGCTCTTCTGCGGCCTTCTTGTCTTCAGCAAGCTTCTCTGGCGTGCAGAAGCAAGGGTATGCCTTGCCCTCTGCCAGCAGTTTGTTTGCTGCCTCACGATACAAATCAAGACGCTCAGTCTGGCTATAAGGACCGCAATCGCCGCCCTTATCTGGACCCTCGTCCCAATCAAGACCAAGCCACTTCATGGCGCGCAGAATAATCTGAGTGTTCTCCTCAGTTGAGCGCGTAGGATCTGTGTCATCAATACGAAGAATAAACTTGCCACCGTTTGCACGAGCAAAAGCCCAGTTATAGATAGCAGTACGTGCACCTCCGATGTGCAGCTTGCCTGTTGGGGATGGTGCAAAACGTACTCTTACCTGCTTCTCTGACAAAACTCCTCCTTGGCAGTTATTTTCTAGCGAGAAAATCTAGTTTATGCATTCTTTAGTATAACGCTTGAACACTCATGACCGACAACGTTGCCTAGTCTTCAAACATATTGTGGTCTGCAAACTCTGCTTGAACGGTGCGAATCATAAGGTCTACGTCTTCAAGTCCCAAGTGACGTTCCTTCTCGTCTGCTGCGAGCGTATGCCTACGACGTGCCCAGTTCTCAAGTGCGGCAGGAGAAGACTCACGGGGAAGAGACCTAATTTCTGGGTCCAAGCGACGGCAGATGTCGCGGGAGTCAATAACAATAATCTTGCCCGCTTTTCTAGCTTCTGCGTAGCCATCAATGTTGAACATGAACCAAGAATCCTCAAAGGCGGCGTTATGTGCCATAAAAGGAATCTTTTTCATAGTTGCCAGTAGGGCTTCTTGGGCTTTTTTATCGTCTCTAAAGGATTTTTTGCCCTCAACATCTTTCCAGGTAATCTGGTGAATATCGGCAAGAGGGACGCCTTTTTCTTTGTACATCTCTGGAATGCCAAAGTAGGCGGTGTGAGGCTCTACGGCAACGGTATTGCGACCAAGATTCCAGAACTCAAAGCCCACGTTAACAATGTAGCCCAACTCAGGAAAGCGCGACGTAGTCTCAATATCAATGCCCAAAACCGTGCCAGAAACGCTCTTCTCGACATACGCAATTTGCAAGTCATTAAGAAGCGGACCTGCGGTTTTAAAGACAGCCTTAGGACGACGTCGCTGCATCTTTGCAACGGCTGCTGCAAGATCGTCGTTTGAAAGACCGCGAGAAAGGCCAACGCCTCGATGGTTTCTGAGTCTCTCCACACCGTAGGTATCGCAGAGCGAGCGCGTTCTATCGGCGAGCTGCTGAATGACAGCAAACTCTACAGGCTCTTGGTCAAGTGGCGCTTCCTTCCAGGCATCAAGCAGCGTTTTAATGGCATCACAGTTTTTGTTGACCTCGCCGATGATGGACTGATCATCAACAAGAAGGCCAGGTATGACAAACGCATTAGCGTGCTCAATAGCTTGATTGATATCCATACACTCTCGCTTTGGTGGGTGAGAATTAGTTCAACATATAAGTATCTACCCTGAAGCGCGTATTCTTTGCGTCATTTTCTAGAAAGTACGCGCCTCATCAAAAATGCGTGCTAGGCTGTTGAGTGCAACACAGTTCTATGAAAGGTTTTACGGATGTCTGATTTGAATGAGTCACTTGCTCTTTCTGAGGAGCTCATTGCTTTTATTACGCAGAGCCCTTCTATGTTTCATACCACACAAACCATCAAAGAGTACCTGCTTGAGAATGGTTTTACCTATCTCTCTGAGGGTTCTTCTTGGAATGTTCAGCCTGGAGGCTCTTACTTTACCACGCGCAACAATTCTTCAATTGTTGCCTGGAAAGTTGGCGAGAAGTACCGTGAGCCCCAAACCTTAAGCGCTGATGCTCCTTATCACTTCCAGCTTGCTGTTGCCCATGGCGATTCTCCAACCTATAAGGTAAAAGCTCAGCCAGAGCTTACCGGTGACGGCAACTCGCTTCGTCTGAACACCGAGGCATATGGTGGCATGCTTGACCACACGTGGTTTGACCGTCCTTTGGGCATTGCTGGTCGCGTGCTGGTCAAGGTAGGAAACAAGGTAGAGTCCAGGCTGGTCAACATTGAAGATGACGTTGTCATGATTCCAAGCTTGGCTATTCATCTTGAGCACAAAAATGGTCTCTCGCCAGAGTTTAACCGCGCTAAAGATCTGATGCCACTCTTCAGTGCTGGTGAGCTCAATCCTGGTGCCTTCAACGCCCTGGTAGCAGACGCAGCAGGCGTGTCTCAAGAGGACATTCTTTCTCGCGATTTGTTCTTAGTTGATCACACGGGTGGCCGTATTTGGGGTGCTAAGAAGGAGTTTGTTTCCGCTGGTCATCTGGATGACCTTCAGTGCGCCTTTGTAGCGCTTAAGGCCTTCCTTGCGTCTTCAAATGAGCAGGACATCTCTGTGTACACCTGCTTTGATAACGAGGAAGTTGGTTCAAATACCAAGCAGGGTGCAAAGTCTACGTTCCTTAAAGATACGCTGCAGCGCGTTAACGCTACGCTTGGCTTTACACAAGAAGATTACTACCGCGCGCTCTCGGCATCTTTGCTGGTAAGCTGCGACAACGCTCATGCGGTTCACCCCAATTATCCCGAGAAGCACGATGCGGCCAACAAGCCGTATCTCAATGGCGGCATGGTTATCAAAGAGGCCGCACGTCAGTCGTACTGCACCGATGCGTTTAGCCGCGCCATTGTCGAGGCTATTTGTAAGCAGCAAAACATTCCTTACCAGGTCTTTGCTAACAGAAGTGACATGCCAGGTGGATCAACGCTGGGCAACCTCTCCAACATTCAGGCCAGCATGCATGCCGTTGACGTGGGTCTGCCACAGCTTGCTATGCACTCCGTCTACGAGACCGCGGGCACCAAAGACACGCTTTTGGGATACCAGGCGCTCAAGGCGTTCTACGACACCTGCGTCTGCATCACCGATGCCGATTCGTTTGAGTTGAGGTAGTACCTGGCGAGAAACCCCGTGTACTAGCTATACTTACGTACGTCGCATGCAACACATTACTTGAAGGAGCTCCATGTCAGAAAAACAGCTTACTGCTCATGATATGGAGCTCCTAACTTGTGCAGGCATTTACGTTGAACCTCAGGCGCTGAATGGCCCCGCATTAGTATTTCCTATCTCAGACGGTGAAGGTGGAGAAATACGTGTGTTGTGGCAGGGTAGCGCCTATGAAAGTGCAACGTACACAGATTCTAGAAAGAACCAGCTGGTATTTCCTTATCTTGAGTTGTATGACTTGTTATTTGAGGCTGCTTGTCCCGTACATTCAGTTTTGATGCTGGGTGCTGGTGGTTGCTCATATCCTCGATATTTAGTTGCTCATCATCTAGAGGTTTCTTGTGACGCATTAGAGATCGACCCTAAAATTGCAGCTCTAGCTCATAGCTGCTTCTTTGTGGATGAGGCTATCAGAGAGAGCAATGGTAGGCTTCAGGTACAGGTAACTGATGGGATTGAGTATATAAAGAGCCTAGCTACCTCTGATAATAGGCACTATGACGCTATCTTAAACGACTGCTTTAGCGGAGAAGTTCCACCTGCAGCTATGATGACTGTTGAGTGGATGAGACAGGTGGCACACTGCCTTACTCCTGGCGGAAGATATCTTACAAATGTAGTTTCTGCACAGGTAGGAGAGGGAGCGCATCAGCTTGAAGTGCTCCTAGATGCTGCTCGCACAGTGTTTGAACAGGTGGAGGTTGTACCTTTGGATCCAGAAGCTGATCCAAGAGAGCCAGATAACCTTATGCTCGTTTGCCAGCGCGCTTAAGTGCAGCGAGCGCAAGCTTTTGGCTATTTATTAGCTAAAAGTTTTAGTGAAGTCAATGAATTAACATCGATAGAGAAATTAAAAAAATGAAGTGTAAAATAGAAGCTGCTGATTTTAGTTTTTGAATGATTCTCGTTTGGACACAACATAAATCGAATTCTTTAGTCTAGCTCAGCGCACTTGATTGGAGATATGAATATATGAAAGAATCGTTTTTATCAATAAAAGAAATCTTTCATATTGGTAATGGAAAAATCAATGCACTAGTTTTTCTTGCCGTTTTAGCGGTTTTATCATCATTTCTTGAGATTTATTCGATTCAATATATGCAGTCACTTTCAGAAGTTTTTAGCACATCGGTTACAAATAATCTTTTTCAAATTGGTTTTATCTGCTCTAAGTTTTTGATGTTAATTGTGCTTTCAACAATAGTTAGAAATTACTTTTGCTTTAGAGTTTCTATTTTTTCAAATGACATCATTAAAAACGTAAGAGATAAAGCATATTCAAAACTTATTGATATGAAATATGAATTAGCGACAATTCATGATAATGCGTATTATATTAATTTGATAGACAATAACGTAAATAGATTAAGCTTAATCTTTTCAACAAGCTTTTTTACTTTGTGCTCAGATATATTCGATACAGTGTGGATTTGTTTTTTTATGACACAAATAAATATCACTTCGTTATTTATTTTAATAATCGGCATATTACCATTAGTTTTAATCGGCAATATATCGGCATCTGAGCAAAAAAAGTTTGCAGAAAATACAATCAAACTCAATGAGGATTTGATTGAAAAGATTAATGAAACTAATGATAACTTTTCATATATTAAAATATTTAAAGGCGAGGAGAGAGAGGACAATCGTTTTAACCGTATAAATATTGATATTTTGGAGAACGATAATTTGTCGAGCGCGGCACTTAGTGTCTTCTTTGTTATAGAAAAAAGCGTTCGATATTTATTTATTGCGATTTCATTATTCTTTTTATGCAAAGATGTGTTAATGCAGGATGGAAATTGGATGATTCTTATCCCATTTTTACTCTACGTACAAAGATTCTATAATCCATTTTCAAATTTGAATAAATATTCTCAGTTAATTCAAAAATCCGTTTCAAGCGCAGATAAGCTTATAGATTTTATAATCTCGAAGCCAGCTGAAGAGATCTCAGCTATTCATTTTATTTCTGATTCATCTGAATCAGAAATAGTTTTGACCGGCATATCAAAAAATTATGAATCTGAAGCAATTCTTGAAGATGTCACTTTTAGATTTAAAGAAGGAGTCAACTTAATTGACGGAAAAAGCGGTGTAGGTAAATCCACTTTGATAAAAATACTTTTAGGCTTAATCAAATCTTCGAGTGGAGAAGTGACTATTTATTCTCGAGAAGACGACTTGAATTTGTACTCATATTCAGGACAATCGAATAAACTGTTTAATTTATCCGTGATAGAAAACTTAATATATCCTAAAACCGTAGACCATCTCTCAGCATCGGAAAGAATGAAATTAGAGAGTCTACTAGATGAATTTGGATTCAGAAAAAACCTATTGAATAAAGATATTGCTAAAGAAGGTGAAAATCTTTCTGGAGGTGAAAGAAAGAGACTGTCTATTCTTAGAGCACTGATTCGTCCGTCAAAAGTTGTGATACTTGATGAACCATTTGCAAACTTAGACCCGAACAATATTGAAATTATTGCTCAGAAAATACAGAATCTTTCCAAGAGCAGAATTGTTATTATTGTTTCTCACGAAACCTCTTTTCCTGCTTCTTTAAAATTTAATACACACTTGACTATTAGCGATACCTAAAGTTTTCTTTGGTTTAAATCATCCTCAAGATCCAGAAGCAGACCCAAGAGAGTCAGACAACCTTATGCTCGTTTGCCAGCGCGTTTAAGTGCGGTAAGAGCAAGCGCAAGGCAACTGCTCATCAGCACAATACCAATGCCAAAGAGCACCAAGAAACCATGGGCTGAACCGTCTATAATCAGACTCCAAATAATGAGTGCACAGGCAGAGACAAAACAGCTTACACCTGCAATTCTTGAGTAGATAAGTGTGGAATCTTTTTTTCCAAAGACTGCGCGGACCAATAGAGGTGAACCAACTGTTGTAAGGGCGTAGACAATTCCAAAAAGGAAGGTTCCTGCCAGTAAGAGTGGCAATACCGGAAGTTTGGCTCCCAACATAAGTAATCCAACAATGCCCGAGAAAATTCCTACAAAGCAAGCAAGTTTTACAGAGATATCGCTTAAAGCACCCAACAGCACCTTTCCAATTGCTTGACCAAGCATGGTTGTTCCAGCAAGAAGGCCTGTAGCAGCGGCAATGGCAGGAGCGGTTTCTGCAAACGTTGCGGCATAGCTAGGGAAGTACTGAGAGATTTGCTGGTTAAAGGTTATGAGTGCGTAAAACGCAGCGACTATATAAAACTCTGGATATTTCATTGCGTCATCAGCAGAGATGTCGGTTGAAGAAATTTCTGCTACTTCAACGTTTTTCTCGTCAGTAGAGGAGAAAGTAAGAGGTGTAAGGCCAAGGTCTTGGGGTTTCTTGCGTACCACAAAAAGGGTAAAGGGGAGTGTTCCTACAAGCATAACTAGGGCAAAAATTTGATAGCAAGCACGCCAACCTTCAGGGCTAGACGAGATAATGGCAGATCCGATGGGGTTAAAGACAGTGCCGCCGATGCCGGTAAATGCAAAGCAGAGGCCCATAAAAGTGCCAACACGCTGGTCAAACCAATCGTTGATGAGGGCGGGGACACATAAGAACATGAGCGCAGGTATACCAATGCCAAGTCCCACTGCATAGAGATAAAAATGCCACATCTCTTGAGCTGTTGACATGGCTCCATATGAGATTGCGCAGATGATAACGCTTGCAGAAAGCACCAAGCGCGTATCATGTGTTTTATAGAACTTTCCTATGAACGGCATAACTACCGTCATAGCAATGCAAAGTACCGAGAAGACCGCAGAGAAGGCAACACGGGGAACGCCAAAGTATTGGGAAACTGGCGTAATGAAAATGCCAAAGCACGTAAGGATAATGGCACACGGCAAAAACATAATGACAACACAAGTTGCAACAATGGCGTATGCATACTTAGTGCCTAGTAAACGCTGTAGCACTGAGGCTCCTCTCTTTTAGCCAAAAAACAGTGTAGGCGATGTGTCGTAAAAAAGACACATCGCCTACCAAGTCACACAAAATTTTTGAGAGGTAACTCAGGGTTTTGTACGCGCAAAATCTTAGCTGTCGGAGCCTCTGCGGTTCTCGCCCTCAAGAGCGCGGATTGGTCCAATGTCCTGCGTGGTCTCAAGAGCGCCCAGGTAGTTACCCTCTTCATCGCGAACAGCAAAGTAACGGACGTAGAGGAATTTGCCTCTTACATCAAACCAGAACTCAGAGGAATCACGCTTGCCGCTTTTGAATTCAGTGAGGATACGGCGAACAGCCTCTTGGCTCTTTGGTGGGTGGCAGTCATACACATCGCGGCCAAGGCAGCTCTTAGGACGAGGGAAGGCGCGGGTGTCACCGTGGCTGAAGTAACGTGTCTTGTCATCAGCATCAACAAAGGTAATGTCAAGCGGAATGGTTGCAAAGACAGCCTCAAGCTGAGGAATGGTGAACTCACCGGTAGAGAGCTTAACCTTGCCGTCAACAGAGATTGCTTCTTCTACCTTAGCGTCCTTCTCGCCCATAGCACCTGCAGCTTCCATCTCTTTGAGCTTGTCGTTTGCAAGATCAAGAGGATCTGCGTGCCATGAAGGAGGATTGACGCCAAATGCATGGCCAAACTCGTTTTCTTCAGCAGCAATTTGGGTCCACTGAGTGGCGGTTAAGTGCTCAAGGGAAAGTGGAATAAGGACGTTCTCTTCCTTGGAAGCCATGGATTCAGCACCCTCAATAGCCTCATCCAGATAGTCAGCAACGCCTGCCATAAGGCCTGCATCATACTGGCCGTATGCAGTCTCGAGCAGAGCCTCTGCACCGTTAACAGCGTTTCTTACCTCGTCGTCCTTACCCCACATAACCTTTGAAGGACCAGTGATATCGTGGCGCTCAAGATGAGGGAAGAGCAGCTCTTCCTTGCGCTTGTAGTGAACAAAGACCTCATCAAAGGCGTCCATATCAGCCTTTAGAATTGCTGCAACACCAGCACACTCTTCGTTGCTGGAAGACTCAGTAAGGGTGCGAGCACGCTTCACATCTGGAGCAACGCGGTCGTGGATAAAGGCAAGAATACGGTCGTTCTCCTGGCGCATGGTCCAAACAGGATGACCAGGAGTCTCTTCAACAGTACCTGTTGGTGCGCATGAAACCTTGCCTTCAAAGAGAGCGGCGTGAACGTCGCAGAGCTTCAGGACCTTCTCCATAGGAACGCCGCCAGCAATAAGCTCCTGTTCAGCGGTAGAAATCTCAGATCCAGAGACGTCCTTGAAGTTACGAGCAAAGTCCTCGCGAACAGCCTCGATGTCCTCGCCGTCATTAAGGCGCTCAAGGTACTGGGCGATAAGAACTTTGCGCTCCTCAGGAGTCTGCGCGATAGGTGCGTTCTCTGCCTCTGCGGGTTTCTCGCCAGCTGGGGTTTCTGCTGCTGCAGGCTCCTCATCACCAAGAATGGTAAAGCCGTGAGCGCGGAAGATTGCTTTGAGCTCCTCAAGGTCTACGCCTTTGTGGTCGCAACCTTTAGGGATGGTCATAAAACGTCCCATGGTCTGCAGACGGCCTGGCTCGGTGATCTCGGCAAAGCCGTTTTCTGCCATGAGGCCTTTAATAACGGGGTACTTAGTGCAAATCTCATAAACGGATTTGCTTAAATCAAGAACCTGTGCCATACGGGCTCCTCTCGCGGATAGGTTTAGAAAGTCTACTCTGGCTTACTTTATACCCAAAGTGTGGCAGTAGTTCCACGCAGCTTTTGTTGTGGTTACAACAAAACAAAAATTATTCTTTAGTTTTAAAAGAGATCAGAATGAGAACCGGTTCTAAAAGATTTCAAGCATCTAGGACCTCCGACATTGCGTCGGAGAATGAGGCATAGTGCTTGTAATTTTCTGGATGCTCTTTCATGTTGGTGTATTCATTAAGAGCCTCTATAGTTTGAGCATTAGGAATTTCTCGCTTGATTTCAAAAGGGATTCCCTGCTCACGAACAGTCTGACGAAGAAAAATGGTAATAGCAGTAGTAAGATCCATGCCTAAATCTCTGAGAAGTTCCTGGGCATTCTTTTTAAGGGTTGGATCCAAATTTATATTTGTGCTTACTTTTGCCATGATTACCCGCCTTTCTTGTAGTTTT
>CABKMA010000043.1 GCA_902373375.1 uncultured Atopobium sp.
ATTCTATGGTGGGCGATGCTGGATTTGAACCAGCGACCCCTTCCGTGTGAAGGAAGTGCTCTACCCCTGAGCTAATCGCCCAAACGACTTGCAATAATAGCAAACTATAGAAAAAAGTACCATCCCTAATTTACAAGATACGTTCCTGATAGGCTTAAAGGCAAATGCCGTCTACATGACCTACTTAGCTTCAAGAGACTTTTTGACTTTATGAGACCCATGAGTGACAGCACTTGCTATTACCAATAACGCAAGTAACTCAATAAGCTGCAATGAAATAGTAGGCTTTAAAACCAGTTGAATGACAACAATTACTGCTAGCACAAAGCAAGATCCAAAAATCATAAAGAATGCCGCCGCAGCTCTATTAGGAACATTTGCTTCTCTAGCTGCATATCCTCCGGTAAGAAGAGAAATCATGCTGGCAAGTAAAAGAAGGGTGGAATCGATTGATGGACCAAAACCAATTATAAGAACAACAACATTAATGACGCCTAAAAGTCCACCAATCAAAAGAGCCAGACTAAAAAGCTTCATGCTACGAGTCTCAGGAGTCATATTTCCCCTATCTACAAGTTATATCTTTTTGCTATTTTACCTGTTTTTAATTGGTTCATACATTGAATCAATATGTGGGAGAAACAATATAAAGAATGGCGAGAAACCCTAAGGGGCTTCTCGCCAGAAGTGTACGTGGTGGGCCCAGAGGGATTTGAACCCCCAACCCAGGGATTATGAGTCCCCTGCGCTAACCGTTGCGCCATGAGCCCAAAAGAAAGAAAAAGCGGCGACTGATGCCGCCGCCAGAATGCGTGGTGGAGAATAGGGGGATCGAACCCCTGACCTCATGACTGCCAGTCATGCGCTCTCCCAGCTGAGCTAATTCCCCGAACGAGGTGCGGAAAATACTATAGCAAACAAAAGCTCTGTTTTTCTCGACAATTTTGTAATTGATGGCATAGATAGCGAATTTGCATAAAGAATGCTGGGTACACGAATAATAGTGATTGTTTATTACGTATATATTATTGGAGTTTTGAATGAATATAGAACTTGTAAAAGGTATTTTGATTCCATTTGCGGGAACTTCGCTGGGTGCAGCATTATTTCTATGCCTCTTCATGCAGGTGGTGTCTCTAAAGGTAAATCACTTGTCCTGGGAATTTTATCGGGCATAGTTGAGCCTATTGGAGCGGTACTTACTATTCTTGCTGCAGAGCTTGTTATTCCCGTACTTCCCTATCTACTAAGTTTTGCGGCTGGTGCCATGATGTACGTTGTTGTAGAAGAACTTATCCCAGAAATGAGTGAAGGCAAGCACTCAAATATTGGAGTACTTGCCTTTGCATTAGGATTTACGGTAATGATGATTCTTGATGTAGCGCTTGGGTAATAACCAAGCGCTCTTTTTTAAATCTCGCGCTCTGGAAGAATCTTCTTAGACAGCCAAGAAGCAACCTCATCAAGAGCAACTTCAAAACGATTGCCGGTAGCACGCTCTTTGACTTCTGCAATACCGTTTGCAACGCCCTTCTTGCCCACAATAACCTGCCATGGGAAACCAATAAGATCTGCATCTGCAAACTTGACACCAGGACGCTCTGCACGGTCATCGACAACAGTCTCAAGACCAGCAGCAACACAGGCGTCAGCTACAGCACCCGCTGCGTTCCAAATCTCTGGGTCTTTGTCAGAGAGGCAGAGAACAGAAACCTCATAAGGAGCAACAGAGACTGGCCACTTGATGCCCTTCTCGTCATTGTATTGCTCAACAACGGCAGCAAGGAGTCTGGATACACCAATGCCATAGCAACCCATAACAAGTGGCTTGTCCTCGCCGTTTTCATCAGTGAAGGTAGCATTAAGCGCTGAGGAGTACTTGGTGCCAAGCTGGAAGACCTGGCCAACCTCAATACCACGAGCAGCATGCAGAGGAAGACCGCACTCAGGACAAATATCACCCTCCTGAGAAGTGACAAGATCTTTCCACTCGTTAATCTCAAAGTCACGGCCAAGTTCAACGTGATCAAGATGATAATCTGCCTTGTTGGCACCGCAGAGCCACCACTGTGAGTCCTCAAGAGAAAGATCTCCAACAACGCGGATACCTTCTGGCAAACCAACAGGTCCAATAAAGCCCTTGATGAGACCATACTCTTCAAGCTCTTCATCGGTCATCATGTGGTAGTCACCAAAAACGTGCTCAGCCTTAACCTCGTTAAGCTCATGAGTGCCTGGAACAAAGCACACAACTGGCTTGCCATTTCCATCAACAAGCGCAAGAGCTTTACGAGTTGCTGCGGGAGAAACATGAAGGAACTCAGCAACATCATCAATGGAACCAATACCAGGAGTATGAATCTCACACATCTGACCAGGCTCACGCTCTTCTACGTTAATCTTTGCAGCAGCTGCCTCAGTATCTGCAGCATAACCACAATCGCAGTAGACCAAGCTTGCCTCACCAGCATCTGCCAGCGCCATAAATTCAACAGAAGTGTCGCCACCAATCTGGCCAGAGTCTGCAACTACCTGAAGAGCCTTAAGACGCGTACGGTCGCAAACGTTTTGGTAAGCAACCTTCTCTTGGTCATAGCACTCTTGCAGTGACTCTTGATTTGCCGAGAAGGAATAGCCATCTTTCATAATGAACTCACGGCCACGCATAAGACCAAAGCGCGGGCGACGCTCATCACGGAACTTATCTTGAATTTGATAAAGCGTTACAGGAAGCTGCTTGTAGCTCTTTAACTCATTTCTCACAAGGTCAGTGAAGGTCTCCTCATGAGTTGGACCAAGGGCAAACTGACGATCATGGCGATCATGCATACGCATAAGCTCATCACCATAGACGTCCCAACGACCAGACTCTTCCCAAAGTTCAGCTGGAGTCATAATGGGAACAAGAATCTCCTGAGCACCAATGCCGTCCATCTCATCACGAATAATGGCTTCAATTTTTAAAAGAGAGCGCCAAGCAAGTGGTAGATAAGAATAAAGACCTGCAGCGGTCTTTCTGATCATGCCAGCACGAAGAAGTAGGCGGTGACTTGCAAGTACAGCCTCAGCTGGATCTTCTTTAAGCGTTGGTGCATACAAAGAAGACATGCGCATCCAGTGCTTCAAGGTAGTTTCCTTTCAATATGACGTAATACGTATAGTTTACTTATTTTCTGCCAAAACGATTCTCAATTTCGGAGAATAACTCATCAACAATCTTGTCTTCGGGAACTTTTCTAATAGGAGTGCCGTTTTCAAACAGAACTGCCTGACCTTTACCACAGGCAACACCTAAATCAACACCTTTAGCTTCACCAGGGCCGTTAACAACGCACCCCATTACAGCTACAGAAATTGGAGCGCGAACACCATCCAGGCGCTTAGTAACTTCTTCTGCAATAGGAATCATATCAACGCCACATCGGCCACATGTGGGGCAGCTCACAAGCTCTGGCTTAATGCGACGCATACCAAGAGCGGCAAGAAGTTCCCATGCCACATGAACTTCTTCAACAGGATCAGCTGTTAAAGAAAGGCGCATAGTGTCGCCAATACCACTCTCAAGCAAAATGCCAACAGCAGCAGAGTTTTTTACGGTTCCCTGTCTTAAAGCTCCGGCTTCTGTAACGCCTACGTGGAGCGGAATATGTGGCAGCTCCTTTGAAAGCGCACGATACACTGCCAGCGTAGTAGGAACATCGTGAGCCTTTGCAGACAAGACAATATCGTTGAAACCGCGAGAAGAAAAGTGCTCTACAAATGATTTTGACGAGGCCACGAGTTTCTCGACAAGAGACATGTCTTGTCTTGTATCAAATTCTTTAGCAAGAGAGCCTGCGTTAACACCAATTCTGATAGGAATATGAGCTACTTTTGCAGCATCAATAACAGCGTCCACTCGTTTCATGGAGCCGATGTTGCCTGGGTTAATACGAAGAGCCGCCGCGCCCCGCTTTGCAGCTTCAAGCGCCAGCTTATAGTCAAAGTGAATATCAGCA
Organism: uncultured Atopobium sp.; assembly: GCA_902373375.1. Classification (GTDB taxonomy): domain Bacteria; phylum Actinomycetota; class Coriobacteriia; order Coriobacteriales; family Atopobiaceae; genus Lancefieldella. Next base: position 3,999 of record CABKMA010000043.1, read on the forward strand.
ACAACAGGAAGTGGCGAGTATTTGCAGACCTCTTCAAAGCCATCTAAGGCCTTTGCGTCAGGAACTGCCACACGAATTATCTCGCAACCTGCTTCTGCAAGCTCCTTAATTTGATGGAGTGTTGCGTCTGCATCATCTGTTTTGGTAGTGCACATTGACTGGACAGAAACGGGAGCGCCGCCGCCAACCTGAACAGATCCAACCATTACAGGATGAGTTTTTGTACGAGCAATCTCAGACATAAAATCAACTACCTAAAAAGTAAATGAAGAATATCGTTTCGAAGTGCAACCACAAATACAAATAGGAAAAATGCCAAACCAATGTAAGACAAAATGTTTTGAATCTTGATAGACAGGGGCTTTCTGATAATCAGCTGAACTACCTCAATGAGAATCTTTCCGCCATCAAGAGGTGGAATAGGTAAAAGATTCATAAATCCCAGGGACATAGAGATGGCGGCTACCAGCATAATAAGGGTCGAGAAACCCTCTGCGGCAGCTTCTGAAGCCATTACAGAAATTCCTACAACAGAAGATGACTGATTGAGAACTTCCATGGTTTGCGTAGGAATAAGCAATCTGAGCGCAAACTGGCCAACCTGTGCAGCGTACGATACAGCTGAAGCAGATGCATCAATAAACGAGAAGTGATAGGTGGTCATCACGGGCGCCACGCCGATGATTTTATCGTCAGGACGTAAAGCTGGTTTAATGGTAGTTTCAAGCTGAATACCATTGCGTTCATACGTGACAGAGATATCTTTTCCGCCAGCAGACATTGCATCTTTAATAGCTGCAGTAAAATCTTCCCAACTGTGTACCTCTACTCCATTAAAGGTAAGAATAGTATCACCTGGATTCAAACCTGAAATTGCAGCTAAAGAGTTTGACTCAACAGAACCCAACTGAGCCTTATTTTGGGCAGCGGGAACACCAACAAACATCAAAGAGCCCACAACAAGTACAAAGGCCAGCGCAATATTGACCAAAGGTCCACCCAAAATCATGAGCAGGCGCTTAGGGACATTTACGCCAACATAGGTATGAGCCTTCTCTTGAGCAAAGAAATCCTCAGCGGACATTTGTGGAACGCGAGGCTCCCCTGCCGCGGTTGAGCCTTCAAGCTCAAAGTTATGACCTCGGTCATACTCACAGCGAAGCTCAGCATCTCTTGCTAGAGTCTGGAAGATAGCATGTACCAGATCATCTGACTCAGAATCTTTGACAAGCTCAATGGAGCCCCAGTCTGCAAGGGTATACAGCAAATTGTAAGCACGCTCATCCTTGCAGTTAAGTTTTGCAGCAAGAGTTCCAACCTCAAGTGAACCAGCTTCTTGAACGCTCATCAAAGCCTCTGGAAGCAGGTCATCAAGCTCACCTTCCATACCGCAGATACGCGTATAACCACCAAAAAGAAGTGGCGTTACTCCAACTTCAGTACCATACTTTTTACTTTTGTGAGAAAACTTGTACTTGAATGGCATACCCAAGAAAAACTCAGTAACACGAACGCCGCACAGTCGAGCCATACCGTAATGGCCAGCCTCATGTACAAATACAAGGAGCGAGAGGACCAAGAGTCCCCAAAAAATTGGTGAAAGAATGGCTAACAAATTCACAAAATTCCTATCCCACAAAAGAACGAGCTAATGCGCGTGCCTCTGCGTCTACAAGCGTTAATTGTTGAAGGTCTTCTACCCTTTGAACTTCAGAGGCATTCATAGTCTCTGCAACAATGCGCTCTATATCAAGAAATGAACATCTTCCTTGCCTAAAGGCATCATTGGCAACTTCATTAGCTGCATTCATGATGCATGGAAGTGTTCCACCAACAGTTCCTGCATGGCGAGCAAGAGCAAGACATCCAAAGGTTTTCTCGTCAGCATAATCTCCTGTAAGAGGAGCTGTTTCTTGCCATTCAACTGGCGTAGTAATTGCTGGCCAACGATGTGGATAGCTTAGAGCAAACTGAATAGGCAACCTCATATCAGAGGCTCCTAGCTGCGCCTTTACAGAGCCATCCACAAACTCAACCATAGAGTGAATGCGGCTCTGACGATGTACCAGCACCTCAAGCTTATCCATAGGAGTGTCAAAGAGATGATTAGCCTCAATGAGCTCAAGTCCCTTGTTCATGAGCGTTGCACAGTCGATGGTAATCTTGGCGCCCATCTTCCAGGTTGGATGCGCCAAGGCGTCTTTGGCTGAGACATGCGTCAACTCTTCCCTACTACGTCCAAAGAATGGACCACCAGAGCAGGTAAGCCAAATCCTCTGGATATCAGCGGGGTTCTCGCCAATAAGGCACTGGAAGATGGCACTGTGCTCGGAATCAACAGGAATAAGCTGACCGGGCTTAACCAAAGGCATAAGCAAGTCTCCGCCAACAACGATTGACTCCTTGTTAGCGTATGCTAGTACTTTGCCTGCCTTTACAGCGGCTAGACCAGCGTAAATACCAGCCTCTCCCACCACCGCATTAACTACGCAGTCGACTTCTTCCAGCTCTGCAAGTGCTTGTACGGCCTCAGGACCAAAGCTGACCTTACAGCTTTGTGGCAATGTCTCAAGCAAGCCATTATCCTTGACGCTTACGTCGGCAAAAGCAATATATTTGCAGTTAAACTCATTTGCTGCCTTTACAGCAAAATCTACCGACGAGTTCACCGCAAGAGCAACTACCTCAACCTTTTGTGGAAAATGGCGACATACATCAAGTGTTTGCATGCCCACAGAACCTGAAGCGCCAAGAACGGCAACACGCAGAGGCTCATGCCTAACAGTACGAGGTGCAGTATCTTCAAAAATACCCAAAATCTATGCTCCAAACGGTAGCGCAATAGGAAGCTTAACCTGACTGAAAAGCACAGCAAGCTGAAATAAAAGAAACGCAGCCATGGTTCCAAAAATCATAGAATCAATTCTATCAAGCAGGCCACCATGACCAGGCATAATTGAACCAGAGTCCTTAAGTCCCACTCCTCGTTTAATACGAGACTCAAATAAATCTCCAACAACAGAGAAAATTCCTTCAGTTACGCCAAAAAGCAGTGCAAAAAGAGGATTCATATTAATAGCGCCAAATGCAGCAATCAAAAACCAAACAAGCATTGAACCCAGCAATCCGCCATAAAAGCCTTCCCAGCTCTTATTAGGCGAAATCCTTGGAGCCAATTTATGTTTGCCAAATTTAGATCCAAATAAATATGCAAAAGAATCGTTTGCCCAAACAGAAAGCATAACGGCAAGCGTAATCCAAGGAATAGAAAAACTAGGTTCTGTGGACCTTAATAACACCACTGTCGAAAGCGACAGTGACGTATAAAGAGGTCCAAAGGCGGTAACTGCCACATCCGCTAGGTTTGCTCGTGGAGTAAAGACATACCAAAGTCCGCAAAGAATAATCAAAAGCAAGGAGAACGCAAACGGAAAGATGTGTCCAAAATATGCAATTATTGGAAAAAGAAGCGAGAAAACAAGGCCAAGAGGCTCGTTTGGCATACGCCCACCCATGCGGCAAATGTGGAAGAACTCAGAACAGCATAACCATGCCATACAAGCAATTAAGACAATGGTAGCTTCTTTACCCAAAAACAGTGCTGCAAGCACAATAGCTGCATAGACAACGCCAGACAGAGTTCTTGTCAAAAGCTTCTCAGTGGCACCACGAACCCGCTGGCCCATAAGATTGCCAGCAGCTCGTTGAAGCTCTTTAAGTGAGCGACGAATCTCCAACTTTTCAATCTGTCTATCAATTCCAACGCTACCCGTTTCTTCAGAAGTACGTTGAGATTCAGAATTAAACGTAGAGGTGGGCTTTTTAGAATTGTGTGTATTGTCCACCACTATTTCACTCCTCCAAATCGCCTTTCACGGCCTTGATAGTCCTTAATAGCCCGTAAAAAATCCCATTTAGAGAAGTCAGGCCAGTACGTTTGTGTAACAAATAGCTCTGAATAAGCCAGCTGCCAAAGCAAGTAATTAGAAAGTCTGAGCTCCCCAGACGTGCGAATCAAGAGATCTGGATCAGGAAGCCCTGCTGTATAGAGGTTCTTCTCGAAATCTGCTGGAGTCAGAGAGTCAGCAGACACACTGCCCTCAGCAATTTGTTTAGCGAGAAGAACAGCTGCCCTAGTCAGTTCTGCGCGAGATCCATAATTAACAGCTAGTGCAAACGTCATACCAGTGTTTTGTGCGGTCTCATCAAGTCCACGCTGGAAAGTCTTGCGGGTCTTCTCTGGCAAAGCCTCAAGATCACCAAAGAATCGTAGCTTAACATTCTCTTGGTGAAATAACGGAAGTTCTTTAAGTAGCGTTTCTGCAAAAAGACGCATAAGCAAGTCAACCTCACGCTGAGGTCGCTTCCAGTTTTCTGTAGAGAACGCATAAACTGACAAAACGTCCAATCCAAGGCGCACGCTGGTAGTAACAGCCTCACGCAAAGAAAGAACTCCAGCCTTGTGACCTTCAGTTCTATCAAGTCCACGAGCTGTAGCCCATCTACCGTTTCCGTCCATAATGATGGAAACGTGAGACGGAATAGTTTCTAAATTGATATCAGAAAGACTGATATCTTCTGGTGCGTCAGAGAAATACTGAACGAGTTTGTCTGAATCAAACTGCACTTAAATCTCCATGATTTCTGAAGTCTTGGTTTTAAGAAGAGACTCAATCTGTGAAATATAGGTATCAGTCAGCTTCTGAATGCCATTCTTCTCGCGCTTCTGATCGTCCTCAGAGAGCTCCTCATCACGCTCAATCTTGCCGTTAACATCACGACGAACGTTACGAATAGCTACGCGAGCTTCTTCTGCAATCTGGGAGCACTCTTTAGCAAGCTCACGACGGCGCTCCTCAGTTGGCATGGGGAAAGGAAGTCTAATAGCAGAACCATCATTGGATGGAGTAATACCCAAATCAGAAGTCTCAATGGCCTTCTCGATGCTCTTTAGAGCAGTCTTATCCCATGGCTCAACAAGCAGCATAGATGCCTCTGGAACCTTAATAGCCGCAAGCTGAGAAATTGGAGTTGGCTGACCATAATAGTCAACCTTGATGTGGTCTAGTGCATGTGGATTAGCACGACCAGTACGAACACGACCAAAGTTATTCTTAAGTGCCTCGATGCACTTCTCCATAGACTGCTTAGCTTTATCAGAATGAACGCTCATTAGTCCTCCTCAACGACAGTGGTGCCGACTTCTTCACCGGAAATTGCCTTCATAAAAACACCCTCAGATTGCATGTCAAATACAAGAATTGGCATCTTGTTGTCTTTGCACAGTGCAATTGCTGCGGCATCCATGACCTTAAGTTCTTTGGCGAGAACATCTTTGTAGGTGACGGAGTCATACTTAACTGCATCCGGATGAGTAACAGGATCACAGTCGTAAATGCCGTCTACCTTTGTTGCCTTCATCAAAGCCTCTGCGCCAATCTCACAAGCACGAAGAGCTGCAGCAGTATCTGTGGTGAAGTAAGGGTTGCCTGTACCTGCGGCAAATATGACAATACGGCCTTTCTCAAGGTGTCTAATAGCGCGACGGCGAATATAAGGCTCTGCGACCTGAGCCATGGAAATTGCACTCATAACACGGCAATCCATGCCATTACGCTCAAAACAATCCTGGAGCGAGAGAGCATTGATTACAGTTGCAAGCATGCCCATATTATCGCCTTGGGCACGATCCATACCTGCCGCTGCCTGAGAAACGCCTCTAAAGATGTTTCCGCCACCAACAACAATGGCAATCTGAACGCCAGACTCCCAAACGGGTTTAATTTCTTTAGCTAGCATTTCTGGAATAGAAGGGTCAATACCAAAGGATTGCTCACCCATCAAAGCTTCACCAGAAAGCTTTAAAAGCACTCTACTGTATTTAGCTGAAGACAAAGCTTCCTCGCTCTCTCCGTTTGCCATAGTTCTAATAATTTTAACAAACGACACCATAAGTTTTGCAGGAATCACATTAAAAAAAGAGCCGGTTGAGAACAACCGGCTCAAAATAATTAAAGTAAAAAGTCTTACTCTTCACCAAAAGCAAAACGTACGAAGCTAACAATCTTAACCTCATCGTCAACTTTCTTGGAGAGCTGCTTAGCATACTCAGAAATGGTCAAATCTGGGTTCTTAACAAAAGCCTGCTCGGTAAGGACATACTCCTTGTAGTACTTCTCAAGACGTCCATAAGCCATCTTCTCCTGAATAGCCTCAGGCTTACCGGACTCAGCAGCCTGTGCCTTATAGATGGAGAGCTCGTGGTCAACAATATCCTGTGGAACGTCCTCACGGCGAGCAGCAACTGGAGCAGCTGCAGCTACCTGCATTGCAACGTCGTGTGCAAAGTTCTTGAAGTCCTGAGACTCAGCGGTCTCTGGCTTATTGAACTCAAAGGTAACAATGTCAGCAAGCTTGCCACCAAGGTGGATGTAGCTAGCAAGTGCGCCGTTTGCAGCCTCAACACGCTGGAAACGAAGAACACGCATGTTCTCGCCGATGTTGTGGATCTTATCGGTAATTGCCTCATCAACAGTCTCATCACCAAGCTTAGCAGCCTTGAGTGCCTCAACGTCAGCTGGGTTGCTCTCAACGACAACTGAAGCAAGTTCACCAGCAAAACCGGTAAATTGTGGGTTAGTACCAACAAAGTCAGTCTCGCAAGAGAGCTCAAGAATTGCACCAGTCTTGCCGTCTGGGCTAATGAAGGTAGCAATGGTGCCCTCGTTGGTGTCACGGCCAGCACGCTTAACTGCCTTAGCAACACCCATGGTACGAAGGATGTCTACTGCCTTTTCAATATCGCCCTCAGCCTCAACGAGAGCCTTCTTGCACTCCATCATAGGAGAGCTGGTCATATCGCGAAGCTGCTTAACAAGAGCTGCGGTAATCTCTGCCATGTTTTCCTCCCAAAATCTACTGAATAATTAAATTATTTGACCCATTGCTAAGAGTTACTCAGCAGCTGGGGTCTCGGACTCAGCGCCCATCTCTTCAGCAGAAATCTGCTCCTTGCCGCTGCCTGCAAGAATTGCGTCTGCAGCAAGCTGGCACATAAGAGAAATGGAACGAATAGCATCGTCATTTGCAGGAATGCCGTAATCAACAACATCTGGATCAGAGTTGGTGTCAAGCAAGGAGACAACTGGGATGTGAAGACGATTTGCCTCACGGATTGCGTTCTCCTCACGCTTAGAGTCAACAACAAAGAGAGCCTGTGGAAGAGAAGTCATATCACGGACGCCGCCGAGGTTAAGCTGAAGCTTCAGAAGCTCCTTGTTTTTAAGAGCCTGCTCCTTCTTAGGAAGAGTAGCCATACGGCCATCCTCTACCATTGCCTCAAGCTCCTCAAGACGCTTAATACGGGAACGCATGGTGACAAAGTTGGTAAGCATGCCGCCAAGCCAGCGCTGGTTGATATAAGGCATATTTGCACGAGCTGCCTCAGTAGCAATTGGCTCCTGAGCCTGCTTCTTGGTACCAACAAAAAGAACGCGGCCGCCCTTAGATGCAATATTCTTAAGGAAAGTATAAGCAGCGTCAGCACCAAGCATGGTCTGCTTAAGGTCAAGAATGTAAATACCGTTGCGCTCACCAAAGATGTATGGCTTCATCTTAGGGTTCCAACGACGAGTCTGGTGACCATAGTGGCAACCAGCATCCAGAAGAGTCTGAATAGTAATCTTTGCAGCCATTTTTACCTCCATTGGTTGTTCCTCCGTACGAGTTCAGACCTTGTTAAAACCACCCAACACCTGGCTTAGCATTAGGCACCACGGTAAACAAGTAGTCGTACGTGCGATTTTGTGCTGTTTGGTAACAGCATGTTGTGCTTCTGCACAACTTTTGAAAGTATAGCAGGAAAACAAGGGCTACGTCTATAAAGAATTTAGACCATAACCTCTACAAATACCGT
>CABKMA010000044.1 GCA_902373375.1 uncultured Atopobium sp.
TCAATAAAATCAACAGTCAGTGGGAAGAAGTCGTAATCCTTACGCTCCTTGGAAACCACTGCAGTGAGAAGTACGGTAGAATCGCCGCACTTAACGATGCAGGCACCTGTTGCCTGCTTTGCGAGCTCACCAGCCTCAAGGGTGTAGTGCTTACCATAGAGGTCAAATTCGTGAGTTACTTTAGTCATTTCTTTCCTCTTCTATCTCCGTTTGCCCCATTGCAAACGGGCCTCAAACATAAAGGGCGCCAGACGGCGCCCTAAAAAGCCAACTTACTGGATGTTGTCGCGGATACCCAGGGAAGCAATAAGAGTACGGTACTCTTCAATGTCGTTCGACTTAATGTAAGAAAGAAGACGACGACGCTTACCAACGAGCATCAGAAGACCGCGACGAGTATGGAAGTCCTTCTGGTGGGACTTCATGTGATCGGTGAGCTGACGAATACGCTCAGTAAGAAGAGCGACCTGAACCTGTGCGGAACCGGAGTCCTTCTCGTCCTTGCCGTACTGCTTGATGAGCTCAGCCTTACGATCCTTAGTTACTGCCATAATAAACCGCCTTTCGCGTTGAATACTCCTTGTACTGAGAAGGTAGCCGGCAGTGACTAGCCCCTAAGAACAAGGAAATAACCTTTAAAAGGATATCAGTTACTGGTGAACTTTGCTAGTAAAAATCCACTTCAACTAGATACTCAGCAAAAATTCAAATGCTTTAAGACGCGCCTCAAGGTGTGTGGCCGCCCAAATATGTGCGCTTGAAAGCAAAAAGAGCGCGGTTTCTGGAGCAATTTCGGCAACAACAAGCTGGTCAAAAGTAAGTTTTAGAAGTGAAGATAACCACGAGAGCTCAAGCGGAGTTACCTCAAGGGCACCCTCAATCTCATGAGCACAACTTCCACACAATGCACCGCCAGCAGCTGGCGAGAAAAACGTCAGAGCTTCATCTCCACAGGCAATGCACGATTCCAACTCTGGACGCCAGCCTTCGTGTGCCAAAACTTTAAACACATAGGCAGCAACAACAAGATCTAAGTGTTTCTCGTCTTCTACTTCTTCACAGGCTCTAAGGGTGCGAGAAAGTAATGGATAGAGAAACATGTCCTCAATGCCGTCAATACATGAAAGGCGTGCAACCTCGCAGATAGCAGATGCGGCTGCTACCTTAGACAGATCTCCGCGAAGCGTTGCATGTGGCTCAAGCAAGGTTGCTTCAGACAAGATGTCAAGCGAGCGACCTTCTGCCAGCAAAACGTCTAATTCACAGAAGAGTTCGACACGAGCGGCAAATCGACCACCAGGCTTTCTGGCGCCCTTCGCAACAGCGCGACGCTCTTCTCCCGAATCGGAGAGCATGGTTAAGATGAGGTCTTGCTCGGCAAGTTTTGTTCTATCAAGCACAATTGCTTTAAGGCGAGTGGTCTTTCTACCAGGCACGGCTAATCCTCAGTTGAGTAACCCAGGCGCTTAATCTCGTTGGCATCGCGTCTCCAAAGAGGCTGAACTCGGACCTGCAGGTCAAGGTAAACCTTGCGGCCAAACAATTTCTCCAGGTCTTTTCTAGCCTCAACGCCAACGCGTTTAATCATAGAGCCACCTTGGCCAACTACGATGCCCTTTTGTCCTTCTCGCTCCACCATAATTGTGGCAGAGAGAGACAAATGGCCATCTGTTGCAACCTCATAGGAATCGCAGACAACAGCAACAGAATGTGGAACTTCCTGACGAAGATTCAATAAAAGCTTCTCGCGAACAAACTCAGCTACCAGGTCTTCTGGTAATGCATCCGTTTCCATACCTTCTGGGAACCACATGGGGCCCTCAGGAAGATGTTCAGAAACAAGGGCAATAAACGCCTGAATATTGAAGTCTTCTGAAGCAGAAACAACAAGCACGTCATCAAAGTGAGCAAGAGCCTGTGCTCCCTCAAGCTGCTCTGCCACCTGCTCTGGAGATGCAATATCTGCCTTGGTAATAACCAGCAGCTTAAAGGCAGCATGTGCCTGCTCAACATGATGGGCAACCCATTCATCTCCACGGCCCACAGGCTTAGTAGCGTCAATCAAAAAAGCAATTACATCTGCATCATTGAGCTCTCCAAGCGCTGCCTTGTTGAGCTCTTTTCCAAGAGCGTCTTTGGGTTTGTGAAGACCTGGAGTATCTACAATGACCAGCTGGGAGTTCTCTCCGTTCACTACTGCCCTAAAGCGACGTCGTGTTGTCTGGGCAACAGGGCTTGCGATAGCCACTTTCTGGCCCATACATGCGTTTAAAAGTGTGGACTTACCAACACTTGGACGACCAACTAAAGCAACAAAACCGCTCCTAAATGGAGTGGTCTTAGATGAAGTGTTTTCAGAAACTGAATTGGCGGTCATAAGTCCTCCAACTTACCAATGAAAAATCGCACGCGAGAAAATCAAAAGTCCTATAAGTGCCGCGGTAATACTAATGCAGCATGAAGCGGCCGCTGCAATATCTTTAGCTTTACCAGCCATAGGATGAAACTCTGGAGAAACCAGGTCTACCACAGTTTCTATTGCCGTGTTAATGAGCTCTGTAGTAAGGACCGCACCAATGCACGCAAAAACAAGTGCCCAGCTTACAGTGTCCAAGCCAACAAACAATCCTGCAACTACCGTCAATACAGCAGCAACGGCCATACGACGCAGGTTTGCCTCTTGAGCAAACGCCTGACGAGCACCTTGCAGCGCAAAGAGAAGGCCGCGCTTAAAGCTTGGATGTCTACCCTTAGATCCCGGAATCATTACTCGTCAATCCCCTCACGGTGGCGAGTCAATACGACTGGCTCAATGGTCTTATCAGTTGAAAGCAGAGCAACAAGGGCATCTTCACGAGCCTCCATAACCTCTGCCTCATCATCTTCAATGTGGTCATATCCAAGCAAGTGAAGCATGGCATGAACAAGCATTAGCCTAAACTCGTCCGCCTCCGTAGTGCCATATTCCTTAGCCTGACGCGCAATAAAATTGGGAGCTAAAATAATATCTCCCAGCTCACACATTTCGCCAGGAGCCAAATCTGGATCATCAGGGCGCTCTACCTCAAGTGATATGACGTCAGTGGGTGCATTTTTTTCTCGCCACTCAAGGTTTACCTGTTGAATCTCTGCATCGCTGACAATAGAAATAGAGACCGTACAGGGGCGCTCCACGCCCTCTTCAGAGAGTACAAGATTGCAATCGGCTTCAATCTCTTCTACAGAAATTGGGCACTCGATGCCTTCTTCGATCACAATGTCGTACTCGTTAACCACGTTACTCCCCTAGCTGTTTCTTCTCATATGCGGTGTACGCATCAACTATCTTACCAACCAACGTGTGGCGAACAATATCATTTCTATCTAAATCAACAAAAGCAACGTCTTCAAGGCCAGCCAACACCTGTCGAGCAACTTCCAGACCACTTCTTCCCACAAGATCTCGCTGAGTTGCGTCACCTGTAATGACAAACTTTGACGAGAAACCCAGGCGAGTCAGAAACATTTTCATTTGCTCTGGTGTGGTGTTTTGAGCCTCATCCAAAATGACAAATGCGTCATTCATGGTACGACCGCGCATAAATGCAAGCGGAGCAATCTCAACAATTCCCTGTTCAATAAGGTTATTTGCGTACTCCATAGAAGTCATATCAAACAGCGCATCGTAGAGTGGCCTAATGTAGGGATCAAGCTTCTCTTGAAGTGTTCCAGGGAGAAAACCAAGTGACTCTCCTGCTTCTACAACAGGCCTAACCAGCACAATTCTGCTGATTTGCTGAGAAGTCAAAGCGGCAAGCGCCATAGCAACTGCCAAATAGGTTTTACCTGTTCCTGCAGGACCAATGCCAAATGTTATGGAGTTATTTGCTATAGCGTTGGTATAGCCAATTTGACCTTGTGTTTTAGGCTGAATTACCTTGCCTTTATGGGTTACAAATAGCGTGCGAGTTCCTGTTTCAGCTAAATTTGTATTTCTTCTTGTACTATCAAGCAGAAGTTTTACGTCTTCAAGCGTTGGCCTAGAACCCGACTCAACCATTTGAATAAGGCGAGAAAAAATGAGCGTTAATTGCTCAATCTCTTGAGAAGTACCTGACAAAAAGATTGCTTTTCCTCTGATTGAAATAAGAGCCGCACATGACGCTTCGATTTCTCTGAGCAAACTATCAGCTGGACCTGTCAGATACAGTGGATCAACTGAATCAGGAATAGTTAAGCGAATTTGTGTTGGCTCCATGTTCCCCCAATTTACAAACGAGTAGCTTTTAGCGTTCCATTAGGTAAAACTTCGTCAAAGCGCATAGCAATAAGTTCATCAAGTTCAATAGTAGGATCAACCTGGACATCAAAAAGACCGCCGGAAATTCCCTTACCTGGATACTGTACCACCACATTATCGCAGGTACCAACGAGCTTCTTAGCAGCATCCAAGCGCATGATATTACCAAGATCACGCATTTTCTTTGCGCGCTCAGCCATCACCTTTGGATTCACCTGATTTGGAGCGATTGCCGCAGGAGTTCCAGGTCGCTTGGAATACCTAAATACGTGCATCTTTGAAAAACCCATCTGACGACAAAACTCATACGACTCATCAAATTCTTTATCAGTTTCACCAGGAAAACCAACAATAAGGTCCGTCCCCAAAGCGATAGTTGGCATCACTGAACGAGCTTCTTCGACAGCGTTGCGATAAAGGTCTGTCCTATACACCCTACCCATACGAGCAAGCGTAGCATCAGAGCCGGACTGAAGACAGATGTGCAAAAAGGGAGCAATTCTTCCGTTGGAAGCGGCAATTACCTCTACCAAACGAGTATTTACGTCAGGTGGTTCAAGAGAAGAAAGTCTCAAGCGGCCAACCTCGGTTTTTTTAAGTACATACTCGAGAAGATCAGGTAGTCGTAAAATTCTTCCACCTTCATTCTCAAGTTGAGCTTTATAGCTTCCAAGATTAATTCCCGTAAGGACAACCTCTTGAGCTCCTCTGCTCATAGCCTCTTTTACCTGCGAAACAACTTCTTGTGGATCAAGAGATTTTCCTGCACCGCGCGCTTTCCACACAATGCAGAAAGTGCAACGATTATCGCAACCATCCTGAATTTTGATACCAGGACGCGTGCGGCCTGTTGGAGTTGGCTTGGAAATGACAAGCCCATCATCGCTTACGGATTCTGGGGCAAAACCCAACTCTTCAAGAACTCTATCCGCGACTTTGTCCTTCTCGGCTTCTACCACAACATTAGGAGCAAGAGAAGCAAGTTCATCAGCAAAAAGACTTGCAACACAACCCGTTGCTACTACAAGAGGAGCTCCTGGCATTAGCGCTGCTTTACGCACAGCTTTTCTCGTCTTAGCTTCTGCTTCTGCAGTGACAGCACATGTGTTGATGACAATTGCCTGAGCTTCATCTTCTTCAACAATGCGACATCCCATGCGAAGCAGAGAATCTGCCATTAAATCAAGCTCAACGCGATTTACTCTACATCCAAGATTTATGAGCGCAATACCGTGAGCCATTAGCGCCTCTTCTTGGAAGCCTTTTTGGCGTTCTTATTTTTGTGATCTGAAGAATCTCTGCCTTCAGATTGAGCTGCGTGTGACTCATCTTGATTATCTTGAACACTGCTTTGTTTACGCTCATCAATAAGTGAGGTGAGTGTGTCTAACTGTTCTGTGGTCAGTCCAGTTGAAGTCTCAATGTGAACCAGAACGTAAAGGTTTCCACGAGCTTTAGTATGCAAGCGAGGCATGCCCTTACCAGCCACGCTTAGCTGTTGACCATACTTACAACCTGCAGGTATAGCAATCTCAATAGTTTCATCTTTGATAATGCCGTTAATGGTAACAGTAGTACCAACAATTGCTTCAAGAGAATCAACGCTAACCGAGGTAAAGAGGTCATCTCCTCTGCGCTCAAAGTCTTTATGCTGAGAAACCTCAATAGTTACGATAAGGTCGCCAGAGGTGTCACCTCTAACACCAGCCTCGCCTTTACCGGCAAGAGAAATTGACTGGCCGGAATGAACGCCCGCTGGAATTTCAACAGAAACGCGCTCGTGATCAGGAGTTCTTCCCTGACCTCCACAGGTCTCACAAGCATGTTCAACTTTTTTACCTGTTCCTTGGCACTCTGGACATACCGTTTGAGATTGCATTTGACCAAAGACGGTATTTTGGACCTGGACTACGGTACCCGTACCATGGCAACGTGGACAATCTTCAATCTTTCCGCCCTCACCAAGGCCAGTACCGTTACAATCATCGCAGGTAGAAAGTCTGTTATAAGAGATTGTTTTTGTAACACCAGCAGCAGCCTCTTCCAGAGTAATAGAAAGCCTAATTCCCATATCACTACCGCGAGTACGCTGAGCAGCGCCGCGACCACCATGGCCACCACCAAAGAAGGAATCAAAGATATCTCCAAAGCCGCCAAAACCTCCGCCGAAGATATCTGACATATCCACATAGCCACCACCAAAACCAGAAGGCCCATTAGGATCACCATAACGGTCATAGTTGGCGCGCTTTTGCTCATCTGAGAGTACAGAATAAGCTTCGTTTACCTCTTTAAACTTCTCTTCTGCATGAGGATCATCAGAAACATCAGGGTGCAGCTTTCTTGCAAGCTTTAGAAAAGCTCGTTTGATTGTTTTTTGGTCTGCATCACGAGCAACACCTAAGAGCTCGTAGAAGTCTTTCTTCTCTGCCACGCTTACTAACTCTCTCCTTGTAAAACCTAAATACTAAATTCCCATATAGCCTACATGGCCTAATCCGGCCGTACAGGCATACAAAGTCATAATAATAATTGAGTAGAAGGCACCGTTGATAATTCCCGAAACAAAAGCATTTGCAAAGCTTCTCCACCAGCCAGCATTCATCTTGACGCCATCTGCAAGAACATTTCTAATGCCAAATATCAAAAGCGGAATCAACACAATGGCAAATAGTGGTGACTTTAAATTAAGTGCCACAAACACAAGAAGCATTGCCGTAATACCAGAAATACGAGCTCCCGCACGCTGGCGAAACGTTAACTGCTCTGAAGGAACCTTAATATTTACAATAAAATCACCGGTTGCAGAGCCATTTGTTCCTGCATTTCCCATTCCGGCTACTCTAATCTGATCGCCATTATGAGAGTTGACAGGAACATCAACCATAATTTCACTTGCAGATAAAACACGTCCAGAACCACCACAAACATCGCATGGATCTTGTACAACGTGTCCAGCGCCTTCACACTCTGGACAGTCAACTCTAAACTTGCCTACTCCAAAAATGGAAGAAAGATCAATGTCAATATGGCCTGTTCCGTGGCAGGTAGGACAGGTAGTTGCCTCAGCCTTATGCTGCGATCCCTTACCAGCACAAGCATCACAAGTAACAAAGCGCTGATACGTGATGCCTTTCTTAACGCCATTT
Organism: uncultured Atopobium sp.; assembly: GCA_902373375.1. GTDB lineage: Bacteria > Actinomycetota > Coriobacteriia > Coriobacteriales > Atopobiaceae > Lancefieldella. Next base: position 7,429 of record CABKMA010000044.1, read on the forward strand.
TTAGCGTCGGCATCATTGAGCGTTAAGTCGTAGACAATATCTGCACCTGTCTGAGGCTTATATGCACGAGAGCGCTTTTGTGATCCAGTAGTCCAATTAGTAAAGTTAATATCACCAAACGGGAAGCCTCCCTCAAAAGGAGAACCTCCATACGTAGATCCACCAGGATAACCAGAAGGACCATAGCCACCACCGTAGAAAGAGCCACTTCTCATTGCATCATAACGACGGCGTTTCTCGGCATCTGACAGAACAGCATATGCCTCAGAAACCTCTTTGAAACGCTCTTCCGCATCGGGCTCTTTATTGACGTCTGGATGAAGCTTGCGAGCTTTAGTTTGAAAAGCTTTTCTAATTTCTTCAGCTGTCGCGGACTCTGAAACACCCAGGATGGCGTAATAGTCCTTTTCGTTCATAGCAGCCATGAAATCTCTCCGATTCAACCCATATCAAAATCTGCATCACGAGAACGTTTGAAAGTGTACCCACTTGTTTTTAACTTAATGCAGTACAAATCCCATTAAGAATATTCATTAACTACATACATAAAAATTCGACATACTATCGAATATGTTCATGACTTTTTCAAACTACTAGTAAAGAAGATTATCAAATGTTTACTTATGATATTCCCGTATTTTAAGTGCATACTTAATTAATAAATCTTTCGAGTAGGTTTTTTCACCTTTTGAATCTCTAACTTCTTTCCAAAGAATAGAAGCCACCTTTAATTTATTGGAATAGCTATAGCTATTTTCATCTGCACAAAAATCTTTTAAAAATTGATTCCACTGACAAGCCGAATTATCGTATTTCGCATAATCTGAATCACCATAATATACATTTAACAAATCCCTGATTGTAAATGAACTATTGTTCTCTCTCTTAACTTTTCTCCAAGCAGCAGCCATATCAGCAGTAAATTTAAATGGTGTAACTTTTGTTAAAGAAGAAAAATATTTTCTAAATTTTGAATTAAATGAGAAGCCACACTCAAGCAATGGTGAATTTAAAGTAACAATTTTTTGATTAACTTTTTTATTCTTTGTAAGTTTTTTCTTAATTAAATTACCTTTAAAATACTGTTCGATAATATAATTGAGTTCTCGTTTTGTACCTCTATATTCCAAACCTAAAGACTTACATATTTGCATAAGTTCTTCACGATACCAGTAATACTTATTAAACTCATCAAAAGATGTAATATCATCAAAACTAGGTCTTTTTTTCTGCCATTCTTCAATCCTTTTTTATTATTCATTTTATTTTGTAACATCAATTAAATACTAACTACATCAAATAAATTTTTATAGCATTATCTTAACTCCCAAAAACGGCCATAAAGCTCGTTTCCAAGCAGCCAGCCCTTCTTGGTAGGCCTATATAAAGCCTTAATCCCAGAATCTGCTGCATCAACGCATTCTAGTAACTCATCTTGTACACAGGCATCAAACACTTCTTGTAAAGTTAACGCACCAAATACCTGCTCAGACTCACCCAAAAGCGCAGGCGCAATTGGCTCTGTGAGGCGTGCATGGAGCATCAAATCTTCTGCCACAGCCTCTCTGTAGGTCAAAAATTCAACGTCAAACTCTGTCGAGAAAAGCGATACGCCTTCAGCAATTTTTCTTGGAGCATCAAGAACCACCAGTCGCACACGAATAGCATCTTGTGGTCTCGAAGGCAAAGAAGCGTTTTCCTTTGCCAAAGCATCATACTCAGAAGCTGTCAACATACTTGCAGCACTGGTACCTAGACCAAGGTACGACTCACCTGTCCAGTACATTTTATTATGCTTACAACTTTTCTGATTACGAGCATAACTTGCCACCTCGTAGCGCTCAAATCCCGCTGCTTGAAGCATCTTTGAAGCCGTTTGCATTCGATCTGCCTGCACGTCATAAGCATTCCATGGAATGTCTTTATCTTGGATTTGCTTAGCTAGTGCCGTGCCGTCTTCAATAGTAAGTGGATAGACACTCACATGATTTACCCCAAGCGAGATAAACCTTGAAAGCGTATATTCCCAAGAACTCTCTGTTTGCTCAGGAATAGCGCACATAAGATCAACCGACACTTCGTAGCCGCTCTCTTTTGCAGCTAAAACTCTATCGTATGCCAGATCAGCTGAATGGATTCTGCCAAGCTCTTTAAGCTCATTATCATTAAAGCTTTGAACTCCCAAAGAAATTCTCGTTACTCCTCCTGCAGAATGACTAGCGAGAAGTTCGTCAGATAGTGAGTCTGGATTTGCTTCCATACTAAATTCAATAGGATGTGTAATAGATGAGGTATGATGCGCCAGATCAACCGCACCTTGACCAAGTAAACTGGGAGTTCCACCGCCCATATAAACTGTTTTTGCAGTTGCGAGCATACCCAGTTGAGCAGCTTCGTCTAACTGATGTTTTAAAGCATTTACATATTTTTTCATACGACTGTCATCTTGTCTTGTAGACCAAGAAGAAAAATCGCAATAGAAACATTTTTGTGAGCAAAATGGAATATGCAAGTAAAGTGCAGAAACAGCCGCTTGATTATATTTAGACTGCCAGGAATTCATAATGAATCACTAGCTTAAAGACAGCTTGTGTTCAGATGCTTCTTGTTTGCCCTCAAGTTGTGTGACTGTTTCTTTAATTTCTAACGCGAGATCAACAAAATCTTGAGCAGTAACACATCTCACTGACTTGCCACGCCAATAAGCTGCATTTGGAATACCTCTAAAGTACCAGGTAGAGAGGCTTCTTGCGCGAGCAATATGAATGTGGGCAGCATCAAGTAATTTTACATGCATCATGAACGACGCAAGCATCTGGTCAACTGATGGAACAAAGGGAGTTTTACCCTCAAGTAAAGCTTGAGTGTTCTTGAAAATCCAAGGATTTCCGTATGTTCCACGAGCAATCATGACAGCAGTCACACCTGTTTCTTTAAGGGCATAAGCTGCTGCTTCGGCAGAGAGCATGTCACCAGAGCCTATAACAGGAATAGAAACAGCATCGCAAACTCTATTAACGGTCTCCCACTCTGCCTGACCTCTATACATCTGGGAGGCAAAGCGGCCATGAATAGCAACGGCAAATGCTCCAGCTTGTTCCATAGCACGTGCAAACTCAGGAGCTACTTCCTCGTCCTGACGTCTACCTCGTCTAATCTTCACGGTAACAGGCACCGCGACCTCAGAAAGACAAGCTTTGACCAAATCTGCAGCAAGCTCTGGAGTATCGAGAAGAGCTGATCCCTCCCCTTTTTTGACAACCTTAGGAACAGGACAAGCCATATTGATATCGATAAGGGCAAGCTTATTTCCTAGACGTTCACTGATTTGAGCTGCTGCTTCTTTAAACTGCTCTGGCTTTGAACCAAAAAGTTGAACAGCAATATCTGGCTCAGTTGAAAGAGGCTCTACCAGCTCCCAGGTTTTCTCGCCTCCAAAATGAATTCCTGCAACAGAAACCATTTCTGAGTACGCAAGACCTGCTCCACCCGCTCGAGCCATAGTGCGATAAACGCCATCGCTGACGCCAGCCATAGGTGCCATAAGCACCGGATTGGCTGATAGACGCTCTTTAAGTGAAGTACCTGCAGCAAAAGGAACAATACGAGAAGAAAGACCTGCTTTAGGTGCATTGGTTGCAATGATAGTTTGAAGCGATTCCACAAATACCTTCTACTCGTCGTCAACCTTGAGAACAGCCAAAAATGCCTCTTGAGGTACTTCGACTGAGCCAATCTGCTTCATGCGCTTCTTACCCTCTTTTTGCTTCTCAAGCAATTTGCGCTTTCTGGAAATATCGCCGCCGTAGCATTTAGCCAAGACGTCCTTCCTACGCGCGCGAACAGTAGAACGAGAAATGATTTTATTGCCAATTGCACCCTGAATAGGAACTTCAAAAAGTTGCTGTGGAATGATGCCTTTAAGTCTGTCGCAAAGACCACGAGCAAGATCATATGCTTTGTCTTTGTGAACAATAAACGAAAGTGCGTCGACAACGTCTCCAGCAAGCAAAATATCAAGCTTAACAAGATCGGAAGTGCGATAAGAATCAAACTCATAGTCAAGTGAGGCGTAGCCTTTAGTTCTGCTCTTAAGCTGATCAAAAAAGTCCAAGATAAGCTCAGCCAGAGGAATACTAAAGATCATCTCAACAGACTTATCGGATAGATACACCATGTCTTCAGAGACACCGCGATGATCAACAACAAGCTGCATAACCGTACCAACAAACTCAGGAGGCACGATAATCTTTGCCTTTAGGTATGGCTCATCAATGCGGTCAATCTTGGTAACCTCTGGAAGATCTTGAGGACTGGTAATCTCAATCATAGTTCCATCGGTCTTATAGA
>CABKMA010000045.1 GCA_902373375.1 uncultured Atopobium sp.
AAAGATAGTATTAATCGTTGCAAGAATCAGCAATGAAGGGTTACACACATGTACGCAATCGTAGCAACTGGTGGCAAGCAGTATAAGGTTGCCAAGGGCGACGTAATCAGCGTCGAGAAGCTTGATGCGCAGCCTGGCGATAAGGTAAAGCTTGATGTTCTTATGCTTAACGACGGCAAGAAGATTGTCGCTGACGCTGCCACTCTTTCCTCTAAGAAGGTTACCTGTGAGGTTCTTGAGCAGTACAAGGACAAGAAGGTCCTCGTCTTCAAGTTCCACAAGCGTAAGCGCTATCACCGCGCCAATGGTCACCGTCAGAACCTTACTAAGTTGAAGGTTACCGCGCTCCCTACCGCTCGTAAGGCTGCTGCTAAGGCATCCGACGAGTCTGCAGAGTAATTGGTCACTTCTGATATTGAGATAGGCAGGTAGCATTTATGGCACACAAGAAAGGTCTCGGCTCTTCCCGCAACGGTCGCGACTCACAAGCACAGCGCCTTGGCGTTAAGATTTACGGTGGTCAGGCAATCAAGGCTGGCCAGATTATTATCCGTCAGCGTGGTACTCACATTACTCCTGGCGTAAACGTTGGTCGCGGCAAGGATGACACTCTCTTTGCACTTTGCGATGGCGTTGTAGAGTTCAGGAAGGGTGCTAAGCACGTCGTTAACGTCGTTGCTGCTGAGGCATAAGTTTTCTTGAACATGCACAGTTCATTTGAGGGGTCCTTCGGGACCCCTTTTTGTTTCTCGACATCAAATGCCTGACGTATACAGTTTCTAGTTTGTTTCTTAATGTATTTCTTGACACAATTGGGCAAAGTAATGGTATTCTGCTTATATTGCAATTCAATCTTTTGGGAGGAGGACATTTTATGCGCGCTACAGGCACACAGCAGTGGTGGTGGAACAACTTGTCTTTCTCCGGTCAGCGATGAGTTGCTTCTGCATACGCATTTAGAGGCTCTCGGGTGACCGAGAGCTTTTTTTATGCGTACGTTTCTGGCTAAATCCGGATGGCGAGAAACCCGCGTTGTAAAAAGTTTTGTTTGTACGTTTTAGTTTTGCGTTAAAGGAGTTTGTATGTCTACAGAAAATCTCGACAAGGTTAACAGCACTGCCTCTGAGCCAGGATCTGCTGAGCAGGCACCGCGTGTTGTTACTGTTTCAAAAAATGCGGGCGTTTTGGATGTCACTTCCTTGGTTCTTGTTGCTGTTCTTATTGCCGCTGGTTTTATTCTTAATTTGACCGTTGGTAAGGCAATTAGTGCCATTGGCATTGGTCCAGAGTTCATTATTGCATCGTTCTGCCTGGCTATTTTGTTGCTTAAGCCAAACGCTCTTCAGAGTTTGGTTATTGGTCTTATTGCAGCTACCGTTATTCAGCTGACTACTTCTGTTCCAGGTGCAGATTATGTTGCAGAGGGCGTTGCTTCACTTGTTATGTTTGCCTTTACCAGATCTGCTCTTGCAGATAAGCCAGTAATGCCCGCTATTGGTTCTTTTGTTACCACGCTTATTTCTGGTCTTATCTTTGCTGCCATTGCAATTCCAGCTAAGGGTGCAACTATTGAGCTTTTCTACGTAATGCTTCCCGTCATCGTTGGAACAGCATTCTTTAATGCTATTGTTGTTCAGGTTCTTGCAGCTCCTCTTAAGAGAGTTCTGAGCCGATAAGTTCTTAGATACGCACTTATTTTCTGGAGAACACTGTGTCTATTATTGAAGTTCAATCTGTGTCATATAGCTATTCTGATAGCTCAGCACGTGCTTTAAACGAGCTGTCGCTGAGCGTTCAGGAGGGTGACTTTGTAGGTATTGTTGGTCCTTCTGGTGCGGGTAAGTCTACGCTTGCTCTTGCGCTTTCTGGGGCGATTCCTCATCACTTTAGGGGTAATTTCTTCGGAAAGATTCTTGTTGCTGGAATGGATACCTGCACAGTTGCGCTAACGGATATATCTAAAATTGTGGGATCAATCACTCAAGATATCAATGCACAGATGGTAGCTTCAATTGTTGAAGATGAGCTTCTGTTTGGTCTTGAGAATTTTGCAGTTCCTCATACAGAGATCCCAGAGCGAATTACCTATGCTCTAGAAACTGTTGGCATTTCTCATCTTCGCTTTAGAGAGATTGCTTCTCTTTCTGGAGGACAGAAGCAAAAGGTTGCTATAGCAGCCCTTTTGGCTCTGCAGCCACAAGTTATGGTGCTTGATGAGCCAACAGCGGCCTTAGACCCAACGTCATCTGAGTTAATCTTTCAAACGCTTTCTGAGCTCAACAAATCCAAAGGCATTACGGTTGTGGTGATTGAGCAAAAAGTTGGTCTTCTCGCCAAGTATTGCTCAAAAATTGCCGTCATGGATAAAGGCTCCATTTGTGCGTTTGGTAGCGGTGAGGAGGTGTTTTCACAGGTAGATTTGCTGCAAAAAGTTGGTGTTGACGTTCCTCGTTGTGTGCGCGTCTCAAAGGGCGTTCAAGAACTTTCTCATCAGTCTGAATATGCCCATTTGCTGGGCGAGGCTGACTTGGCTGCCTGTGATGAAACTGCATTGTCAGTTCAATCAGCTGCTAAGCAGTTAGCACACTGTGTAGGCTCTCTTCAGCATCGCAGTATTTCTCTTACAGAGAGCTCTGAAACACCCGTTACAAATGATATGGAGCTATCAGAAGAGACGTATCTTCCAAAAATAGATGGCCCTGTGGTTGCTGAATCTAGTGGACCATTTGACAGGATTGGTGTTTTGCAAGACAAGGAGCAGCCAACCAGCCAGTCTGTTTTAGATGTTATTGACGCCACCTTTAAATATCAGGAAAGTACAGATGGCGTTGAGCGCGTCTCTCTTAGTTTGTACCCTGGTGAGCTTGTGGCACTTGTCGGTCAAAACGGTGCAGGTAAAACAACTTTAACTAAACTGGTAAACGGTCTCTTGCGTCCTCGCTCTGGAGACATTCAGATCAAAGGCGCTTCGTGTAAGGATTGGAAGACGTCACAGATTGCCCAACATGTCTCTACGCTGTTTCAAAATCCTGATTACCAGATTTGTAAAGAGAGTGTCCTTGAGGAGATTGCGTTTGGCCTTGAACTTAAGGGTACGTCTGCAGAAGACGCTCGCAAGAAGGCGCATGAGGTAATTGATTGCATGGGACTGGATGCAGATGCATCACCTTTTATGCTTTCGCGCGGACAGCGTCAAATGGTAGCGCTTGCATCGGTGGTTGCCTGCGAGCCAGACATTCTTGTGCTTGACGAGCCAACTTCAGGCTTGGATTATAAGGAGTGTATGCAGGTCATGAGCATGGTCAAATCACTTTGCGAGAAGGGCTGTGCGGTCCTTATGGTTTGCCATGACATGGAGGTTGTTCTGGACTTTGCCACAAGAATTGTCGTTATGGCACATGGCTGTGTATTAGATGATGGGGAAGTCACACAGATCTTCTCGACAGATGAGGTTTTGAAAGAAGCCTATGTTGAGGCGCCTCAGATGATTCAGCTGTCAAAGCTTGCTGGTGCACACATAGATTCATCATTTGCTGGGCTTAGCAGTGCCCAAGAGATGCTTGAGGCATTGCAGCATCAGTTTGAGATTGCTCGAATTGCAGCAACGCTAAATAGTAAGGAGGCTCCTCGTGGGTAGTGTTATTGATTACACCGAAGGAACAAGCTTCCTTCATAAGGCAAATCCCGTGGCTAAGCTTGTGTTTGCGCTTGAACTCTTTGTAGCCGCCTTTGCTGCACAAAAAACGCTTGAGGTACTTGCGGTACTAGCGCTCACCGTTTGTGTGGGAATTGTCTCACAGAATGCTCGGAAGACTTTTAAGTTGGTGTTTGGCTTTGCGGTTTTAGGCCTTATCTTGTGTATTGTGCAGACGCTTGTTGCTCCTGCTGGTCAAGTGCTCTTTTTATGCATCACGGTAGGTGGTTTGGAGCGCGGCTTTAACGTTGGTCTAAAAACAATCGCACTGGCGCTTCCACTTCTTTCTATGCTTTCGCTTATGCGTGTGGAAGACCTCATGAACGCACTCGTAGATGTTATGCACGTTCCATATCCCTATGCATTTACCATTGCAACTGTTCTGCGCTTTGTGCCCGTTTTTGCCTCCGAGATGAACCATATCATGGAGGCTCAGATGGCTCGAGGCGTTGAGTTTGATACCAAAAATCCAGTCAAGAAGCTCCAACTTACCATGCCTTTGATTGTTCCTTTGCTGGTAAGCTCTGTTAAAAAAGCTGATGCTTCAGCTCTTGCTGCTGAGCAGCGAGGTTTCTATTTAAGGAACGCCTCATCTGCATTTAAGCGCTATCCTCTTGCACCAACTGATTTTGCATTGATGATTCTTGGCATTGCGGTAATTGTTGTTATCCTCGTGTTCTAACAAGAACTTCTCGCGTTTTCACTGTGCTTCGCTGGTAAATGCCGTAACATTAAGGTATTAGAAGGAGGACACGTGGAAACTTTCACTGATCTTTGTCATATCAACGTTAAAGGCGGAGACGGCGGCGCGGGCTGCATGTCTTTCCGTCGAGAAGCATATGTACCAAAAGGTGGTCCAGATGGCGGAGACGGCGGTCATGGCGGCAATGTTGTTATTGTCGCAGATGCCCAGCTCTCGTCCCTGATTGATTACCGCTACAAGCATCACTTTAAAGCAGAGCGTGGTACCCACGGTAAGGGCGCTCGCCGCCATGGTTCTGACGGACAAGATTTGCTGCTCAAGGTACCTCTGGGTACCGTTGTGCGCGAGCTTGATCCAGAAACGCAAGAGCCTCTCTATGAGATTGCTGACCTTACTTCCCTAGGTGAGCAGGTAGTTGTTGCTCCTGGAGGTAACGGCGGTCGCGGTAACATTCATTTTGTTACCTCAGTGAGGCGTGCACCAGCATTTGCCGAGAAGGGCGAGCCAGCCCAAGAGCACTGGATTGAGCTAGAGATGAAGCTCATGGCAGATGTGGCCTTAGTGGGCATGCCTTCTGTTGGCAAGAGCTCTCTTATTGCACGTATCAGCGCTGCTCGTCCAAAGATTGCAGACTATCCCTTTACTACGCTTGTTCCAAACTTGGGAGTTGTTCGTGCGCAAAACGGCCAGTCATTTGTTTGTGCAGACGTTCCTGGCCTTATTGAGGGTGCTTCTGAGGGTAAGGGCCTTGGTCATCAGTTCCTTCGTCACATTGAGCGCACAGCACTTATCGTTCACATGGTTGATGTTACTGGCGGCTATGAAGGCAGAGACCCAGTAGAGGACTACCACGCAATTAACGAGGAGCTCAAAGCATACGCTTCAAAGCTGGCAGATCGTCCTCAGATTGTGGTAGCAAACAAATGTGACATGCCAGATACAGAAGATGCTATCGATGCTCTTAAAAAAGCTGCAGAAGCTGATGGCAGGACTTTCTTTGCAATCTCTACCGTAACTGGTTTAAATCTTGACGACTTTGTTACCACTTGTGCTGCTGAGGTTGCAGAGCTTCGTAAAGAAATTGCCATCACCACTCCTACGGTTGACCGCAGCGAGTCTTGGGAGAATCAGCGACTTCGTCGTGACAGCAAGCTTCGTATTGAGCGAGAAGAACGTCACGCTTGGCGCGTTTCTGGCGGTCAGATTGAACGTATGGTTATCCAGACCGACTGGGATAATGACGAAGCTGTGGCATACCTACAACGTCGTCTTGACCGTATGGGTCTTGAGGTACAACTTGCAAAGGCTGGCGCTGTTGACGGCGATGAAATTCGTATTCTTGAGCTTACCTTTACGTATGAGGATCCAACTAAGCCAAAGGTAGATGATATAGAGATTTTTGGCGAGGACGCTTCAGATCAGCAATTCGAAGATGTTGAGTTTGAAGATGCTTCATCTAGTGCATCTCAAGTAGTTGAGGCTTCCTCAGAAACTGAGTAGTGTATGGCAGTCAACGTCTTAAATAACATGCATCCTGGGCTACCTTGTCTGGGGCAGGATAAAAACCGCACCTATCGTTTGGGAATTATGGGTGGAACTTTTGATCCCATTCATAACGGTCACCTTGTAGCTGCGGAGCAAGCATACGATGATCTAGATCTTGATGTAGTTGTCTTTATGCCTGCCGGACGTCCTGCATTTAAACAAAATAAAGAAGTGACAAGGGGAGAAGACCGTTATTCGATGACGCTTTTGGCAACCTCGGATAATCCTCATTTTGTAGCTTCTCGCTTTGAAGTTGACCATGAGGGTGTTACGTATACCGCTGATACTCTCAGGAGATTGCGTAAGGCATACCCCTCTAATGTTGAGTTTTTCTTTATTACTGGTGCAGACGCAATAGCTGATATTGTTACCTGGAAAGATGCTCAGACCATTTCAGAACTTGCTCATTTTGTTGCTGCAACTCGTCCTGGCTATGAGTTAAGTCGTGCTCAAAAGGTTATTGCAGACTCACCGTATGTCTTTAAGGTAACCTATCTTGAAGTTCCAGCTCTAGCAATTTCTTCAAGTTATTTGCGCAATAGAGTTCAAAATGGTCAGAGCCTTAGATATCTCACTCCTGATTCAGTTACGGGGTATATTCATAAGCACGGCCTTTATGGTGTTGACTCAACACCACTCAATTAAGCGGGCAAGGCTCCAAGGACATGCTGACCAGATTGATATACGCTAGCAATACTGCAGTGTCATTCAGGTGAATAATAGGTTTGTTTTAATACTTTGTAGGAAATAATGGAAAGAACATTAATAGCTAAAGATATTGTCTATTCTTCAGATCAACAAGCACTCATTGATCAGCTTGAATCTGACTTGAAAAGCCATATGTATCACAAGAACCCTAAACGCTTTGCACATTCTATCTCTGTGGGACATTGTGCAGAGACGCTTGCACGGGTTTATGGTGCAGATATGTTTAGTGCTCGTGTTGCAGGTATTTTGCATGATTGGGAAAAGCTACTTCCTGATGAGAAAACCATTGAACTAGCAGAGCACTTTCGTATCCAGGCAGAAGCTCCGTATCAAAAAATTGTGGGGCTCTTACACGGTCCTCTCGCCTCAAAAACACTGCCAACTATCTATCCCTGGCTCTCTGATCAGATTTTGAGTGCCATTCAGAAGCACACTGCGGGAGACCGTCAGATGAGTGAGCTGGATAAAATCTTGTATGTAGCAGATCTTATTGAGCCTCTACGTCCAAACTTTACCTCGGTTGAAGAGACGAGAAACGTATATTTACGTGGCGGTTCTCTTGATGAGCTTTATGAGACGGCGTTTTGTAGCGTTATGATGTATGTGATCTCATCAAGAAGTTATTTGTATCCAAGCTCAATTGCCCTATACAATGAGATGATTGAAAAGAGATCTGAGTAGCCTAGCTACATGAGAAAACGGAGAAATTCATGGCTGTAACTTCACTTGAGCTTGCAAAGACTGCTGCAATTGCTGCAGATCAAAAGAAAGCTGAAGATATTCTTGTACTAGACCTTACTGGTCTTAGTGACGTCTGCGATTACTTTGTTATTTGCACTGGCGGAAATGCTCGTTTGGCTGACGCTATTGTTGATGAAGTTCGCGAGAAGGTCACGGCAAATTGTGGTGTTCGTCCAAGTTCTACTGAGGGTCGCGACGGCCTCAATTGGATTCTGATTGATTACGGTTCAGTGGTTGTTCACGTATTTCAGCCTGAGGTAAGGTCTTACTATCGTCTTGAGCGACTTTGGGCTGATGCCCCTCGTGTAGAGTTGGATATTGAGGGTGCTATGACTTCTGAGATTCCTTATGCTGATCTTCCAGAAGATGCTTTGGCTCCTGCCTTTGAGCTTTCTGAGGATGATCTGGTAGACAATCTTCCAGAATCTGCTGATCCTACTGAGTAGTTTTTGTATTCTAAATTTGCTCGTTTTTGCCTGTAGGCATGGTGTCTGAAACGCGATGCTCAAAGCGTAGGTCTCTGCCATACTGCACAGCATCAGCACCAAATTTATCTTTGAGTTTATCGGTTACCTCGGATAAATGACGTAAGTCACTCCGAGGTTTCTTTTTTGTAGCAAATCCAGAGACTTGAGAATCAAACGTAGCTTCAAATTGGTCAAAAAGAGATGTCTGAACGGGCTTAGTATGTACTTCGTCAGTAAAAGAACTAATACCTACGCCAAGTAATCTTACGGGTTGTCCTTCCTTCCAAATAGATGGAAGTAGTTTAATTGCAATTTCTGCAAAGAGATGTTCATCATCTGTTGGTATGGATATCCTCCTCTGAGCGGTATGGGACTCTGTAGCAGAGGCTTTTACTTTAAGCGTTACGGTATAACCTTGTAATTGTTTTTTGCGTAGTCGTCTTCCTACTACACCAGCAATGTGCCTTATTGCTTCTTCAATTTCTTGCTTATCAAACAAGTCTGTTTCAAAGGTTCTCTCGTTAGAAACGGATTTAACATCACGAGGTTTGGCAGCTTCATGAACTTCTGAGAGTTCTTTTCCTTGGGCCCGTAAAATCATCTTTGATGCCGTATTACCAACAAGAGATGTTAGATACACTGCTTCTGCTCTTGAGAGTTCTCCAAGAGTTTTGATACCTTGCTGATGAAGTGTTTTTGCCATAGCAGGGCCAATACCACTCATGGCTTCAATGGGTAGGGGAGCTAAGAAGCGTTGCTCTGTGCCAGGAAACACAGCAGTAAAACCACGAGGTTTTTCTTGTTCAGAGGCAATCTTTGCGATTGTCTTGTTTGCGCCTAATCCAATGGAGCAGGTAACGCCTAGTGCAGCAACTTTCTTTTGTATACGTTTACAAATCTCTAAAGGATTTTCTTTAGAGAATCTTCCAGGAGTAATGTCAAAAAATGCTTCATCAATAGAAACTTGCTCAACAAGGGGAGTCTCGTCTTTGAGAAAATCCATAACAAGCGTACTCATTTCTGAGTATCTGTCATAGTGTCCTGAAGTCCAAATTGCATGAGGACAGAGCCTGACCGCAGTGGCTGAAGGCATGGCAGAATGAACGCCATACTTTCTTGCTTCATAAGAAGCGGTTGAAACAACACCTTGTTTGTGAGGAGACCCTCCAACAATTACTGGTTTTCCACGCCACTCAGGATGATCTAGTTGTTCTACAGAAGCAAAGAACGCATCAAGGTCAAGAAGACCAATGGCCTTACCATGCCACTCAAAATAACACGATTTACGTGCGGTTTTATTGGATATGTTCTTTGATATTTCCATAGACATAGTGTATACTTTTTGAATAAATAGAACAAGTGTTTCATACATTAATTACGAGTACTTTTTGAAGAGAGCAAATTTACACTTTTCGAGGTTAATGCGTTGTTGTAAACTTGTAACCCGATTTGTGGCTTTGCGGTGCAGCCCGTCTATCATCCGAGGCACCGCTCGTATGGAGGAGTTTTCATTGGCAGTTAAGATTCGTCTGGCCCGTCACGGTGCCAAGAAGCGTCCGTACTATCGCGTAGTTGTCGCTGATGGTCGTATGCCTCGCGATGGTCGTTACATTGAAGAAGTCGGTCGTTATAACCCACTGACTAGCCCTAAGACGATTGATATCAACCTTGAGAAGGTTGACGAGTGGGTAGCAAAGGGCGCTCAGCCAACAAGCGCAGTTTCTCACCTCATTGAGATTGCTCGCACTGGTGCTCCAGTTGCAGAGAAGAAGACCAAGCTCTCCAAGAAGGCACAGGCAAAGGCTGCTGCAGCTGCAGAGGCTGCTGCTGAGGCTGCTGCCGCTGCTGATGAGGAGTCCGAGGCTCCAGAGGCTGAGTAAATCGTGTCTGAATTCACAGAGCCCACTGAGGTAGACGCTGTCGACCAAGACATTCAAGAGATGCCCTCTGATAAGGTTGCTGACCTTGTTGAGTACATCGTTTGTGGTCTTGTCGATAATGAAGATGCAGTTGCACTCGACGTCACCGATCGCGAGGATGGAGCCTTGATTGAGGTTTCTTGCTCTGAGGAAGACGCTGGACGTGTCATTGGCCGCAAGGGTAGAACTATCAAGGCTATTCGTACTTTGGCTCGTGCTCTTGGCCAGCGTGTTGGCACCTCTGTTGATGTCGAGGTTGTAGGCTAATTTTGCGTAAACACTGGCGAGCAATTGCTCAAATTGTTAAAACGCATGGTAAAAGAGGGGAGGTTGTGACGGTTCCCGTTCACAGCCTTCCTTCTCTTATAGCTGAAGGCATGACGGTTGTTCCTGTTCCACCTGCACTTAAAGGTTCAAGGAAGTTTTCAGTTATTTCTGTTGAGTCTGATGACAGAGAAGGTAGTCTTGTGACCTTTGAAGGTGTAGCTACTATCTCTGACGCAGAAGAGCTTGTTGGTAAAACGCTTCTGGTAGAAGAAGATTGTCTTCCAGAAAACTTTAGTCTGGTAAATGCTTCTTTGCTTGTTGGTAGAGAAGTAATTGATGTAGAACATGGTTCTCTGGGTGAAATTACAGAGGTTCTTGTTGGACCTACACAGAATGTATGGGTAATTGAGGGGCCTTTTGGTCAGGTAATGATGCCTGCCGTTGATGAATTTATTGTTGAGGCTCCAGTTGAGGGACCTATTACCGTCTCAATTCCCCAAGGTCTTCTGAGGTTAGGTGAGTAGTATGCGTTTAGAAACGCTCTCAGTATTTCCTGAGGTCTTCTCGCCCTATTTAAATGCTTCTATTATGGGCAGAGCTCAAAAGGCAAATATTTTTGAGTTCTGTGCATATGATTTGCGTAACTGGACGCATGATAGGCATCGCACGGTAGATGACGCTCCTTTTGGTGGCGGACAGGGCATGCTTATGAAGCCTGCTCCCATTTTTGAGGCAGTTAGTGAGATCTCTGATCAGAAGGAAGTAAAGCCTCACGTGGTGTTTTTCTCGCCAGTAGGTAGACCTTATTCTCAGGCAATTGCTCAGGAGTTTGCTCAAAAAGGACGCATTCTGTTTGTTTGTGGTCGCTATGAGGGTATGGATGAGCGCGTCTATGAGCTGGCAGATGAC
>CABKMA010000046.1 GCA_902373375.1 uncultured Atopobium sp.
AGACATTAGTTTTCCTCCTTAGAAGCAACTTGAGTCTTACTAGCTGCGGTACTTGTTGTTTTACCTGTTTCCGACTGCTCCATGCGTTTCTCGATAGTGCCAACTACCTTAATAAGTGGCAGGGTAATTGCCAAATAGAACAAGGCAGCTGTCATGTACGGGGTCATGTTTCCAGTTGAGGTGGTGAGGTTTTTAGCAAACATCATCAGCTCCATAACACCTACAGAAGAAAGCAGTGAGGTATCTTTGTAGGAAGTAATAAAGTCGCTGGTAAGAGGTGGAATAACACGGCGAATAGTTTGAGGAATGATAATGAACGTCATGGTCTGGAATCGATTCATACCAAGAGAGCTTGCGGCCTCATACTGACCTTGTGGAATTGATTGAATGCCAGCGCGGAAGATCTCTGAAAGATAGGCAGAAGAATTTACAGCAACCACAATAAAGCCAAGCAAATTGGTGTTCAGATTAATATTCAGCATGGGTAAACCAAAGAACAGAATATAGATCTGTAGAAAAAACGGGGTTCCACGCAATAGATTGATATACACCACCGCAAGCGCTCGCAAAAGCGGATTCTTGGAAATCTTAAGCAGCGCAAAGCCCATTCCCAGCACAATAGCCACAGGATAGGCACAAATTACAATTGCAAGACAAACCAACCATCCTGGAAAAAGCATTACTGCTGAAGAAACAATTAACTGGGGCTTCAAAAACATGCCCAAAAAGTGATTGGAGTTCCACGCTTCAACCCAAGGTTGGGCATCAAGCCAATTCACCACAGCCTGTACAGGAGTATTAGAAATAATGGTAATTTCAGGAGAAGAAGCTAGCTTTTGAGTCCCCTGCTCAGTGGTGTAGGTTCCCTCTACAGTGTACGAACCGCCATCAGCAGGAAACTTCATGCCAGAAATCTCAACACGAATAAGCTTTTGAGCATCTACGGGCGTTGCAAAAGAGATAACAACCTGCGTTCCTTGCGCGCTTGCAGTTGCCTCGATCTTCTCGCGTGTAAGACCTGAAAGAATAGTTACCTTAGTGGTAGCACTCTGCAGATCAGAGCCCTCAGGAAGCTGCAAAGTCAGCTGAGAAACCTGCTCATTCTCAACCGTTCCTTCCCAGGTCAAACGCGTCTCTTTACCACCAATAACACCACTGCCCTCTGTCTGATTAGACTTAACCGTAGCCTTATTTGTGGTAAGAGCAAGCGCATTTTGTGCAGAAAATGCGCCCAGAAATGTAAAAAACAACCCACTCAAAAGAAGTGTGACGAGAAGTGCTACAAGCAGAGAAGAGTTTGCGCGATAGCGCTGACACGTAGACTGAGCTGTTCTGCGATCTGCCAATTCAGCCTTAAAACTTGCAGATGAGACGCTTATAGCCGACTGTTGTCCTGACATAGTTCTATGCAATAGCGCAATCACAGGAAACCCCTTTAATGCTTAAAGTTTTACTTCTAATAAAAACAAAGGAGTGCTTGAAGCCAAATCTGACTTCAAGCACTTTTTGTTGAGCTGCTAGAGCTTAGATATTAGAACCAAACCACTTAGTCTTAAGAGCAGCCATAGTTCCATCTTTTTCCATATCTGCAAGGGCCTTGTTAATTGCTTCAGTCAGAGCAGGATTGTCCTTAGAAACAGCAATACCATACTGCTCGCCTGTTGGAATCTCCTTTGCAATTGTCAAATCAGAATAGGAAGTGCTAATGAGGTTTGAAGCAACAGGTAGGTCAATAACCATTGCGTTATACAGTCCAGTCTGAACTCCTGCCATTGCTGCAGCAACATCGTCTACAGAAACAACAGTTGCCTTTGGAAGGTTCTCCTTGACCCAATCCTCGCCGGAAGTACCTGTCTGAACAACAACCTTTTTAGAGGCGTCGTTGAGCGTCTGCTCGGTCTCGGTGCTGCCAGATTTGACAACCAGAGACTGATTGGAATCAAGATAAGAAGTAGTGAAGTCTACCTCCTTAGAGCGCTCATCAGTAATAGTAATGGCCGCAATAGCAACGTCTGCTTTGCCACCCTGCTTTATAGTTGGAACAAGCGTGTCAAACTTCTGGTTTGGTAGGTAGGAAACCTCAAGATTGAGCCTCTTTGCAATCTCGGTAATAAGATCAACATCAAAACCAACAGGAGTGGTTGAGCTGCCCTCAAGGTACTCAAAAGGCTGAAATCCCAGTTCTGCCACAACGGTCAGGTGACCCTTAGAGACAAGCGTATAACTTGAATCCGACTTTGTGGCAGTACTCTGTTGGGTATTCTCTTGCTTAGTAGCAGAGCAAGCAATAAGACCCACAAGTGTACAAACCATAAAAACAGCAGCTACACCCTTTAAGGCATTCTTTTTAACTGTAGCAACAAGTGACGATTTCATAATTGCCTCTTCCTGAATAAATCTAAGTCGGAGTTCATTGAAATGAATTATAGGAAGCAAATATGAAAAATATACTTATAATTTTCTCTCTTATTCTCTGTTTTATTGCATAAAAATATCAAGAGGAGCTACTTTTATGTATAAATGAGTATTTTTTAGTCATTATATCCAATAAAGAGCAGGTAAAAGTAATTTTTTAAGTTCACAAAACAGTAACAATTTTGAAAAGATAGCTGAAAACAAATAAATAATCTTCTTACCAATAAAGTTTTGGCAAAACCCCGCTCTGAATAAATCAGAGCGGGGTTCAAAGATTCATATAAACGCGACCGCAATAATTACTTAGCAGCCTGCATAGTATTTCTGAGCATCCCACTCAGTGACGGTAAGACAAAACTCACGCCACTCCTCTGCCTTACGCTCACACATATACGAGAAAATGTGTTCACCAAGAGCATCTTTGAGAAGCTCAGACTGCTTAAAGCGCTCAAGCGCCTCTCCAAGATTAGTTGGAAGCTTCTCGCCATAATCAGCAGGATTACCGCCCACAAACTCTTCAGGAAGCGAAAGACCTTCTTCAATGCCCTTGAGTCCAGCCATAAGCGTTACAGCGTTGGCCAAATATGGATTAGCAGTTGGATCAGGAATACGCAGCTCAGCGCGGGTAGCAACGTGCTTTCCTGGCTTATGCGTTGGAATACGAACCATAGCAGAACGGTTTTTGCGACCCCAGGTTGCATACGCTGGAATAGCATCGCGATCAAAACGCTTATAGGAATTAACTGTGGGGTTAGTAATAAGCATATACTCAGGGGCGTACTTAATAAGACCAGCAATGTAATGTTGGGCAAGCTCAGATAGGTGAGCCTCGTTTTCAGTCTTTGGAGCCCAGAATAGAGATTCTCCATCGTGGTCAAGAAGCGACTGATTTAAAAGCATAGCTGAGCCAGGAACACCCTGAAGAGGTTTTGGCATAAACGAAGCAAATACACCATGAAGTGTTGCAATATGCCTAATAACCAAACGAGCGGTAACTATGTTATCCGCACAGGTTAGTGCCTCTGCATAACGCAGCTCGACGCCGTTTTGTGCGGGTCCAGCTGCATGAAAAGAATACTGAACCGGAATAGAAAGATTCTCAAGTGCACGAGAAGTGGAATATCGCAGACTATGACTCAGGTCAGCAGAATTCAAATCAAGATATCCTGCCTGATCAATTGGCTTTGGGTTGGTATCACTAACAAAATAAAAATACTCTAGCTTTGGACCAACATTAGCTACATATCCAAGGTCTTCCGCCTTGATAAAAACGTTTTTGAGTACAAGTCGTGGATCACCTGTAAAAGCTTCACGTCGAGGAGTCTGAATGTCACAAAATACGTTGGCAACTACGCCCTCATCCGTTTTCCAAGGTAAAACTTGAAAAGTATCTGCATCGGGAAATGCGAGAAGATCTGATTGCTCCTGGGAAGCAAAGCCCTCAACGTTAGAGCCATCAAAGCCAATACCCTCAACAAAAGCCTCTTCTAGCTCCTCCGGAGAAATTGAGAGTGCCTTTAATCCGCCCAGTACATCAGTAAAACAGAGACGCAAATAGCGGACATCTCTTTCTTCTACTGTGCGAAGAATATAATCAATTTTCTTATCTGTACTCATATGGCCCTCCCGGGTCAGAAAATTGGAATTGTAACTACCATGACACATTCTTGTTACGGGTATGTTTCCGCTTCCCTGAAACCGGGTGAATGGCAAAAATTCTTATCTGAAAGTATGGCAAATAGGCTTATTGGGCGTCAAAAGCCTTATCAACGTCAGAAATCATTTTCTCTGCAACACCACAGTGTCCGTCACCACCATGATGAGCTCCGCAGCTACTAGACGAAGAGCAGCCAGAACAAGAACCCTCTTTTGCATGCTTGAGTTGAGAACGAACACAAAGTGCAACAAGAGCAAAAATAATAAGAACAATCAAAATATCAATAGGCCTCATACTGCAACTCCTCATATTGTTAGCCAAGACTTACTATGTTTTATTATATGCTTACGCACGTTAAATAACAAATCATTTGACGAATTCGAAACCTTTACAAAGACAGTAAGGTCACTGTCTAGATCACAATAGATACACGTAGTACACAAAATCTTTTAGTCATTAATTCATACGTATTTTTTTGGTGTGCGGTAGAATGTTATACGTAAGCATTTAGTCTTACATTTGTATGTGAAATATTGCAAAAACTTGGTGTTTACCACGCACGGTACACAAAGTTTTACGCGTAGAAAGGAAGCCTAATGGCTGAAGATCAGTACATGCACCTTGTTATTGTTCGCCACGGTGAGTCTGAGTGGAACAAGCTCAACCTGTTCACTGGTTGGACCGATGTTGACCTTACTGAAACTGGCCATGAGGAGGCAAAAGCTGGCGGTCGCGCACTTAAAGAGGCGGGCTATGACTTTGATGTCTGCTACACTTCCCTTCTCAAACGTGCTATTCACACTCTGAATCATGTTCTTGATGAGCTTGATCGTAACTGGCTTCCTGTTCATAAAACTTGGCGTCTGAACGAGCGTCACTATGGTGCGCTTCAGGGCCTTAACAAGGCAGATGCTGCTGCTGAGCACGGTGAGAAGCAGGTAAAGATCTGGCGTCGTTCCTTTGATGTACAGCCACCAGCTCTTGAGCCAGGTGACGAGCGCGATCCTCATGTTCAGGAAATGTTCCGCGATGTTCCAGCAGATGATCTTCCTTACACAGAGTGCTTGAAGGATACCATCGCTCGTGCATGGCCTTACTTTGAGCAGGAGATTAAGCCACAGCTTGAGGCGGGTAAACGCGTTCTTATTGCTGCACACGGCAACAGCCTTCGCGCTCTTGTTATGCAGTTTGAGCACCTTACTCCAGAAGAAATTCTTGAGGTTAACATCCCAACAGGCATTCCTTGCGCATATACCTTTGACAAGGACTGGAACATTGTTGACAAGCACTATATTGGCGATCCAGCAGTTATTGAGGCAAAGATTAACGCTGTTGCTAACCAAGGCAAAGCTAAATAAATAGTTTGCTAATACGCAATAGTGCTCAACAGAACGGGGCGGTCTATACCGCCCCGTTTTTTATACGCTTTAGCTACGTAGTCTACCTGCAAAACCATGATGAGTGTGCCAGCAGCAATAAAACCTACTTTGAATAGTGCTACGATGTACCGCCGAGAAAAGAAGGGATTGTATGTTCAAAAGAGAGCTCAACGCAAAACTTGTTCTTTCTGTAATTGCTACAGGAATTATGTCCTTCTCGGGAGTTGTCGTAGAAACTGCCATGAACGTAACGTTTCCTACTTTGATGGAAGAATTTTCCATTGGCACCTCAACGGTACAATGGATGACCACTTCGTATCTTTTGATTCTTGCCATCATCATGCCTATGTCATCGTTTTTAAACAGACGATTCAAAACAAAAAGCATCTTTACCGTGGCTATGATCTTCTATATCAGTGGCATACTCTGTGGATTTGCTGCTCCAACGTTTATGTTGTTGCTGCTTGGCCGCATTTTAGAAGGAATTGGCACTGGTTTGGCTCTACCTCTGATGTTCAACATCATTACCGAACAAACCCCACTTAAAAACATGGGCGTCATGATGGGCATTGGTATGCTTGTTACCGCTATTGCGCCTGCAGTAGGACCTTCAGCTGGCGGCTGGATTGCAGAACATCTTGGTTGGCGAATGATTTTTGCCGGACTTCTCCCCTTCTTGATTATGGCGTTTGTGCTGGGAATTAGTTCGATTCAGCAGAGCCATGAAACTGAAGTTATCTCTTTTGATGTCTTTGGCTGGCTACTTCTTACCGTAAGTTTTATTGCACTCATCTTTGTTATTGATGAGTCAAGCGCGTTTGGACTTCTGAGCATTCCCGTTTTGCTTGCAATAGTGATTTTTGCGGGCTCGCTTGCGCTCTTTGTACATCACGAGAACTCCTTTAAGCAGTTAAAGACAGCTGAAAGATCTCCAAAGATGCCCATCATCAACCTTAAGGTATTTGGCGAGAAGGGCTTTGTGCTTTCGCTCTTTGCCATTGTTGCCCTGCAATTTATTATTCTTGGTCAGTCGTATCTTCTGCCTAACTTCTCCCAGCTCGTATTGGGTGCAGGTGCCACCGCAGCAGGAGCTCAGATGCTTCCAGGATGTGCTATTGGCGCAGTTATGGCACCAATTTCTGGTCAAATTTTAGACAAACTAGGAGCTAAAAAGCCTATTGTTACAGGCATTCTTTGCTGCCTTACCAGCATGCTTCTTTTGCTGCTCTTTGTTCACATACTTACCGTAGAAATGATTACGTACATTTTTGCTATCTTTGCCATTGGTCAAGCACTTCAAATGGGAAACAATTTTACGGTTGCTTTGGGACACTTGCCAGAAGACCGCAAAGCAGATGGAAATGCTGTCATTAACACAATGCAGCAGCTCTTTGGCGCAATGGGAACCAGCGTTATTTCTGGTGTTGTAGCAGCGTCTCAGCTTGGAGCTACTGACTTAGCTACAAGTACCCTTGCGGGAGCTCAAAATGCACTCTTTGTACTTGTCTGCGTAGCTTGCATCCCCCTTGTTACCATGGGAATCGTGCTTTTTGTACTACGATACAACGGCTGATAATTTCAATCCAATAAATACAGAAACCAGGCACGTTATAACGTTAGCTGCAATGTTCACACCCGCAGCTGCCCAATTACCTGCTTGAATAAAGGTAAGCGTTTCATTTGAAAAGGTCGAGAAGGTCGAAAGTCCTCCACAAAGACCAACTGCTAAGAATAGCTTGACCTGTGGCTGAAGTGGACTTGCAAGATCAAGTCCTGTCACAAAGCCAATAATCAAACCTGCAACTACATTTGCAGCAAACGTACCAACTGGCAGGTTAGGAATCCACTGTTTAAAGAAAACTCCCAACTGCCAACGACCTAAACTACCCAGCGCTCCACCAAGAGCAACAGCTAAAGCTTCAAACATACTAAACGCCTCTACTCCAACTCTCGCGAGCCAGTATACAGCTGGTAATACTCCCCGCGCTTCGCAATAAGCTCATCGTGAGTACCACGCTCAATGATGTGACCATGTTCCAGAACCATGATGGCATCAGAGTTACGAACCGTGGACAATCTGTGAGCAATTACAAAGACAGTACGACCTGCCATGAGGGCATCCATGCCCTTCTCGATAAGTGCCTCGGTACGCGTATCAATACTAGAAGTTGCCTCGTCCAGAATGAGTACAGGAGGATCAGCAATAGCAGCACGAGCAATTGCCAGAAGCTGCCTCTGACCTTGGGAGAGATTGGCGCCGTCTGAGGTAAGTATGGTGTTGTAGCCACGAGGCATACGACGAATAAACTTATCTGCGTTTGCAATCTTAGCTGCAGCAATAACCTCATCATCAGTGGCGTCTAGCTTACCAAAGCGAATATTATCCGCGATGGTACCTGTGAATAGATGAGTATCCTGTAAAACAATACCCAGTGAGGACCTTAGCGCAGACTTCTTGATGTTGTTAATAGGAATGCCGTCGTAGGTGATAGTTCCGCTACGAACATCGTAGAAGCGATTAATGAGGTTAGTAATAGTTGTTTTACCAGCACCAGTTGAGCCAACAAACGCAATCTTTTGGCCAGGCTCTGCAAACAGCGTGAGGTTTGCTAGGACTGTCTGATCATCGTCGTATCCAAAAGTTACATCATCAAAGCGAACGTCTCCGGCAAGAGGGGTTTTCTCGCCAGATGGTTTGACCCAAGCCCACGCCTCATCGCCGGAGTGATAATCGCTGACACGAACCAAGTCAACCTTGCCCTCATCAACCTCGGGAGTCATTTCCATAACCGCAAAGATGCGCTCAGCACCAGCTAATGCGGTAAGCAAGAAATTAGAGAACTGGGTGAACTGATTGAATGGCATGGCGGCTTGTCTAACAAAGACCAGGTAGGAGGCAAGGCTTGCAACATCCGCATGTCCGTTTACCGCAAGCAAGGCACCAACCACAGTAACCACGGCGTAATTGATATACGTCAATGAAACCGTGATAGGGACCATGGTTGCCGCATAACCCTGAGCACTTGTTCCAGAGTACCGTAGCTCCTCATTAACTTTTTGAAAATCAGCAAAGTTAGCATCCTCATGATTAAAAACTTTAACCACTTTGAGGCCAGAGATAGTTTCTTCTGTAAAACCATTAAGAACACCAAGGCTCTTTTGCTGCACAGAATAATGCTTAGCAGAGCGTTTACTGGCATAACGTGCATATATCACAATCAAAACGTCAAAGAGAACAGTAATGAGTGTCAACTGCCAATTAAGGACAATGAGCAACACAAACGTTCCAACCATCTGAATTGACGCCAGAACAAGATTGGCAAAGCTGTTGTTAAGCGCCTCTGAAATGGTATCCACGTCATTGGTAAAAAAGCTCATAATGTCGCCACGGGTACGCTGGTCAAAAAACCTCAGTGGCAGCGACTCAATACACTCAAAAAGGTCTCGTCTAATGTCAAAGATAATCCTCTGAGCGGCTCGAACCATAATTTGCGTGTAGCCAATACTGGTAAGAGCACCAATTGCATACACAACCGCTGTAAACACAACAAGGCTGGTAAATGCACTCACGTCCCCCTTGCCTACTGCGGCAACAACTGGCTTAATCATGTAGGTGCCCAAAAGCGCTGCTAAACCACTGATAGAAACAAGAAGTGCCACCAACATAAGACGCTTCTTAGCATGTCCTAAGTACGAGACAAACACCTTGATGGTATGCCCGAGGTTTTGAGGACGTGCTCCACTTGCGCGATTAGCCATGAGACACCTCCCTACCAGCGGCGTCAATGTCTGACTGACTACCACCAATCTGCGACTCATAGAGCTCTCTATAGATAGGGCTCTTGGCGAGAAGTTCTGTGTGGGTACCGGTCATATGAACCCTACCGTTATCAAGAACGACAATCTGATCTGAGTCCATAACCGAGTTCACACGCTGAGCAATGATGATTTTTGTCATGTCAGCAAGTTCGGCAAGTCCTGCACGAATCTTTGCGTCAGTTGCTGTATCAACTGCACTGGTAGAATCATCAAAAATGATAATTTTTGGCTTCTTCAAAAGTGCACGCGCAATGCAAAGACGCTGCTTCTGACCACCAGAAACATTAACGCCACCCTGGCCAAGATCTCCGTCCAAGCCACCAATCCTGTCAAGAAACTCGTCAACACATGCAATAGAGCAAGCGTGGAGTAGTTCCTCATCTGTTGCGTTGGGATCTCCCCAGAGCAGGTTGTCGCGGACGGTACCGCTGAACAGCACATTTTTCTGAAGGACAACAGACACTGCGTCACGAAGTGAAGAAAGATTGTAGGAACGGACGTCATTCTCGCCAACAAACACGGTACCCTCAGTTGCATCGTATAAGCGCGCAATCAACTGGATAAGAGTGGTTTTTCCAGAACCGGTACCGCCGAGAATACCCACGGTGGAGCCTGGTGCAAACGAGAGATTAATGTCTTCAAGGACGTCCTCTTCAGCGCTCTGGCTGTACTTGAAAGATACATTTTCAAAGCGGATGGCGCCTGTGGTAACTGAGGTGATTTCCTGCTCTGGAGACGTAATAGCTGGCTCCTCAGAAAGAATCTCTCCAATTCGACGCACACTGGTAATAGCACGGGCAGCAAGCAAGAACACGCCAGAAATCATCATAAGAGAGTTCATGATAAGTAGCACGTAGCTCATGAAGCCCGTAAGCTCACCAACGCCCAATCTGCCAGTCATAATCATCTGGCCACCAAACCAAAGAATAGCCACGTTAGTGACATACATTGAGGTTTGGAAAATAGGCAGGTTTAAAACGGATGTTCCAAAGGTCTTTGTAGCAGTCTGCGCATACTGGGTATTAACTTTTTCAAAGCGATCGGAGACATATCCTTCTCGGACATACGCCTTAATTGCGCGTACCGCAGCAAAGTCTTCCTGCAGAGCCTCATTGAGCTTATCCATTGCGCTTTGCATAACGCGATACAAAGGGCCAACGCGCTTCACAATAAAGAAAAGTGCAATGGCCAAGAATGGCAGCACAGCAAAATACACTACTGCCAGCTCAGGACTCATAATAAATGCCATAACCAAGCCCATGACCAGCATAATTGGTCCACGCATAAACGGGCGCGTACCCATCGCAAAGGCATTCT
>CABKMA010000047.1 GCA_902373375.1 uncultured Atopobium sp.
CCGATATGAAGGCAATTCGTCGTGCAACTACCGCGCTTTCTAGGGGAGAAATGCTCCTTATTTACCCCGAGGGCACAAGAATTAAAAGCAATACAGAGCGCGGAGAAACTCACGGTGGCTTTGCCCTTATCGCTCAACTTGCTAAGGTAGATGTTCAGCCATTGGCCATTATTGGTGCCATTGATATTAAGAAAAAAGGCTCTTTATTGGTTAAGCCGGTCAAGGTTTATCTTCGCGCTGATGAGAAGGTTTCCTTTAGTGATTTGACTTCTACTAAAAGAAAAGATCAGGCAAAAGAGATGGAAGAAATGGCCATGGAGCGGGTATACGAGCTACGAGATGCAATGCTCAAAGAGCATCCCGGAAGGAATTAGTTCTCGTGCCTACTATTAAAATTGCTGATGAAGCCGGCGCTTGTTATGGTGTAGAGAGAGCTCTTCAGATGGTCCAGCAGGCCGTCAAAGACGCTCATGCACCTGTGCGTACACTTGGTCCGCTTATTCATAATCCTCGCGTTGTTACGTCCCTTAAAGACCAGGGCGTAGAGGTAGTTGATTCCGCTTCTGAGGCAAAAGGAAGTGCGCTGTTATTGCGTACCCATGGCGTAACTCCTCAAGAAGAGCAGATTGCCAAAGACGGCTGTGTTGACGTGCTCGATGCAACCTGTCCATTTGTAAAGAAAGCTCACGGAGCTGCAGAACTTCTGGCCAAGCAGGGCTATGCCGTGTATGTGGTGGGAGAGGCCGGACATCCTGAGGTGGAGGCAACGCTTGCCCACGTACCAGGCTCTTTGGCTATTGACTCTGTAGAAGAAGTTGCTGCTCAGGCAGATGCTATGAGAGCTGCAAAGAAGGTTGGCTTGGTAGTTCAGACTACCATGAGCGCAGCTAAGCTCTCCGAGGTGGTTAACGCAGTACTTCCGCTTGTTGACGAGCTTAGGGTTATGAATACCATCTGCGAGGCTACTGCGGGTCATCAGGACTCATGCATGAGGCTTGCAAAAGAGTCTGATGTCATGATTATTATTGGCGGCAGAATCTCTGCAAACACCACTCGGCTGGCAGAGATTTCCAAGTTGTATTGCCCTGCAACATACCACATTGAAGGTGCCGATGAGCTAGAGGCTTCTTGGTTTGAAGGTGCAGAGCATATTGGTATTACCGCAGGCGCCTCAACGCCAGAGGCTCATATCAACGCAGTTAAATCAGCTATCGAGGAAATCGTAGGCGCCTAACATGGAACAGCGCGCAGACTACGGCAACACAAAATCTGGTGGACTTGGTGCGCTCATTGAGTCCATTGAAGAGGGTAGTCCTGCGTGGAAGGCTGGCCTTGAGCCAGGTATGATTATCGAGAAGGTCAATGGTGTAGTACCAAAAGACCTGATTGATTGGCGCTGGGAAGCCGACGGCTCTATCTGTGAGCTTGAAGTTTCTGTTCCTGGTGATGATGAGCTCTACGAGTGTGTGCTTGAGCGTGAGTCCGGAGAAGACTGGGGCGTTGACTTTGTTGACGTTCTCTTTGACGGTATCAAGACCTGCGTAAACGCGTGCCAGTTCTGCTTTATGGCTATGCTACCAGAAGACATGCGCCCTTCTCTTTCAATCAGAGATGACGATTATCGCTTGAGTTTCTTGCAGGGTAATTTTGTTACGCTCACTAATCTTACCGATGAAGATGTTGAGCGCATCATCTCTCATAAGCTTGAGCCTATGAACGTCTCTCTCCATGCAATATCGCCTGATGTCCGCAGAAATCTGATTGGCGCCCGTGCTGCCAGGGGCGTTGAAGTGCTCGAGAAACTCATGGATGCTGGTATAGAAATTCATGGTCAGATTGTTCTCTGTCCTAATATCAATGACGGTGAAGAGCTTGATAAGACGCTCGATTGGGTAGAAGCTCACCAGCAGATAACCTCGCTGGCCATTGTTCCTCTTGGCTATACCAAAGACTCCAAGCGCTTTACGCATTCGTATTCTGATGATGTGGAGCTGTCCCGCACTGTAGTCAAAATTGTTGAGCCTTACCAAGAACGTGCGCGAGCTTCTTTGGGCATTACGCGCTTCCAGCTCTCTGACGAGTTCTATGTAGACGCCCAGCTACCCATTCCACCTGCGTATACCTACGACGGTTATCCGCAGTTCTACGATGGCATAGGCATGCTCAGAAGCTTCCTTGATGAGGCTGAAGAAGTTTGTAGTTCTATGCGTACCGCTCTTGATGAGGCAGATACGTATCTTTCCACCCGTTCTCGCAAGATTGCGCTGATTGTAGGCGAGGCGGCTCAGCAGACCATACAGACTTTCTGCGACAACTGGTCAGCTGACGGAAACGTTTCTACCTTTGCCGTGCACAACGATTTCTTTGGCGGAGACGTTAACGTCACGGGACTTATCTGCGCCGTTGATCTTCTCGCCCAGGTACCTGAAGACCTCACAGATGTTCTGGTGGTGCTTCCTGAGGTCATGTTTAATTTTGACAAAGTAACTCTTGATGGCATGTCACTAGCCGATTTAACTGCGCAGCTAGAGGCTCGTGGCGCAAAAGTCATCATGTCAATCCCAGGCCCCACTAACATTGCTCAGTCGTGCATTAACGCACTCAAAGAGTGGGATTAGCCACGTATTGCTGGTATCATTAAAACAACTGAATGAAAGGTGAGACATGGCTAAGCCCATTGTTGCTATTGTTGGACGCCCTAATGTTGGCAAGTCCACGCTGGTAAATAGAATTGCCGAGAAACGCGATGCAATTGTGCACGAGTCTAGGGGAGTAACCCGAGACCGCTCATACCACGATGCTGACTGGAATGGTCGTGAGTTTAAGCTCATTGATACCGGCGGCATTGAATCAATCAAGTCACAGGATCGCTTTGCTCCACACATTCGTGAACAGGCGCTTCTTGCCTGTGAAGAGGCTGACGTCATTGTCTTTGTAGTTGACGGCACAACTGGTGTTACCGATGAAGACGAAGAAGTTGCACGTATTGTTCGCAAGACTACCAAGCCTGTATTTTTGGTGGTAAACAAGAAAGACAACCCTGCAACTGAGCAGGACGGTCTTTGGGACTTTTATGCACTTGGCTGCGGTGAGCCTCTGCCTCTGTCTGCTTCACATGGTCATGGTACTGGTGATTTGCTGGATGACATCGTCAATGCTTTCCCTGAGGCAGATGAAGAGCCAGAAGATGACGGCATTCTCAACCTTGCAATTATTGGTCGTCCAAATGTTGGTAAGTCTTCGCTTGCAAACCGCTTGGCTAACAAAAAGCGTTCCATTGTTTCTGATGTTGCTGGTACAACACGTGATGCTATCGACACCATGATTGAATGGAAAGGTTCTCCCATCCGTCTTGTTGATACCGCTGGTATTCGTAAGAAGAGCCAGGTACATGAGGATGTTGAGTACTACAGTTTAGTTAGAGGTCTGCAAGCAATGGACCGTGCAGATGTCTGCCTTCTTGTTGTTGACGCCTCTGTTGGCGTAACCGAGCAGGACCAGAAGCTTGCAAACATGGCTGTTGAGCGTGGATGCGCACTGGTACTTCTGCTTAACAAGTGGGATCTTATTGACTCTGAATCAAAGCGCGATGAGGTTGCAGCCTCTGTAGCAAAGCGTTTAGCATTTGCTCCTTGGATTGCTTCCATTAACGTTTCTGCACTTACCGGACGCGCTATTGATAAGGTACTTTCTGCTGCACTTTCGGCTGCAGAATCACGTGCTCTTCAGCTTAAAACCTCTGAGCTCAACGAGCTTCTCGCCCAGATCAGAGAGGGCGGACACACGGTTTCTGATCGCGGACGTCGTCTCAAGATTCAGTACGCTACTCAGACGGGCTCTAAACCACCGGTTATCTCGTTTTGGTGTAATGCTCCAGACCTTGTCGATGACAACTATGAGCGCTTTATTGAAAACAGGCTTCGCGAGAAGTTCTCTCTGATTGGTACGCCTATTCGATTGAAGTTTCGTAAGAAGGTTGAGTCTAACTAATGGCTGGAATTGTTGTTGCTTTTATTTTTGGACTGATTGCGTTTGCTTTGGGCGGCATCCCATTTGGTTTGATTATTGCAAGCGTTATGGCACATGAAGACATCCGCAAGCTTGGATCAGGTAACATTGGCACTACCAATGTTGCTCGAAATGCAGGTAAAGCTGCAGGTGTTCTTACGCTTATCTGCGATGCCGGCAAAGGAATTGTCAGCGTCATGTTAGTCCGTTGGTTTTTGGGAGCCCAAGGATTTACTCCGTTGAATTCAGGCAATACGGCTGCAGAGGCTGATTTCATTGTTTCATTTGTGTATGCCTGCTGCGTACTTGGTCACATCTTCTCCCCATGGCTTCATTTCCATGGAGGCAAGGGAATTGCAGTTGGATTTGGTGGTGGGCTTGCGGTAAGTCCACTTGCTGCTCTGGTAGCCCTTGCTGTGTTCATTACGCTTGCCGTGCCAACTAAGTACGTATCGCTCGGCTCAATTGGCGCTGCAGTAGCCATACCTCTATTTTGTCTTTTGTTTGGTATGGATCCTGTAGCTACCATTCCAGTGTTTGTCGTTGCTGCTTCAGTTATTTGGGCACATCGCGAGAATATCAAACGCCTTAATGCTGGTAACGAAAACAAATTCTCATTTGGTGATAAGAAAAAGGATAAGTAATTATGAAAAAAGTTGCTGTTATTGGTTCGGGCTCTTGGGGTACCGCACTTTCAACACTACTTGCTTCTACATCTGACAAGGTTGTCATTTGGTCTAGAGAGGCTGATGTTACAGAATCCATCAATAGAGACCACATAAATTGCAGACACCTATCTGATACCGAGCTTCCTCAAAATGTTGTATCTACTACCAGTGAAGCAGAGGCTCTTGCAAATGCAGAGGCCGTTGTTATGGCGGCTCCATCTGCTTTTCTTCGTTCTGTTTGTGCTGCATGCGCACCTTATCTTGACCCTGAGGTTGATGTTTTGATTCTCTCAAAAGGCATGGAGCCAGGTTCTCATAAGCTTATGCATGAGGTGGCTGCTGATGAACTTGGTCACCCAGACAGAATCGCAGTGCTTTCTGGCCCAAATCACGCTGAAGAGGTCATCAAACAGGGAATTTCTGCAGCTGTTGTGGCTTCAGAAGATGCTGAGGTAGCAAAGCGTTTTCAAGCGTTGCTTTCTCGACCATACTTCAGAACGTACATTAGCTCCGATGTTCGCGGTGTCGAGGCTTGTGCAGCAGCTAAAAACGTTGTTGCTATTGCCTGTGGTATTGCTGTTGGGCTAGGAAATGGCGACAACGCCCTTGCTGCCCTGATGACTCGTGGTCTTGCAGAGCTTGGTCGCGTAGTGTGCGCTATTGGTGGAGATCCACTTACCTGCATGGGTCTTGCTGGTATGGGAGACCTAGTGGTAACTTGCACTTCCAAGCACTCTAGAAATAGAACGTTTGGAGAAGCTCTGGTCAAAGGTAAAACCTTACAGTCATATCAAGAAGAAACAGGCATGATTGTTGAGGGCGCTCAAGCTGTTATTGGTCTTTATGAACTAGGTCAACAGATGAATGTTGAGATGCCTATTACTGCTGCTGTTCATGCGGTGCTTTATGAAGGTGCAACGCCAGAAGATATTACTTCTCGTCTTACAAATCGTCTTCCTAATGAAGAATTTTATGGAATGACTCGATAGGAGAGTTTTAATGAATAACGTTCTGGTAGCACCATCTGTTCTATCTGCAGATTTCTCCAAGCTTAAGAGTGAGCTTGATTCAATTGCAAACGCTGACTACATCCATTACGACGTGATGGATGGGCACTTTGTTCCCAATATTTCGTTTGGTCCAGATATTTTCTCGTACTGCAAAAAGTCCTCTGAACTGCCTATTGATGTTCATCTGATGGTCACCAATCCCTCTGAGATTGCACCTCTGTTCCTAGACCGTGGTGCTGATGTGATCACCTTCCACTACGAGGCTGAGGTTCATGCTCATCGTCTTATCCACCTCATCAAGGATTCCGGAGCCAAGGCTGGTATTTCTCTTTGCCCAGGAACTCCTGTAAGTGTTCTTGAAGATCTTATCGAAGACCTTGACCTGGTGCTTATCATGACGGTTAACCCGGGCTTTGGTGGACAGAAGTTTATTCCTCACTCAATTGAAAAGCTCAAGGCTCTGAAAGAGCTCTGCCGTAAGCATAACGTTAATCCTTTGATTGAGGTTGACGGTGGTATTAGTGCAGCTAACGCAGCTGATGTCGTTGCCGCAGGTGCTGATATGCTTGTTGCAGGTAGCGCTGTGTTTGGCCAGGAAGACCGCGGAGCAACTATCGAGGCAATCCGCAACGCTGGCGAGTCCGCTCTTACTATTCAAGGTTAAACTTAAGCTTAAGCATTACGCACACTACAACGTCAGACTGAATCAACAGAAACACGATATGGATTACGTTTACCTAGACTATGCTGCCTCGGCACCAATGCGCGAAGAAGCGTTTAATGCCGAGAAAACCTATGAAGCTTCACCTATTGCTGGGGTGAACCCTAACTCTTTGCACTCACTTGGCCGCCAAGCAGCGCGAGAGCTTGATGGTGCTCGTGGCGTTATCGCACGTGCGGTGGGTGGCAAGTTTAGAGCTCCTGACGTAATCTTTTGCTCTGGCGGAACCGAGGGCAACAACCTTTCTGTTCTTGGTATGGCAGAGGGTGTTCGCAACAAAGATCACAACCGCAACACGGTGGTTTTCTCGGCAATTGAACATGATTCTATTTTGGATCTTGCTCCGGTGCTTCGCGAGAAGGGCTTTGAGGTAAGAATTGCTCAGCCTAACCGTCAAGGAAAGATTGAGACTTCTGCGCTTGAGGGTCTTTTGGACCAGTCGGTAGCGCTTGTTTCCGTCATGTACGCCAACAATGAAACAGGCGTTATCCAGCCAGTTGCAGACCTTGCGCGTGCTGCTCATAAGGTGGGAGCGTTTTTCCACACTGATGCCGTTCAAGCGTTTGGTCGTATTCCTCTAGAGGTATCAGACGTAGATGCTCTCAATATAGCCGCCCATAAGATTGGTGGCCCTTTAGGTATTGCGGCCGTGCTTATGCGTTCAAAGGTTCCCTTTAAGGCACAGAGCTACGGCGGGGGACAAGAGTCTGGCAGACGTCATGGCACACAGGATGTACGGAGTGCTCTGGCCTTTGCTGCCGCTGCTAAATGGTGTCAGGACAACCTCTCTCAAACGCAGGAAAGCGTTTCTGCGTGCGCTAATAAGGTGTATGAGACTCTATGTGCTTCTCCTAAGATTATTCCAACTACAGAGGCTTACGCTGGCAATGATCACATGCCTGGTACGGTAAGCATTATGGTTCCTTCCATGGACTCAGAGACGCTTATCTTAAAGCTTGACCAGGCGGGTTTTGAAGTCTCTGCTGGTTCTGCTTGTTCTTCAGGTTCTCTTAACGCAAGTCATGTTCTGAGTGCAATGGGAATCTCTAGAAATGAAGCTTTAGGCAGCTTGCGTATCACCTTTGACGAGCGCGTTTCTGAGGCTGCACTTGATGCATTCTGCACAACATTACTGCAGATTGTTGGATAAATTTTCACATACTAATCTCTACATTAGGTATGTTCTGCAGCTAATACATCCTTATTTACGGTAGACTAGATGAGTAACCGTATATGAGGAGGCCCTATGAGTGAGTCTGTTAATCTGATGCAGCTCCAGGATATTGATTTGCAGCTGCTAAAACTCGCATCCAACTTGGCCTCAATGCCCCAGGTTCAAAAGATTAAAAACGCCCAACTTGCAGAGAAAAAAATTGCTTCCCAGCTTAAGCAGGTGCTTGGCGTAAAAAAAGACGTAGAAATTGATATTTCTGACCTCAATGAGCAGCGTGCACACTATGTCCAAAAGACAGAAGAGGTTTCTGCTGCTGTAGAAACTGCTACCAATCATCGTGCTATTAGAGACTTTGACCAGCAGCTTTCTTCTTTGGCAAAGAATATTGAGAAATGCGATTTTAAGCTTGCAGCAAAAGCAGAAGAGCTTGAGAAGTGCAAGATGGCTTACCAGACAGCTCAAGACTTGCAGGTAAAACTTATGAGTGAGCGCGAGAGTCTCTCTGAGTCTCTTGAAATTGACTCTGCTGCACTTCGGGCAGAGATTGTTGAGCTTTCTAAGTCTCGAGAAGAGCTTGCAGCTCAGATTTCTTCTGGCACGCTTGAGTGCTATGAAGCTGCACGTAAACGTTTTAAGGGCCTGGCAGTTGAGCACCTTGTAGGAAATGTTCCAAGCGTCTGTCGAGTCAAGCTTCAACCAAGCTCATTCCATGATCTTCAGCACAGCTCTGAGATTGCTGAATGCCCTTATTGCCACAGAATGCTCATTACCTCTACAGCATTTGAAGAATAAAGGAAATATTTGCTATGTTGGATAAAACCGCTCAGCCCTCTGTATGCCTTGTGGTATGCGGAGGCATTGCAGCATATAAAGCCTGTGAAGTGCTCAGAGGTCTTCAGAAAGCGGACTGTGACGTTCGTGTTGTAATGACAGAAGATGCAGCCCAGTTTGTGGGAAAGACTACCTTTGAGGCATTAACGCATCATGAGGTAGTGCAGTCGCTCTACAACAACGTCCAGACTCCAGTTGCCCACGTTGACCTTGCTGACTGGGCGGATTGCATGGTAGTTGTGCCTGCTACTGCCAATATCATGGCAAAAATGGCTCATGGTATAGCTGACAATGCAGCAAGCGCAACGCTTCTAGCTGCTCACACGCCAGTTCTTGTGGCGCCTGCTATGAATACACACATGTGGAAAAATCCAGCCACTCAGGCTAATGTAGCGCTGCTCCGACAGCGTGGCATCCAGATGATTATGCCTGAGTCAGGTCGTCTTGCCTGTGGTTATACCGGTGACGGAAAACTTGCTCCAGTACAGCAGATTGTAGACGCTGCACTGGAGGTTCTTTCTGGTAAAGACACCACATCAGGTAAGCAAGATCTCGCAGGTAAAAAGATTCTTATTACAGCCGGTCCAACTCACGAGAAGATCGATCCAGTTCGCTATATTGCCAACTGTTCAACAGGAAAACTTGGCTATACCGTAGCTAAAGTTGCAGCTAGTCGTGGAGCAGATGTCACCCTTATCTCTGGACCCACACACCTTGAGGCTCCTCAAGGTGTTACCGTGCAAAGCGTAGTATCTGCTGAAGATATGTATAAGGCTTGTGTAAGCGCTTTTGACAACGTTGACGCAGCTATTTTGACGGCAGCTGTTGCCGACTACACACCTGCTCATCCCGCAGACCATAAGCTCAAGAAATCATCAGAGTATCTTGAATCTATTGACCTTATAGAAACCACAGATATTCTCGCCAGCCTTTCTAAGACTAAGAAAGACCAGGTTGTAGTAGGCTTTGCTGCCGAGACAAATAACGTCTTGGAGCATGCTCAGGCTAAACTTGAGCTTAAAGGTTGCTCCATGATTGTGGCAAATGATGTGTCTAGGCCAGATTCAACCTTTGGTTCAGATACAGACCGTGTGGCTTTTGTAACTCCTCAAGGTATAGTGCAGCTTGAGACTTTGCGGCTTACTAATGTAGCTTCAGAGCTTTTGGACCGTGTGGCCAAGATGCTTGAGGAGCGTGCATAGCGTGCGACCAGAAGAACTTTTTATTGGATGCCATCTCTCGGCAGCTAAGGGCTGGGAGGCAATGGGTAAGGATGCTCTTTCTATTGGTGCATCTACCTTTGCTTTCTTTACCAGAAATCCTCGTGGTGGCAACGCTAAGGCTCTAGATGAGGCTGATGTTGCAAGGCTTAGGGAGCTTCTAGAGGTTCATCACTTTGGGCCTCTGGTTGCGCATGCTCCTTACACCATGAACTTGTGCTCGGCTAAAGAGGAGACCAGGGATTTTGCTCGTCGAGCACTTGCGGAAGATCTTGAGCGTATGGAGTATTTGCCGGGTAATTATTACAACTTCCATCCCGGTAGCCATGTGGGTCAAGGCTCTGACGTGGCAATTAAGCAGATTTCAGAAGCTTTAAATGACTGTCTTTTTGAAGGTCAACATACTGCCGTGCTTCTTGAAACAATGGCTGGTAAGGGCACAGAAGTTGGAAAAACGTTTGAGGAGATTGCTGCAATTCTAGACAAGGTAAAGCGCCCTGAGCTTATGGGCGTGTGCCTTGATACCTGTCATGTTCACGATGGCGGTTATGAGATTGTAGAAAATCTTGATGCTGTTCTAGATACGTTTAACCAGATAGTTGGCTTAGAAAAGCTCAAAGCCTTACACCTTAATGATTCTAAGAATCCTCTTGGAGCTCATAAAGATAGACATGAACAGATTGGCAAAGGCTTTATTGGCCTTGATACGTTTCGTGCTGTGGTAACTAATTCGCGTATCAATAAGCTTCCTATGATTTTGGAAACTCCTCATTCTGAGCTTTCTGGTTGGGGAGAAGAAATTGCGTTACTTCGTTCTTTTTTAGGTGATAACTAGTGGGAATTCTGGTAGGTTGTGAACAAATCTCTATGGAATGGCCTGGTAAGAAGGTTCTTA
>CABKMA010000048.1 GCA_902373375.1 uncultured Atopobium sp.
AGCATTTCTCCCCTAGAAAGCGCGGTAGTTGCACGACGAATTGCCTTCATATCGGCAGTTCCGCGGTCTACTGGGATACCGCCAAGTCTAGAGAGCGCCCACTGAAGTGGCTTAAATTTGTTGAACTCACTCTTGTAGATGGTTCTAACGGGAATACCATGGACAAACAGATGAACAACGGTAACAATGGGGTCCAAAAACGTTGGATGATTCATGATAAGAACGCGAGGGGTCTTATCGCCTACAAAGAGCTGGTCATTTTCCCAACGCCACCTAAACCAAATTTTAGTAATAAGCCCAAGCACACTTACTGCCAGCCACTTAAAGAACTTAGCTGGTGCTGGGAAATCAGCAAGCGCAGCATCGTAATAATCGTCAAATGAGTTTCCGCCAAAAGGACGCAAACGCTTAGACGCTGTTGCTATAGAAGACTTTTTCTCAGAGCGTTTAGGCTCTTCCGTGTGAGACTTCCCATCATCAGAAGAATTGCTTTCTGATCCATTTCCCTGGTGAGAAGACCTGTGGTTGCGTGCATCTCTTTTGCCTAGTCCTGGATGCAGGGCAATAATGGCTGCAATAACCTCTTCAACAGAAAGCGCAGAAGAGTCAATGTGATGGGCGTCTTCTGCAGCGCGAAGCGGAGCTGCCTTACGCTCAGAATCTGCCTTATCGCGAGCCTTGATGTCTTCGAGGATCTTCTCCTCACTCTTGGCATCTACCTGGGCATCGTTTCCAGTGGCTGCGTCCCCACCTTGACGCTGAACGGCGCGGCGGTGAGCACGAGCAGCTGGGTCTGCAGTCAAGAAAACCTTTACATCGGCCTCTGGGAATACCACGGTACCAATGTCACGACCTTCAGCAACAACATCGCCATTTTTTCCAGCACGGCGCTGAAGCGTGACCATGGCCTCACGGACCTCAGGAATAGCCGCAACAGTACTGACGTTTTTATCTACCTCTGGGGTACGAATCTCTGTAGTAACGTTAGATCCGTTTGCGTAGACGGTCTGGCCGTTAGCAGAGTTACCAAACGAAATGCTAATGCTGCGTGCAACCTGAATGATTTTCTCGGTATCAGTCATGTCAATGCCCTGTCGCAGGCATTCTACGGTTACGGAGCGATACATTGCACCTGTATCAAGGAAAATCAAATCCAGACGATCAGAAAGGGCGCGAGCAACCGTAGACTTTCCGGAGCCTGCTGGGCCGTCAATAGCAACAATCATTACTTATCCCCCTCAGTGACACCCCAAATGTCACGAAAATCGTAAAAACTTGGCTCAGTGGAACGACGAATAACCTCTTCTGGATCAAGGTTAAATCCACCAAGCTTAAAATCTGAACCGCCTGTACTAGTAAAGAAGATTGAAGAGACATTTGCAAGATGTACATTCCAGCTAGAACTGCCTGGGATGCCAAAAATTTCCGCCATCATAGAGCGCAGATAGCCGCCATGAGAAACACAAACGGTACGTCCAGAAAGGTTGGAGAACTGATTAAGAATGTTTCGGCACCTACTTCTTACGTGCTCATATGACTCTGCTTCTGGAGCAGGCATAGAATGACCATTTTCATCTGAAGCCCAGGGAAACGTAAGGCCATACGGCCTTAAAATTTCTTCTGCATCAGCAAAGCGCGTACTCTCCAAAATGCCAAAATCCATCTCTGCAAGGTCATCTTTTACCTCACAGGGAATACCAAGTTCGGCTGCGGCCATCTGGGCCATGTCTTTGCAGCGCGACAAAGGAGAAGTCCAAATTCTATCTGGATGAAATGCAACAAGCGCACGAACAGCACGCTCTCGCTGTTCAACGCCATGCTCAGTAAGTTCAACATCTTTTCTACCACTAAAAAAACGCTGGGTATTAGCCACACTTTCTGGGTGACGCATAAACAAAATGCGATGAACCTGTGCTGGAACTTCAAATGGCTGCATTATGTCTCCTCTCTGGGCGTGTTTGGTTGTTTTACCGTTTGCTTAGTAATTGTGCGACTCGTAGTTACTTATTGGTGTTTAATGGCATGATGGGAGAAGCGCCAGGCTCTCTGCCAATAGTGAGCTCAAGCTCAGCTACTTCTTCTTCTGTAAGAAGTCTCCACTCGCCTTCTTTAACGCCTGTAAGGTGAAGCGGCCCAAACGTATCTCTGTGCAGCGACAGTACCCGGTGATGAATAGCCAGAAGCATCTTCTTTACCTGATGCTTTCTTCCTTCTCTAATAGTGACGCTTACCAGAGCATTTGGCTCCCCTCCACCGGTTTTTCCTAAACCCTGTGGGGCGAGAAGAGCCTTCATCTTGGCATCATTTGAAACAATCTCTACCTTAGCGGGAGCCGCAGGACCATCTTCAAGTTCAATTCCCTCGCGCAGAAGATTTAACTGTTCTTCTGTAGGAGTACCTACTACATGAGCAACATAGTGCTTCCATACATGTTTTGAAGGATGTAGGAGCTCTTGAGCCATCTGGCCATCAGTAGTAAAAAACAGAAGACCTGTTGTATCCATATCAAGGCGACCAACCGGAAAAAGACCTGGGTATATATCGGTTGGAACCATGTCTACAATAGTTGGTCGACCCTGTGGATCTTTCATAGTGGTCAAGTAGCCTGCAGGTTTATTAAGCATCAAGTAGACGGGTTTCTCGGCAATTGAGCAGACAATACCGTCAACCGCAACAACATCTACCAGCGGATCAACTTTACTGCCAAGCTCGGTAACTACCTGGCCGTTTACCGTAACGCGACCAGACGTCATCAGACGCTCAGAGCCACGACGACTTGCCACTCCTGCGCGCGCCAAAAAGCGCTGCAGGCGCATGGGGACAATACGCTCCTCTGCCACGGCCTATGCATCCTCTTGCGTATCGTAGGTATCCCCCAAAAGGGAGCGCTCATCATCGATGTCTTCTGCGGCTTCTTCAAGCGTTGAGGTAAAGCTTCTGCCAGAGAGTCTCTCGCGAATAAACTGTTTAGACTCCTCGTCAGGAGCAAAGTCTTCCAGTGGTGGCAAATCTCTCAGCGACTTAAGACCAAAGCGCTCTAGGAAAAGCGCCGTAGTGCCATAGAGAATGGCTTGTCCTCTATCAGCCTCTTTACCAACTTCACGTACAAGGTTTTTCTCGCGAAGAGAAGAGATAACACCGTCAGAGTTAACGCCACGAATAGCACGGACGCCCTCACGCGTAACCGGCTGGTGATACGCAATAACAGCCAGCGTCTCAAGCGCTGCTTGAGAAAGGCGACGCGTATCCCAAGAAAGGACAAAGTCGCTGACCAACTGATGGTGAGCTGGATGCGTAAAAAGGCGCCAACCGCCAGCTACCTCTCTGAGCTGAAATCCTCTGTTACAGCGCGTGTACTCTTCTGCAAGCTCTTTAAGGGCCTCAGACACCTCAGCAGGAGCTGCATTGGTAACCTTAGCAAAGTCAGCCGTAGTGATTGCATCTGTTGCAACTAAAAGTAACGATTCAAGAGCGCCCTTGAGCGACTCGGAATCTAAATAGGCAAGCTCTTCAGTCATAGATTATTCCGCCTCTTTCTGTGCTTCATCGGGCGTATGGGTGAGGGTTAAAAGTGTCTGCTGAACGTCTTGAAGAGCATTTTGAGAAAGGTTAAAGCCCTCAAGATCAGGCTCATCGCCAGAAAGTTCTTCTAGCTCCAGAAGAACCGACTCATCAAGCTGATACGAATCAGTGCCCGCTATGTGCTCAATCTCAATCTCTCCAAAGATGGCGTCTTGTTGAACGCGCACAAGACCTCGCTTAAAGAGCTCAAGCACAGCTAAAAAGTTTGCAACGACAATCTCTGGTGTATCTTGACCGTCCAAAAGCTCAGAAAACGTCACTTTACCCTTAGAACGCGTAAGACGGTCTACTGAAGCTACTGTCAAAGCCACAGGAAGCCTTTTTGGAGCTACAT
Organism: uncultured Atopobium sp.; assembly: GCA_902373375.1. Taxonomy (GTDB): domain Bacteria; phylum Actinomycetota; class Coriobacteriia; order Coriobacteriales; family Atopobiaceae; genus Lancefieldella. The sequence continues at coordinate 3,917 of CABKMA010000048.1, forward strand.
GTTCTGCTTCAAGCAAGAAAGTCTCACGTTTTGAGTCAATGTCCGCACAAATGACAGCAAGGCTTCTAAGAGTAATGCCCTCAAGATAGTCAGGCATAAGGTTCAAGAAATCTGGATCTGGACCTACTGAGCGTGGGAACATATACGATTCTGCTTCCATGCGGCTACCCAGCACAGCTCCAGCGTTTCTAAATTGCTTGTAGGCAATAAGACGAGCAATAAGAACTTCTCGAGCCTCATCTGGTGAAAGTCCATCAAGCTCGTCATCATATTCGTCTTCATCGTATGAGCTTTTGAGCGAAACCTCTTGCGGAACAAGAGCATGGGCTTTCATGTCTAAAAGAGTTGACGCAACAAGAACAAAGTCGCTGGCAACATCTAGATCAAGCTCCTCCATGGCCTCAACTTCTGCCAGGTACTGATCAGCAACCTCAGAAATAGAAATGGAGCCAATAGCAACTTTTTGCCTACTTACCAGCTGAAGTAAGAGGTCAAAGGGACCAGAGTATGTTGCTGTATTTACTTTGTACGACATTAGATGATTCTCGCAAGCAGACTCAAAATGACGTTAGAAATACTTCCGATTATGGACGAGAAAAAGCCAGGAGCAAAGAACATAAGGCCAACAACTGCAATCATGCAATAGGGCTCAATGGCGTAGAACTTTTGACGGTTTTTCTCGCCAAGAAAACACAGCAGCAGCTTGGAGCCATCCAAAGGCGGAATTGGCAGCATGTTAAAAACAGCCAAGCTGACGTTAATCTGAATGTAGAAGATTACCAGCGACGAAACATAGTACATTACCAGCGGATTTAATGCGGTACCAAATGTAGCAGCTAACGCGTTGAGCAAACGCAACAAGAGTGCACCGAGAAACGCTTGTAATATGTTGGAAGCAGGGCCTGCTAGTGCTACCAAAATCTCGTCACGACGGCGATCTTTAAGATAGTTGGGATTATAGGGAACGGGCTTTGCATATCCAAAGCTAGGTCCGCCCATCAGCACCAACATAAACGGCAGAAGAACCGTACCAAATAAGTCAATATGTGCCAAAGGATTGAGCGTCAGACGACCCGAGTTTTTTGCAGTGGAATCGCCACACTTATATGCCACAAAGCCATGAGAAACCTCGTGAACTACGATGGCAAAAATTACCAGCGCAAATTCAGCAAGCGTTGTTAAAAGCGATGAAACTGATGTTAAAGCAGTTGGCACAACAATCCTTATCTCAATATCAACAAAGACACTACAGGTTAGCTTCCATAAACCTTAACCACGTAATAATTTTACCCAAGATTGGCAAAACCACCTACTCTTCAATGTCTGCTTCCATTTTTTCCGAAAGCTCCAACCATTCAGCCTCAAGAGCAGGAATTTTTTTGGAAAGTGCTTGATATTCAGCCATGCACTCATCAAATTTTTGTTGATCGTTATAGAGCGCCTCATCAGCCATAAGCGTCATGAGCTCATCGTAGCGCTTATGTGCGGGAGTCAGCGCAGCTTCAACCTCGTCTAGCCGCTTTTTAGTCTCCCTGAGCGCACGACTTCTACGATTGCGCTCCTCCGCCTCAGCTCTCCTCTGTTCCTTAGTCTTTACATTGCGAGAAGATCCAGCAGCTTGTCCTGCCTCTGAACCAGCGCTCTTAACCGCTCTTGCACCCGAAGTTCCATACGAGGATACCGTCTTGCTCGACGTCTCTTCCTGCGCTGCCGCTTGAAGCTCTGAAAGCTTATAGAGGAAGTAATCGTAATCACCGTCATAGACCGTAACGTTGTGATCACGAACGTCCACAACTTTGTTAGCAACAGCTCTGACCAGATGCTCATCGTGACTAATCAAGATGATGGTTCCTGGAAAGTCAACAAGTGCCTTCTCTAGAACATCAACGGAGTCAATATCCAAGTGGTTAGTTGGCTCATCCAGAAGCAACAGTGGATCTGGAGAAACCAGCATTTTTGCAAGCGCTAAGCGTGCACGCTCACCACCAGAAAGAACGTTCACACGTTTCTCAACATCATCGCCATGGAAAAGAAAAGCACCGAGCAATCTACGCTCTTCTGAAGTAGTCCAGCCTGCAGCCACCGTATCAAGCTCTGCAAGTACCGTATTTGCAGGGTTCAACTCTTCAAGCTGATGCTGTGCATAGTAGGCTTCGGTGACATTTTGACCCAAGCAGATTTTTCCTGCGTCTGGGGCAAGTTTGCCCGCAATAAGCTTCATAAGAGTGGATTTACCAGCACCGTTAGGACCAACGAGCGCTACGTGATCTCCTCGATACAGCTTAAGGTCTACGTTGTCGTAGACAAAGTTATCCTCGTAAGATTTAGCAACACCCTCAAGAGAGATAACCGTATCTCCGGTTCGAGGAGGCTCCGGAAACCTAAAATGCATGTGATGAGATTGCTCAGGAAGAACTACCAGCTCTTCACGGATTTTCTCGACCTTTGCCACACGTTCTTGAACCTGCTTGGCCTTGGTTGGCTTGTATCTAAAGCGCTCAATAAAGGTTTCCATGTGGGAAATATCTCGTTCTTGAGCTGCGCGTTTAGCACGAAGTTGTTCAAGATTTTCTTCTCGCTGATGAAGATAGCCGGAATAGTTACCGGTATACGTAACAAGCATGCGATTTTCTAATGCAGCAACATGCGTTACGCATGCATCCATGAACGAGCGATCGTGACTTACCAGCAAAACCGTACCGTCATATGACGATAAGAACCTCTCGAGCCACTGAACAGATTCCAAATCCAAGTGGTTAGTAGGCTCATCCAAAAGAAGAACGTCAGGACGGCGTAAAAGCAGCTTAGACAAAGAGATGCGCATTTGCCAGCCGCCCGAAAACTCTTTAGCAGGCTTGTCAAAATCCTCTACTGGAAAGCCGAGTCCTGCAAGAATCTGGCGGGCTCTACTTTCAAGCTCATACCCGCCAAGATGTTCAAAGCGCTCCATAGCGTGAGCGTAATCTTCAAGGTATTTATTAAGAGTTGCGCCTTCAGGAGTCTCAGCGATCTTAAGCGAGAGATCATTAACCTTTTTCTCCCACTGCTTAATCTCATGAGCAGACTCAATGACTTCATTAAGAGCAGTCTTATCCCCCATGAGCTCTGTTTCTTGTTCAAGATATCCAAGAGTTGCATCTTTTGCAAAAGAAACAGTTCCCTCATCAGCAGATTCCAGGCCCATAATAATCTTTAGAAGCGTAGTCTTACCAGCGCCATTTGGACCAACTAAAGCCCAACGCTCTCCTGCATTAAGCTGAAGTGTTGCATTTGAATAAAGGACCCTGCCGCCAAATGACTTAGAAATCTTATCCGCAAGAGCAATCAAGTGAACTCCTCATACATATCTGAACTGGATAAGTATAAGTCATTCACTTGATTTACGTGGTGAATTATGTAAATGAAGCTAGGCTTGTGAAGATTTTATTGACGCTTCTTACGCAAAAATAGAGCAGCGCTAACAACAACAATAGTTGCACCTGCAACGGCGATAATCAAAGGCATTGTAGAAGAATTATCACCAGTATCTGGCAAAACCGTCTTCTTTTCTACTTTTTTCTCTTTAGGAGCCTTTGGCTGAGGCTGAGGTTGAGGTTCTGGTGTTGGAGTTGGCTCAGGCTGCGGTTCTGGCGCAGGAGTAGGAGTTGGTGCTGGCGTAGGAGCAGGAATACGAGGATCAACAAAAGTTACCGTAGCCGTAGTCTCAGTGCCAGTAATCTGGCCAACACGAGCCATGGTGTCAATCTGATAACCATCAATGGTGGTGAGCTGTGTGATGGTAGTGGAAGTGTTACCCATAAGGTTAGGGATTACAACAGTACCATCTGCGCCAGTTGTAAGTGAATAGCTACCATCGGCCTCCATGGTAAGAATACCTGTTTGAGTAAATGGAGGAGTTGGAACTCTAGGACCTGCAATATTTGCAGCAGTTGCCTTAAGAGTTGCACCAGCAATAGGATTGCCATCTGTGTCAACGACTTTAACAATAATATTGCCTAAAATTGGCTGGTTCTCCATTTCAGCAACGACCACATCACCTAAACCCGATGAAGCGTTCTCAAAAACGTAAGATTTAGATTCTACCTGAGGAACATAGCCCTCTTTATAAGTGGTTTGTTCAACTCTATAAGCGCCGTCAGGAAGAGGAGTGTAAGGTCTAAAGTAACCATCAGCGTCTGTTTCTCCCTCGGCCACGATAGTAGAAGCACCTTGATAAATTACAACATGTACGCCCTCAATTGGTTCACGTGTGTATTTATCAACAGCAAGAGCACTAATCTCATTAGAGTCTGCTAAAGCAATTCTTGGGACGATGACTGACACAATGAGCGTCAACGCAACAAAGATAGCAAGGACGATGTGTTTATATCTCTTCAATTCAATTCCTTAAAACCGAAAAGTAGTTGTAAATATCTCTAATCAATAATAAGGGAATTAGACATTAAATTAAAGATAATATCCAATACTATACACAATTATTTCAAAATTAAAATTACAAAACTTAGATGGTTTAAACATTCAAAAGTAAAATCAAGTAAACAACTCATGCATTATTCAATCAATAAAACACAAGTTGTTTACTTGATAATTACAAGACTGTTTTAAACAGATTCAGTAAATCTAGTCGTATTAAAAACGCTTCATATTAAAATACATTGAAACGCCAGCCAAAGAACTTAATGTGCCTGTAATTCCAACAATTAAAGACGTGATACCAGAAACATCAGATGTGTCTGGAAGAACAGCCTTCTTTTTCTTAGGAGTCTTAGTCTTTTCCGGAGTCTGTGGTTGAGGCTCAGGAGTAGGCTCTGGAGTTGGCTCAGGCTGAGGTTCTGGCTGTGGCTCTGGAGCAGGTGGCTCTGGTCTACGATTTACAAAAGTAACCGTAGCTGTTTCATTAGAACCAGTAATCTCACCTACCTGAGGATTTGGAGCATCAATAGTATAACCATCCAGAGTAGTTAGTTGAGTAATAGTTGATCCGTTCTCAACTAGATAATCTGGAATAATTACCGTGCCATCAGGACCTGTGGTAAGTGAGTAATATTCCCCATCTTTTGATATTACTCCTGTCTGTGTGTATGGAACTCCAGGAGCTGGTGGAGTCTGAGTCATAGCACGAGGAGTTTCAGTTCCTGGTAAATAAGCTGGATCAGGCGAGCCAAAGCTAGGCATAGCTGGAGGACATGCTGGAGATGGAATACCACTTCTGGATTCATCAGCAACAGTTGCTTTTAAAGTTGCACCAGCAATAGGATTTCCGTGCTGATCAACTACTCTAACAATAATATTTCCGCGTCTAGTAGGAAATCTAACTGTTGCTCGAGTAGTTTCCTCAAAAAGACGTGTATTTGAATCATAAGGGAACGTTACAGCATGCAGAGGAACCATACCATTAATGCTACTTGGAGTACACGCAAAGACGGAATCAATCATTACGGCATCGCTATTGTATGCATAACGAGTGGGATAATTTTTTGGAATAAGCGTGTAGCTTCCCGTTACTGGAACAGTAACGCTTTGTCCACCAGGAACATTTGAAGCAATTCTATTTCCATATTCATCTTCAATATCAAATTTGATGTCAGTAATGGCGCTTGGACTCCCTGCGTATTCTGGAACTATTTTATCGGCATCAACATAAAGTCTGCCCATAATATGAACATCTTCAATATTAATGGTCTGATGATCGCTAGTACCGCCGGCAACGCCTGCAAAAGTTACATTTGTAGCTGAGTAATTAATAACATATCCAGCTTTGAACTTTGTCTGCTCAACCTGATAAGTTCCATCAGGAAGAGTGACCTGAACTCTGCCGTTTGCATCGGTAACCTGCTCTGAAATAACAGTAGACGTAGCTGTATCAGTTATTGTGATAGTTACACCATCAACCGGTTTAGAGTAATAATCATCAGTAACCGAAACAGTAAGCTGATTATCCCCTGCTGCAAACGCAATCTTTGGAGCTCCAATTACAATTACGCAGCATATCAAAACAAAAATTGACGCAGCTACATACTTGAACTTTTTCACTTCAGACCTTCCAAATCCATTTAGGATTACTATTTTCTCAGT
>CABKMA010000049.1 GCA_902373375.1 uncultured Atopobium sp.
AGACGTTCTTCTCGATATCCAAGATGGCCAATTGCATGTGCGTTGATGGGGGAGAAAAATAGATTCAAAGGCATGGGCGCTTTGATCCTTCCGTTGCGCTAAGATTGTAAGGTAATTGTTTATCGAGAGATTTTGGCTGATGAAACATATTTGCCTTGAGTTTGGAGCGTAGGGATATATGCCATTGCAATTTAACAGACTTGGTATCACTCCAATCGTTGTTTTTAACTTCATCATCTGGCTTTTCTTTACACTTGCGTATTTTTATCAGATTGTGTACATACTCCGTGTTTTAGTTAAAGGTGAAGTAAAACTTCCAGAGGCTAAAAAGCAACATCGTTATGCCTTTTTTATTGCTGCCCATAATGAAGAGCCTGTAATTGGCAATCTTGTTAGGTCTATCCTTTCTCAAGATTATCCTCGAGAGCTCATGGATGTCTTTGTTGTTGCAGATGCCTGTACTGATAAGACGGCAGATGAAGCAAGAAAAGCTGGAGCAATTACTTGGGAGCGTCATGACCTTGCTCGTAAGGGTAAGAGCTGGGTTATGGATTACGGCTTTGATCGTATTCTTAATGAATACGGTGATAAATATGAGGCTTTTATTATTATGGACGCTGATAACCTGGTTGCTCCAAGCTATCTCAAAATTATGAATCAGGCTTTTGATGCAGGATATCTCGTATGCACTAGTTATAGGAACTCAAAAAATTTTGATTCCAGCTGGGTTAGCTCTGCATATGCAACTTGGTTTATGCGTGAGGCAAAGTATTTGAATAATGCTCGTATGATGTTGGGTACTAGCTGTGCTGTTTCTGGATCTGGCTGGATGGTTTCTTCTCGCATTATTAAAGGTATGCATGGATGGGATTTCCATACGCTTACTGAAGATATTCAATTCTCCACTTTCTGCAGTGCTCACAATATTCAAATTGGGTATGCGCCTGCAGAGTTCTTTGATGAGCAGCCTTTGACTTTTAAGGCATCGTGGACGCAGCGCATGCGCTGGACAAAAGGCTTTTACCAGGTGTTTTTCTCGTATGGTTTTGATTTGATTAAAGGTATTTTTAAGGGTCAGTTTGCCTCATACGACATGCTGATGACTATTGCACCAGGTATGATTTTGACGCTTCTTTCAGCGTTTATTAATGGAACCTATCTTTTGGTTGGTTATTTGAGCCATGGCTTTGTTGCTACTGAAGCCGAGATTGCCATGAGTGTTGGATCTTTAGCCATGACGGTTTTCTCGATGTATGTTGTTTTCTTTATACTGGCACTTATTACTACTATTTCAGAGTACAAGCATTTTCACGTAAAGAAAAAATGGCGAATTTTTACCAATCTCTTCACGTTCCCAATTTTTATGATGACGTATATTCCTATTACCGTTGCGGCTTTGTTCAAAAAGGTTGAGTGGGTTCCTACAAAACATGACATTGCTGTTAACTTTGAAGATGTTATCGCTTCAAGTGGGAGTTCAAATTAAATAATCAACTTCACTGGTGGTACAATGCCAAAACATGTAGAGCATGACCGAGAGGTCAGGAGGGAGCCGAAGACAATGGCAAAGTTCTTCGAAGGCGAATCACACACATTTTCTGAGTATCTTTTGGTTCCTGGCTATTCATCAGCTGAGAACATCCCTTTAAATGTTTCTTTGAAGACCCCTCTTGTTAAGTTTAAACGTGGCGAGAAAAGCGCAATTGAGCTCAATATTCCTATGGTATCTGCAGTAATGCAGTCAGTTTCTGGCCCTCGTTTAGCAATTGCTTTGGCCCAGCAGGGTGGCATTTCTTTTATTTACGGCTCTCAGTCTGCTGAGGATGAGGCTCAGATGGTTCGCGAGGTTAAGAGCTACAAGGCCGGCTTTGTTGTCTCTGATTCAACACTTACTCCAGAAATGACCTTAGGTGATGTGCTTAACCTTAAAGAGAAGACTGGCCACTCAACTATGCCTGTCACTGATGATGGCACCTCTCGCGGCAAGTTAGTAGGTATTGTGACCTCTCGTGATTATCGTCCTTCTCGCGATGATCGCTCTAAGCTTGTTTCTGAGTTTATGACTCCAGCCGATAAGCTTATTTCTGCACCTGAGGATACTTCCCTCAAAGAGGCTAATGACCTTATCTGGGACAATAAGCTTAATGCTCTTCCTATTGTTGATAAGAACGGCCACTTGGTCAGCATTGTATTCCGTAAAGATTATGATTCTCACAAGTCTGCTCCAGATGAGCTTCTTGATGATTCTAAGCGCTATATGGTTGGTGCTGGTATTAATACCCGTGACTATGAAACTCGTGTTCCTCTGCTTGTTGATGCAGGCGTTGATGTTTTGTGCATTGACTCTTCTGAGGGTTATTCCGAGTGGCAGAAACGTACGCTTGAGTGGGTTCGTGCAACTTACGGCGATTCCGTCAAGATTGGCGCAGGTAACGTTGTGGATGCTGAGGGTTTCCGCTTCTTAGCAGAGGCTGGCGCCGACTTTATTAAGATTGGTATCGGCGGCGGTTCTATCTGTATTACTCGTGAGCAGAAGGGTATTGGTCGTGGTCAGGCAACCTCTGTTATTGATGTGGCTCGTGCTCGTGATCAGTACTTTGAGGAGACTGGTGTCTATATTCCAATCTGCTCTGACGGTGGAATTGTCTACGACTATCACATGACCTTGGCCCTTGCTATGGGTTCCGACTTTATGATGCTTGGCCGTTACTTTGCTCGTTTTGATGAGAGTCCTTCTGACCGCGTTATTGTTAACGGTTCTTACATGAAGGAATATTGGGGCGAGGGTTCCGCACGTGCTCGTAACTGGCAGCGCTACGATCTTGGTGGCAACAAGCGTGGTCTTTCTTTTGTTGAGGGTGTTGACTCTTACGTTCCGTACGCAGGTCCTTTAAAGGACGGCGTTGAGGCCTCGCTGTTGAAGGTCAAATCCACCATGTGCAACTGTGGCGCACTTGATATCCCTGAGCTTCGCGATAAAGCAAAGATTACACTTGTCTCCTCAACCTCAATTGTTGAGGGCGGCGCTCATGATGTCTTACTGAAAGATTCAAACCAGCAGGTTAGCTATAATTTCCGTTCATAACTTACAGGATTCATGGACTACGAGCGTCACCAAGTATCTTGCTTGGTGACGCATCTGTATAAGAAAGGGGAACTCGTGGAAAACGAGGAAATTCAGAACGTATACGATTCAGGTGATTTTCCTGCTTACGATGCTGAGGCCATTGAAACTAAGTGGCAGCGCATCTGGGAAGAGCAAAATCTTTACAAGACAGAAGAGGATAGCTCAAGGCCTAAAAAATACGTTCTAGAGATGTTCCCTTATCCTTCGGGCGATCTTCATATGGGCCACGCTCGTAACTACACCATTGGTGATGCTATGGCTCGTCAGGCTCGCATGCGTGGTTTTGACGTCTTACACCCAATGGGCTTTGATGCTTTTGGTCTTCCTGCAGAAAACGCGGCTATTAAGCACAATACCCAGCCTTCCGTTTGGACCCATAAGAATATTGATCAGGCTGTAAAGACAATGTTTCGTATGGGCTTTGCCTATGACAAAGACCGTATGTTTAACACCTGTGATCCTGAGTACTATAAATGGGGTCAGTGGATCTTTCTTAAGATGTTAGAAAAGGGCTTGGTGTATCGTGCAACAAGTCCTGTTAACTGGTGTCCTAACGACAAAACTGTTCTTGCAAACGAGCAGGTAGTTAACGGCAAATGCTGGCGCTGTGGTGCAGTTCCAGAGAAGCGAGAGCTCTCCCAGTGGTACCTGCGCATTACTGATTACGCACAGGAACTTCTTGACGATCTTGATCAGCTTGAGGGCTGGCCAGAGCGTGTTCGAGCAATGCAGGCAAACTGGATTGGTCGCTCCGAGGGCGCAGAGATTGATTTCACCCTGGCAGATACTGATGGCGTCACGCCAACTGATACCAAGATGACTGTTTTTACCACTCGCGCAGACACCATCTATGGTTGCACCTTCATGCTGCTCCCACCAGAGTCGAAGCTTGCTGCTGAGCTGGTAGGGGATTCAGAGTACAAGGCAGCCTTTGATGCTCTTCATGAGGAGGCCGTAAAGGTTTCTTCCATTGATCGCCAGGGTACAGACCGCGAGAAACACGGTGTATTCACAGGTCGTTACGCAATTAATCCTGTTACCGGCCAGACTGTGCCAATCTGGGTAGCTGACTACGTTCTTCTCGATTATGGTACTGGCGCTGTTATGGGCGTTCCATCAGGTGATAAGCGCGACTTTGACTTTGCTAAGAAGTACAACCTGCCAATTGTTCCAATCATCTGCGAAGAGGGAACAGATATCTATGAGGAACTCAAAGGAGTTTCTGAGTATAAGGTAACCTCTGTTGACTGGGATGGACCAATGGATACCGTTGGTATTCTCGTCCAATCTGGCCCTTTCACTGGCCTTCGTGGTGGTAAGCATTCTGAGGCAGAAGAGGCAGTTGTTGCATATCTGACTGAACGCAACGTTGGCCGCCGAACTGTTCAGTTCCGTCTTCGTGACTGGCTTATTTCAAGGCAGCGCTATTGGGGCAATCCAATTCCTATGATTCATTGCGATTGCTGCGGTGACGTCCCTGTTCCTTATGAGCAGCTTCCTGTCACTCTTCCAGACAATCTTGATTTAGCGGCAGGGGATACTCTTGCTGAATGCAAGGAGTTTGTAGAGACTACCTGTCCAAAGTGCGGAAAGCCTGCAAAGCGCATTACCGATACTATGGATACGTTCACCTGTTCTAGCTGGTATTACCTGCGCTACTGCGATCCACACAACACCGAGCTTCCTTTCTCCAAAGAGTCTGTTGACCGTTGGATGCCTGTGGACAACTACATTGGTGGCATTGAGCATGCAATTCTGCACCTTCTGTATTCTCGCTTCTTTACTAAGGTTCTTCGTGACCTGGGTATGATTGACCTTGACGAGCCATTTAAGAACCTGATGACCCAGGGCATGGTTAAGGATGAGCACGGCGATACCATGTCAAAGTCAAAGGGCAACGTTGTGCCTCCAAGCTCTGTCATTGAGCCTTATGGTGCAGATACGATGCGTCTTGCTATTCTCTTTGTTGCCCCACCAGAGAAGGATTTTGACTGGGACGAGAAAGTTGTTGCAGGTGCAAATCGCTTTATTAAGCGCGCTTGGCGTATAGTTTGGGAGCTTTCTCGTACCGCTGATGCTTCTGCCGTACTCGACCACACAGCCTTGGATGCAAAGTCGCTTGAGCTCAACCGTGTCCTCAACGCTATGGGAATCCGCTGCACCACCGAGTTTGACAAGGGCCAGTTCAACACTGCTATTTCTGCAGTCATGGAGCTGGTTAATGCAGCAAGCGCCTATATCAACGAGGTTCCTGCAGAGGCTAGAGATGCTGCACTATGCTATAAGGTTGCAAATGATGTGGTATCTATGTTGGCTCCAATCATTCCTCACTGGGCTGAGGAGCTCAGCCACGAGGCTTTGGGTAAAGACACACCTGTGTATCATCAGCCTTGGCCAGAGTTTGATCCTGAGCAAGCAAAGAGCAATACCGTAGAAATTGCTGTTCAGCTTAAGGGTAAGGTTCGTGCTCGTATTGAGGTTTCTGCTGATGCATCTGAGGAAGAGCTCACTGCAGCAGCAACTGAGGCTATTGCTGATCAGCTTGAGGGCAAAGAGATTAGAAAAGTGATTGTTGTTAAAGGACGTCTTGTGAATATCGTTGCCTAACAGCAAAAATACTTGACGAGAAGCCCTTTATCTCGTAAGATATCTCTAAACGTAGTTGTTTTTAGTTGGAAGTGGGGTTGTGTTTGACCCCGCTTCCTTTCTGTATGTAGATGAGGAGGTCAAATGCAAAACGAAGGTGCAACACAGAAAATTTTGTCTGCACTAGAGCAGGCTGCACTTAATCACCACATTGATATTGTTGATGTAGAGATTGTTGGTTCTTCTAAGAATCCTGTGGTCAGAGTGAGAATTGACCATGATGATGAGAAGGCAGAAACCATTTCTCTTGATGAAGTTGCCCAGGAAACATCATGGATTTCAGATACTATCGATGAGCTTGATCCTTTCCCAGCATCATTTACCTTGGAAGTTTCTTCTCCAGGAATGGCACGTCCGCTTCGTCGTGCAAAAGACTTTAAGCGCTTTGCAGGAGAAGAGATTCAGCTTCAGACAACTGCTACAGAGGGACGCCGTAAATTTACTGGCAAGCTTTTGGGCATTGAGGGTACAACTATTTCAATCCAGACAGAAGATGAAGTATGTACAGTAGATCTGTCTGAGTTAAAGAAGTGCGTTATTAAACCAGTTTTTGATTTCTCGGCCTCAGCCAAGAAGTAGATAGAGAGGATCATTCATGGCATCTGAAATGATGGAAGCTTTGATGTTGCTTTGCCAGGAGAAGCACATCGATGAGTTGTATCTGCTAGATCGTTTGGAGCAGTCTCTGGCAAAAAGCTATGCTGACGTCCTTCATCTTGATTTTGGCGCTCGCGTCACTATTGATAGAGCAACAGGCCGCGTCTACGTTTATGAATTGGTTCCTAAGGGTGAGCCAGATGAGGAAACCGGTTTATATACTGAGTTTGACGAGGTAGACGTTACTCCTCCAGATACAAGCCGTATTGCTGCACAGCATGCTAAGGCAGAGATTAAGACACTTGTCCGCAACGCCGCTCGTGCTCAGATTTATGATGAGTTCCGTGGTCGCATTGGTGACATCATTACTGGTACTGTTCTTCAGTCAACTCCTGATTTCACCATCATTAAGATTCGTGAGGGTGTTGAGGCAGAGCTTCCACACTTTGACCAGCGTCGTTTCCCTGATGAGCGCGATGAGCGTCCAGCAGGCGAGCGTTATCTTCACAACCAGCGTATTAAGGCAATTATCGTAGATGTTCGCGATCCTAATGCAACCCAGCCTGCAGTTCGTGGTGAGCGTCAGCGTCCACCAATTGTTGTTTCTCGTACTCATCCAGATCTTATCCGTCGTCTCTTTGAGCTTGAGGTTCCAGAGGTTTATGACGGCGTTGTAAGCATTCGTTCCATTGCTCGTGAGGCAGGTGTCCGTTCCAAGATTGCTGTTTCTTCCGTTGACGAGCGCCTCGATCCAGTTGGAGCTTGCGTTGGACCTAAGGGCAGTCGTGTTCGTACGGTAGTCTCTGAGCTCCGAGGAGAGCGCGTAGACGTTGTACCTTGGTTTGATGATGCTGCTCGTTGCGTTGCGTCTGCACTTTCACCTGCACGTGTTTCTCGCGTTATTGTTGATGGCGCTACAGGGCACGCAACCGTTATTGTCCCTGATGACCAGCTGTCTTTGGCTATTGGTAAAGAGGGTCAGAATGCTCGACTTGCTGCTCGCCTGACTGGTCTTCACATTGACATCAAGAACGAGTCTCTTGCTGCAAGCATTTTGAACAACCTTCCTGAGGTTGTTGAAGAGACTGTTGACGAGGAAGAGATTGCTCATCGTTGCAAGTATGTGAGCCCTAACGGAACTCCTTGCCGCAATATGGCAAGACCTGGATCTGATTTCTGTGGCATTCATGATGAGCTGGAGAAAGCAGAGATTTCTTCTGATCCAGACTCACTGATTTAGTCAACTACCTGTAACTATCCCGTCAACCGGAAGGTTTTCATATATGGCAAAAATGCGTGTACATGACCTTGCCAAAGAATATGGTATGCAGAGCAAGGAATTGCTCGAGCACCTTGCGGACATGAAGATTCCTGCAAAGTCTGCTTCTTCTACACTTGAAGATGCATATATCTCTATTGTTCGTAAGAAACTCCAGCCTATTATGGAGGCTCGTGCTGCTGAAATTGCAGCTCAGAAGGCTGCTGAGCAAGAGGCTGCTGCTAAAGAGGCAAAAGCCGCTGCAGAGGCAGCCGAGGCTGAGCGTCTTGCTGCAGAGGCAAGGCGTGAGGCTGAACGTGCAGAAGAAGAGAAGAAGCGTGCAAAAGAAGAGGCTGCTCGTAAGAAAGAAGAGGAGCGTCGTCGCGCTGAGGAAGAGAAGAAGCGTCTTGAAGCTGAAGAGGCTGAGCGTAACCGTATAAAGGATACTGCACCTAAAGTTGCTCCTTCTTTTAACAACTTGCTTGACCAGATTGCTCAGCAGGAAGAGGTTTTGAAGCAGCAGGCAGCAGAATCTGCAGCTCAGAAAAAGGCCGAAAAGGGATCTAGAAATCATGCTCGCGCTAACGCGAGTGAAGCTAGCGGCGCTCCTTCTCGTCATAACTTCAAAAATGAGCGCGATGATGTCTCCATGTCTGATGAGCGTCCAAATGGAAAGCGTAAGAAGAATCGTCGCGGTGGAGATGACGGAGAAGACCGTTATAGCCGCATGGCTCGTGAGGCTGAGGCTTACAACAGAAGCCGCGTTTTGGATGAGGCTCGCGTTGCTATTGAAGAGGCAAGTCGTGAGTCCACTGGTCGCCGCAAAAAGCGTAAAGAGCGTCGTCAGAAGCAGGCAGCAGAAGCTGCTATGGAGCAACGTATTGAGGAAGCACTTGCTAACGACCAGGATATTACCCAGCTTGATACCGTAAAGGTTCCTCAGGGCTCTACTGTCTCTGAACTTGCTGAACTTCTTGGCGTTCCTGCTAATGACATTATTAAGCGCCTGTTCTTGCTTGGAAATCCATTAACGCTTACTGAGACCATGTCCGATGAGCTCATTGAGATTGTTGCTGATGACTTGGGTCGCCAGATTAAGATTATGTCTAAGGAGGAGGAGAATTCCTTCACCTTCTACGATGATCCTAAGGACTTAAAGCCACGTCCTCCAGTAGTTACCGTCATGGGCCACGTTGACCATGGTAAGACCTCGCTTCTGGACGCAATTCGTCACACTGGTGTTGCAGCAGGCGAGGCTGGCGGCATTACTCAGGCAATCGGTGCTTCTCAGGTCACCATCAATGGTCGCGAGATTACGTTCATTGATACCCCAGGTCACGAGACCTTTACCGCCATGCGTGCCCGTGGCGCAAAGGTCACCGATATTGTCATCTTGATTGTTGCTGCAGACGATGGCGTTATGCCTCAGACCATTGAGTCAATTAACCACGCAAAGGCTGCTGGCGTTCCAATTGTTGTTGCAGTTAATAAGATTGATAAGCCTGGCGCAGATCCTACCCGCGTTCGTCAGGAGCTCACCGAGTATGGTGTCATTCCTGAGGAGTGGGGCGGACAGAACATGTTTGTAGACATCTCCGCTAAGCAGAATTTGGGCATCGATGATCTTCTCGAGACCATTCTTTTACAGGCAGATGTCCTTGAGCTGAAGGCTAACCCAGACACCTTCGCGTCTGGTAATGTTCTTGAAGCTAAGCTTGATCGCGGTCGTGGTTCTGTTGCTACTGTTTTGGTTACCCGTGGTACGCTCCGTATTGGTGACGCTCTTGTTGCTGGCATGGCGTTCGGTCGTGTCCGCGCAATGCTTGACCCTAAGGGCAACGCAGTTACTACCGCAGGTCCTTCTGACGCTGTTGAGATTCTGGGCCTACAGACCGTTCCAGGCGCAGGCGATGAGTTCCGTGTCTTCCAGGAGGAACGTGACGCTCGTGAGCTTGCTGATCAGCGTGCGCTTAAGGCCCGTATTGAAGAGCAAAACCGCGTTAAGCACGTTACCCTTGAGAATCTCTTTGACACCATGGCTGACCGTGACGTCAAGGAACTTAACCTCATCATCAAGGCTGACGTTCAGGGTTCCATTGAGGCTCTCCAGGACTCCCTTGATAAGATGGATCAGTCTGAGGTTCGCATTAGCACCATCCACTCTGCTGTTGGTGGAATTACCGAGACCGATGTTGTTCTCG
>CABKMA010000050.1 GCA_902373375.1 uncultured Atopobium sp.
ACGCCGCGACCGGCAACCGCGCCGCGGCCCGCACTGGCGCCGATGCCGCGACTGGCAACCGCGTCGCGACCCGCACCGACGCCGGCGCCGCGACCGGCACCGACGCCGCGACCGGCAACCGCGCCGCGACCCGCCCTGACGCCGACGCCGCGACCAAGTCGGTCACGTACACGTACAACCGTCGTCGCTACGTCATCGACGTGCTGCTGCCCAACTACGTCTCAATAGTCGTGCTCATCGCGGCAGTCGTTCTGTTTGCGCTTGGGTTTATCCGCTGGTTGATGCTCTTTTTGGTTGTGGTTTGCCTGTACTCGATCCTCAATGCGTTCCTCGCGCATGCCTATCCTGAACAGGTTATTCTCGCCCCAGACTCAATCACATTTGTAACGGGTAAACACAAATCAACCTACCAGTTGTCCCAGATCACGCAGATTCGCGTACGAGAGGCCCCGCAAGGACTGCGCTCGTACGTGCGTATCAACAAGGCCACGCCGCTGCAGGGCCGCTTTTACTTGACCTGCGGCGATATGACCGACGCCGAGGGCAACGACGCCCGAAAGGTCTATAAGCTGCTGCTTGACCTTGAGGCAAAACTAAATCCTAACGGACTGCGTGTGCAAGCGCGCCGCCAACAACAGAAAGGGGAGTAGCAATGGCTACAACCGACGCTGAGCTTCTAAAGCCCGAGCTTGTTTTCTTTGACATCGAGGCCAAGGACGCCTTTGAGCTGTTTGACCAGCTTGAGACCCGCCTGAGCAATCTCGGTTACATCAAGAATACCTGGAAAGACGCAATTTCAACTCGCGAGAAGAACTATCCAACTGGACTTGCTTTTCCTGCAGGTGAGATTGCAATTCCACATACTGATCCTGTCAACCTTGAGAAGCCTTACATCGCAATCGTGAAGCCTTCTAGTCCAATCAACTTTGAGCCAATGGGTGGCGACGGCGATACTGTCCCAGCAAAACTTGTCATTAACCTGGGGATTATGCGCGACGGCGGCCAGGTGGAGATGCTCCAGAGTTTAATGGGTATCTTCATGGACGAGGCAAAGTCCGCCGATGTCTTTGGTCAGACCACCGTAGAGGGTATGGTCGCAGCGTTCTCTAAGTATCTTTCTGAGTAATAGCGCGTGCTGCTACTATCTGCGCGCGTGCCACAAAAGCCGCGGAATTTGACGTAGAGACTGGCATGCACGATGTAAAAGTTGCAATCTGCACGTTAATTAGCCCCAAACTTTAGTTTGGGGCTAATTTTTGGTGATTTTGGGTCCAAAAAGGTAAAAAATCCGTTTAGTTGGAGTATTCATTTTGAAAAAGTAGCATTTTGAATCAATTAGTTCAAAAAATAGTTAAAACTTTTTCGACTTTCCTGGGCAAACATTAACATAAAAAGTTTAACTAATTCTTTTCATCTCCAACTAAACGGGATTTTTACCACTTGAAGTCTTAAAAATAGCAATTTCTATCGTAACCAGAATATTTTGTGTATAAAACAGCACAATTATGCAATTTTATGCATAATGCCTCATTCCGTGTTATCAGTACTAATTCTGTCATGCACACGCAAAGTTCGTGCAGGTAGGTTTATTTCTTTTGGAGTTGCGGTACAGTAAAAGCGTACAGTCTTCAAAGACGGCGGCTTTGTCCAAGCTTAAGACGCTGGTTGTCGCCCGTGCTGGTTGTCGTCCGTGCGAACCGGCACCCGCACCGCCCGCGTCGCCCGTGACACCCGCCGCGCCGGCTTTGTCCGAACAAGAGAGGATACCTATGTCTGAAACCGCAACTAACCAGCTCCCCGATGTCGCCGAGCGCTTCATGCGCTACGTGCAGGTCGATTCCCAGTCCAACCCTGAAAATGACGCCGTAACACCTTCCACGCCCGCTCAGCATGAGATGGCTCGCTACTTGGGTGAAGAGCTCAAGGCGTTGGGCTGCACCGACGTCACCGTTGACGAGCACGCCTATGTTACCGGCACCTTCGCTGCATCTAAAGGCGCCGAGTCGGCTCCAGCACTGATGCTTTGCTCACACCTTGACTCCGTCATCGATGCACCCGCTTCGGGCGTTAAGCCACACGTCGTCCACTACGAGGGCGGTGACCTGGTCGCCGGCGTCGTCAACGGAAAGACTATCGCCACCACCCAGGAGCAAGTCCCTGACCTCAAGGATTTTGTGGGCATGGACATTATCTGCTCCGACGGCTCTACGTTGCTTTCCGCTGACGATAAGGCCGGTGTGGCAGAAATCTGTGCCCTGCTCAAACGCCTTGGCGACAACCCTGAGCTTGCGCATCCTACGCTCAAGATCGCGTTTGTTCCCGACGAGGAGATCGGCCACGGTGCAAGCTTGCTTGACCTGGATAAACTCGGCGCAGCGTACGGCTATACCGTCGACGGCGAGGCCCTTGGCGAGTTCAACTACGAGTGCTTCAACGCCGCCCACGCCGACGTTTACTTCAAGGGCGTCATGGTGCACCCCGGTAGCGCCAAAGACGTCATGATCAACGCAATCACTGTGGCATCCGAGTTCCAGCAGATGGTCCCCGCTTTTGAGCGCCCTGAGCACACTGAGGGCTACGAGGGCTTCTACCATCCAATCGCCATCGAGGGCTCTGCGTCCGAGGTCAAACTCAGCTATATCATCCGCGATCACGACGCCCAGATTTTTGCCAACCGCCAGCAGGTCCTGCAGGATATCGCCGCGTTCTTGAATAAGCGCTATGGCGAGAATACCGTTCGTGTTGAAATCCATCAGGAGTATCGCAACATGGCCGAGAAGTTCGACGGCTACGAGTTCCTGATTGATTACGCACTCGAGGCAAACCGTGAGGTTGGTATTGAGCCTAAGCCAGTTGCTGCTCGAGGCGGCACCGATGGCGCGCAGCTTACCTTCCGCGGCCTGCCATGCCCTAACATTGCTACCGGCGGATATAACGCTCACTCCGTGCGCGAGTTTGTGCCCGTGCCAAGCCTTGAGGTCACCGTTGATCTTCTGGAGAAGCTCGTCGCCAAGTTCGTCACCCGCGGCTAGGCTCGCCACCCACGGCTGCGAACCACCCGCGGCTAGGCGTGTCGCCCGTGGCTAGATGCGCCACTCGTAGCTTGATTTCTACCGTCTACGCTCCCGTTCACCCTTGTCAACAAGGGGTGGTCGGGAGCGTAGCATAATGATGATGAATCATTGTTTTTTGTGGAGGGAGGTCGCAATGCTTGCAGTGTTTTTTGGAATTATTGCCGTTGCGGCACCCGTCACGGCTGCATTTTTAGAGTACTCGGACAACGTTGGACTTTCCGAGCGTCGTCATAGTCATCATGACACCTATGTAACCCCCGCTGCTCTCACGCGCTCACTTATTATTGATATGGCGTTTGTGAGTGTAATTGCTGTTATTTTAGGATGGCTTTGTTCTATCAATGTATTTTCACCAAACCCAGACATTGTCATGGCGTTTTTTGCGTCCTTCTCGGTAGTTATGTTTATGGCGTGGTACATTTTGAGCCGCTATAAGGTTTCGCTGTTTGATGACGAGATGGTCGTAGTGCCTTTTGTGGGCTCAGAAATTACTATCAATTACCAGGACATTAAGCGTATGGAGTGGATTGGCAGCCGCCGTGGATCTGGATTTAGAGATCTTCTAATTTGGACTTCGGATGCGTCAAAGGTGCGTCTCTCGGGTATGATTGGACTAGACCAAGTGTTGCTCAAGATTGATCGTTTTGACGTCTTGGCACATAGTTCAACTAGGTAGAAGTACAAAGATGTGGCTTGAAGCTGCGTCTGCATGGACGGTATCGCATCAAGCGTTTGTCCAGCTACGTGGCGTACAGTAATGGGAGACGTTTGTGATTAAGCTTGTTTTATCTGATATGGACAATACGCTTGTACCTTTTGGAAACAGGCGCGTGTCGGACTTTACGCGCAAGGCTATTCATACGCTCCTTGAAGAAACAGACATTGCGTTTGGACCATGCACCGGTCGAGATTACGTTGAGCTTATGCGTCTTTTTAGTCTAGACGAGGCGTGCATGCAAACAGGTGTTATGTCAACGGGTAAGCGCGTTCTGTATAAAGGCAAGACCATCTCGCTCTCTGTTTTTGAACGCAAAACATTACAGGGTGTCGCAGATGCTTTATCTGACGAGAAAAACAGGTTTTTGGTCTGCTATCCAGAACAGACTAATCTCTTCAATCCGGCATATGTTGTCGGTCCTCCTGATAAAGATATTCTTGCTGCTTACGAGCGTAGAATGGTGTTTGTTTCAGGCATTGTCGATCATGTTCCAGGCGATGTTAATTTTATTGCCGCAACAGTTGCATGTCCGGGAACAGAAGCAGACATGGAGCGCTGCCGCCAAAAGATTGAGGCATCCTGTCCAGATGTTTACACGGTTTCGGTTATTCCTCAGTGGTTTGACATACTTCCAAAAGGCGTGTCTAAGCTGACTGGTTTTGAGACGCTGCTGGAAAGAACAGGCATTTCTCCTGAAGAGGTGCTTGTTTTTGGAGATGGCGAGAATGACGTTGAAATTTTAAGTAAAGTTCCGCATTCAGTGGCGGTGGCAAACGCAATTCCAGAAGTTAAGCAAGTAGCACGTCACCACGTGGGTGCATCTGCAGACGATGGTGTTGCACATGCCCTACTAGAGCTGGTACGAGCAACAAAAGCAGGGGAGACTCCCCGTTTTATGATGGAGAACTAGCATGATTAAACTCATTGCATCAGATATGGACGGAACACTATTAGATCAAAATTCCGAGGTTCCGCCAGAGACATTTGAACTTATTGAAGAACTGCATAAACGTGGTGTTCGCTTTGTAGCAAGCTCTGGTCGTCGTTATGATACGTTGCGTTGGTTGTTTGAGCCTGTTGCAGATAAGATTGATTATGTAGCGTCTCTGGGAACGCAGGTCTATGTAGAAAATGAGGTTATCGACCGCGAGGTTTTCTCGTCAGCTTCTGTTCGTAAGCTGTTTGAGTTGACTTCTGAGTTTGATTGTATTCATCTGGTTGTTTATGACCGTACGCATACCTATTTGTTAGATGACCAGAGTTCATTTGTGCGTGAACTTGACAAGGATTTGCCTAACGCTGAGCGCGTATTTGATCCGCCTTCACCTGATGTGAGCATTATCAAGACTGCTATTTGCTGCGATTCTAGAGCTCGCTCCATGGATATGGCCATGATTTTAGAGCGTGAGATGGGCGATAGGCTGTCGTTTATGCCTTCTGGAGAAACGTGGATTGACGTGGTGCCTCGCGGTGTGAACAAGGCTACAGGTCTTGAGCAGATTCGCAGATATTATGGCATTTCTCGCGATGAGATTGCCGTCTTTGGTGATTCCATGAATGACTACGCCATGCTTCGCTACGCAGGTACTGCCTACGTTATGGACAATGCTCGCTATGCGCTTAAAACAATAGCTTCTAAAGTTATTGCGCCTAATACTGAACAGGGCGTTCAGAAAGAAATGCGTCATATTCTGGAAGAGCTGTCGTAAACAGCCCTGTCGTAACCAGAGCTGTCGTAAACAGAGCTGTCGTAACCAGAGTTGTCGTGAACAGCCCTGTCGTAAACAGAGTTTTTAGGCATCATGGCGCGTACGTGTCTTGTTAGTAACTTTGGGCGCGACTACATACCAAGTTGTTTTTATGACCATTTGGCGATAATTTCATGCCGTTGAACCCGTTTTTCTCTCAGTCTCATAGACTTATTTCGAGAGTCGAAATAAGGTAGTATAGACAAAAGAGAGAGGAGGGGATACATATGGCAATTATCAGCACTAAAGACATTGCTTATTCCAATAAGCGTGCAGTTATTCAGGCATTATGCCAGAAAAACGCTTTGTCTCGTGTTGAATTAGCGCGTGAATTATCCCTTTCTCCCAGTACCGTTACCTCTATTGTCCAAGATTTGCTTCAGACAAAATTGGTTGAAGAAAGTTCAGAGCGTGTGGTTACCGCCGGTAGATCAAAGACACTTCTGCAACTTGCTCCAGAATTTGGTCTTTTGGGGCTCATTAGGGTTTCTCGCCAATCACAAGAGCTTGTACTGGTAGATATGGCTCTTAATGAATATGCGCGTACTATCTTGTCAAAAGAATCTCCTTCTGGAGAAACTCTTCTTAAAAGCACTAAGGTAGCTTGTTCAAAGCTCATTGGTAACAATGCAGTTCTCAAAGGAATTGGAATTTTGCTTGAAGGAGATGTGATGGAATCAGAGCTTTCCGTCATGTATTCAACAGGGCATGATTCGGCAACAATTTCCCTGGTACAAGCACTGGAGAGTACCTTTAGGGTAGTGGTAAAGCAGTTTGAGCAGAGTGATTTTGCTCTTTCTCAAGTAGAGAGTTCAGACAATATTTCAGATATTGCCTCGTACTTGCATCTTTCATTTGGGACTCGAGTTGTAGCTCAAGTTGTCTGCAATAATACCTTGCTTCCTATGAAAGAGGGCCTGAACGCAGATGTTACTCAGCAACTTGTAAGTGCAGATGGACTACAGCTTGATAAACTGGTGAGCCTTATTAGTACAGCTCAGAGCTTGTTTTCTTTGGATGCTGTGGTTGTATCTGTACCTGAAGAAGAGAGCTCTACTTCTATGCTTCAGGCGGATACATCGCATAAGTCATTGGCAATTCCCGCGCTTTTGGCGCAAAAGTTTGGTCAGTTTGAGGATTTTCCAAAGCTGATCGTAACAAGAATGACTTCAAGAAACTTACTAAAGGATGCTGTTTCTGCCCTAAGGTTTGCTTGTCTTTGTCCAGAAACAGTTCAGCTCTGGAAACGAGTGCTGGTTTCTGGGTGGCGTCCAGTAAGTTCTGCGTAAGTAAGCGGTAAGAAGCCCGTAGGGAATCAGTACGCTATGGGCTGCTAGAAGGTGTTTCTCGGCTTTGTCTGCTCATCAAAGCCGTCAACGCGGTGCTCATGCATCTATAGAAGTACATGTAGGTTGTTTGAAAGAGATAGCTGCACTTGCTATCAAACTAGGTATTCCTAAGGAGGAAACATGGTTCAGGGTATTTTGATCCTCTTGGTCTTTGTGGCTGTAGCTGCACTGATGATGACTAAGAAGATCCCAACTCTGCTTGCCCTGCCACTGATGGCCATTTTGATTTGTGTCATCGCAGGCGTTCCAATGTTTGGAAAAGATGGCGACGGAAAAGAAATTGGCTGGCTAACATCAGTGTTTGAGGCCGGAACCGTTCGCATGGGTGCCGCAATCATGGCTGTCATTTTTGGCGCATGGTTAGGTCAGTTGATGAACAAGACTGGTGTTACCGAGACAATCATTAAGAAAAGCGCAGAGCTTGGTGGCGATAAGCCCCTGGTAATCACCTTGATTATGTCTGTTGCAGTTGCTGTTCTCTTTACTACACTTTCTGGCTTGGGATCCATCATCATGGTTGGCTCAATCGTTCTGCCAATTTTGATTTCTGTTGGTGTTCCCGCAGTTAGTGCAGCATGTATCTTCTTGATGTCATTCACTACTGGTCTGGCACTCAATATTGCAAACTGGACAACATTTGCAAAGCTCTTCAACCTTGATATTGCTCAGGTTCAGGGCTTTGAGGTTTACCTGGCTGTTGCAACTGGTATTGCAACTTTGATCATGATTGTTGTTGAGTTCAAGCGTAACGGCATTAAGTTTGCCTTTAGCGCTCCAGTTGCTGAGCAGAGCAACTCCAAGCAGCTCACCGGCGTTGCTGGTGGTCTTGCAATGCTGACTCCAATCATTCCTATTGTGCTTGTTGCTTTCTTGAAGGTTCCTGTTACCCCAGCATTTACCGTTGGTATTCTGTGGTGCCTGCTGTTTACCTCCAAGAGCTTTAGCAAGGCAATGAACCTTCTGGCAAAGACTTGCTATGACGGTGTAACTGACGCTGGTCCTGCAATTATCCTGATGGTTGGCATTGGTATCCTTTACCTTGCAGTTACCAACCCAACGGTTAAGGCAGTTCTTAACCCATTCCTGCTTGGCATCATGCCACAGAACCTTGTTGCATACATCATCTTCTTTGCGGTTCTCTCGCCATTGGCTCTGTATCGTGGACCTATGAACATGTTTGGTCTTGGTTCTGGTATCGCAGCTCTTATCATTGGCCTGAACACCTTGAATCCTCTTGCTGTCATGGGCGCATTCCTGTCTGCAGAGC
Source organism: uncultured Atopobium sp. (assembly GCA_902373375.1). GTDB lineage: Bacteria > Actinomycetota > Coriobacteriia > Coriobacteriales > Atopobiaceae > Lancefieldella. Next base: position 8,157 of record CABKMA010000050.1, read on the forward strand.
GCATCCAGGCAGGTGGAGACCCAACCAACACGCAAAACGTTTGGACTGCAAACTTCTGCGAGGTTGACGTCAACACTGTTACCCGTAAGATGCTCCCTTACCTCTGGGCAGTTTCTATCTTTGGTGTAATTCTGTCTGGTGTTCTGTACTTCTAAGTTCTGACCTTGGGGCGAGAAGACCCTCTTGTTGTGGCCTTCTCGCCTCTTTTTATCTTTGCAGCTGTTAGATTGCTGCGAATCAAGGAGGAAACGTGAAAGTTCGTATTGGAATCGACGTTGGCGGAACATTTACCGACGCTGTTGCCATCGACAATGATACGTACGAAATTATCGGCACGGTTAAAACACCTACTACACACACTGCTGAAGCGGGTGTTGCTGCAGGTATTGTGCAGGTGCTTCATAGTGTTATGGAGCAGCACAACATCAAGCCTGAAGATGTTGTTTTTATTGCTCACGGTACTACCCAGGCAACAAACGCCCTGCTTGAGGGAGATGTTGCGCAGGTTGGTATTGTGACGCTTGGTAGCGGCCTTCAGGGAGCTAAGAGCAAAAGTGATACTAACGTTGGAGATATTGAACTTGCTGCCGGTAAATTCCTGCGTACCAAAAATGCTTTTGTAGATAC
>CABKMA010000051.1 GCA_902373375.1 uncultured Atopobium sp.
ATGTCCAGTAACGTACCATTTAGCGGTGTTGTTCCACCAGTTGTAACCCCAGATACCCCAGACCATCAGCTTGATGTTGTGTCTTTTGAGCGCTCCATTAACCGTCTCATTGAGGCTGGCGTAGATGGTTTGTTCTTCCTCGGCTCTTCAGGCGAGGTTGTTTTTGCAACTGATGAGCGTCGTGATCAGATTGTTCGTGAGGCCGTTCGCATTGTTAACCATCGTGTTCCCGTGCTTGTAGGTATTATTGATACCGAGACTGAGCGCGTACTTGAGCACGGTCGTCGTGCTCTTGCTCTGGGTGCAGACGCCCTTGTAGCAACCGCTCCTTTCTACGCACTTGGCGGCCCAGCTGATGTTGAGGAGCATTTCCGCATCCTTCACCAGGAGCTAGACGCACCTCTGTTTGCCTACGATATTCCTGTTTGTGTTCACACTAAGCTTTCTTGGAAGATGCTTGCCCGTCTTGGCGCAGAGGGTGTTCTCGCAGGCGTTAAGGACTCTTCTGGTGACGATATTTCGTTTAGGTATCTTGTTCAGGAGAACGAGAAGAACGGTCATCCTTTAACTCTTCTGACCGGTCATGAGATTGTTGTTGATGGTGCTCTTCTTTCTGGTGCAGACGGTTCTGTTCCTGGTCTTGCCAATGTCGAGCCAGAGGGTTACGTCCGTATGTGGAAGGCAGCTCAGGCAGGTAACTGGGCAGAGGTCAAGCGTGAGCAGGATCGACTCAACGAGATCTCCCATATTTTTGATGTTACAACAGGCGTTCAGGGTTATGGCGCTGGCGTTGGTGCATTCAAGTGCGCTCTTAACCTCATGGGCATCTTTGATTCTGACCAGATGCCTCGTCCTGTTAAGCCACTTGATGGTCAGAACCGTGAGGCAATTAAGCAGGTTCTTGTTGCAAACGGCCTTCTCTAAATAAGAAGGGACACCATGGACTCTAAATTTATTTCTCCAACTCACGTTTGTGCCGTTGATATTGGTGGCACAAAAATTGCCTGTGGCATAGTCACTCTTAACGGCACTGATGCTCCAAACGTCCAGTCCGTAAAGAAGGTACCAACTAATGCAAAAGAGGGTGGCAAGCAGGTCCTTGCCACCGTCCTGCAGGCAATTAAAGAGGCACTTGCTCGCGCAGATGAGTTGGGCCTTACTGTCTCTGGCGTAGGCATTTCTTCTGCAGGAGTTGTTGATCCTCGTACGGGAGATATTACTTACGCAAACGAGCTTATGCCTGGTTGGGGTGGAACCGCTCTTGGTTCTGCAGTTACCAATGAGTTTGGCCTTCCATGTAGTGTCCTCAATGATGTCCACGCTCACGCCTTGGGTGAGGCTCGCCACGGCGCTGGCCACGGTAAAGATAGCGTTCTGACCGTAGCAGTTGGCACGGGTATTGGTGGCGCTTTTGTAAACCACGGCATTTTGATGCTGGGTGCTCACGACGAGGCTGGTCACATCGGTCACGTTGCAACTCCAGCGGCTGCAGGCGTTGACTGCCCTTGTGGAGGAACTTCTCATCTTGAGCCTGTTTCTGCAGGTCCTGGTATTATTCGCGAGTACGTCCGCCTTGGAGGCTCCGATACGCTTGAAGATGGTTCTGCTCTTGATGGCGCAGAGATTGATCGCAGGGCTCTTGCTGGCGAGAAGATTGCGCAGGCTGCAGAGGAACGCTCAGGTCGCGCACTAGGTGAGGTCTTAGGCAGTATGTGTAACATGCTTGACCCTTCTGTCATCATCTTGTCTGGCTCGGTTGCAGAGTGCGGTAAGTATTGGCACCAGGCACTTGCATCTGCATTTAAGCTACAGGCAATGCCTCCTGTTCAGGCAACGCCTATTGTGAAGGGCACACTTGGTGGAGAAGCCCCGCTTATTGGAGCTGCAGAAAACCTTGTTTTACCTGGTTATTTAGAGACGCGTCTTTAAGCAAAAGTGCCGAGTCATCAAAAGTATGCTGACTCGGCATGTCGCAAAGATAGATATCTTTTAACGTACGTACATTTTTGTGAGGAGAATACCGTGGCACATTCAGAGCTTGTCGAATCACTTAAAGGAAAACTCATCGTCAGCGTCCAGGCGTACCCTGGTGAGCCTATGAGGCATCCAGAGACTATGGCTCAGATTGCTCGTGCTTGTGAGCTTGGCGGCGCTGCTGCTATTAGGTGCCAGGGACTGTCTGATATCTCTGCTATTAAAGGTAGAGTTGAAATTCCTGTTATTGGCCTTTGGAAAGAAGGTCATGAAGGCGTCTACATTACTCCAACGCTTCGTCATGCTCGTGCTTGCATTCATGCGGGTGCAGACGTTGTTGCTTTGGATGCAACAGATCGCCCAAGACCAGATGGTAGAACCTTTGAAGAGACGGTTGCAGCACTCCGCTCTGAGTCTGATGTGCTCATCATGGCTGACTGCATGACTATGGATGACATTCGTCGTGCTGTTGCTGCTGGCTGTGACTTAGTTTCAACTACACTCTCTCACAATAAGGCTGCTATTGATACAACGCTTGATGATGGTCCTGACATTGCTCTTCTTAAACAGGCAACCACTGAGTTCCCAGGTATTGCCATTATTTGCGAAGGTCACGTTCACACACCACAAGACGCAAAAGACGCTCTTGATGCAGGCGCTTGGGCAGTGGTTTCAGGTACTGCCATTACGCATCCAACTTCAATTACCTCTTGGTTTAAAGCGGCACTTGAGGATTAGCGCTCGGAGCGGTAAGGTTTTCTCGTCACGTATCTAAGGAGCGCCTGTGAAGAAAAACGATCCTACACCTTCAGTTATTCCCGACATTGTCATTATTACGGGTATGTCTGGGTCGGGTCGCACGCAGGCGCTTCATGTATTTGAGGACATGGGTTATTTCTGCATTGATAACCTGCCACCGGCTCTTATTTTGCAGCTTTCTAACCTTGTGGGCATTAACACAGGCGTTGGTCGGCATCTGGCTGTTACCTGTGATTTGCGCTCTCAAGGTCTTTTTGATGACATCTCTGAAGCTCTGAAGTCACTTGCAGATCACGAGCTTACCTATAAGATTGTTTATCTGGACTCCTCAGATGAAGTACTTATGCGTCGCTACAGCGAGAATCGACGCCGTCATCCTTTGGCGCAAGAGGGAGAAAATCTCTCGTCTGCAATTGCTAGGGAGCGCGCACAGCTGAAAGACATAAAAACGCTCGCAGATGTGGTTCTAGATACTTCCTCTATGCGGACAAATACGCTCAAGAGTCGTCTCCGTCGTGCATTTTCTGAGCTTGCTGAACAACAGCTTATGGATGTAAGTGTGTTTTCATTTGGCTTCAAAAATGGTTTGCCCGTTGAGGCTGACCTTATGATTGATGTGCGATTTTTGCCCAATCCTTACTACGATCCAGAGCTCAGACCACTTACCGGTCTTGATGAGCCAGTAGCTCAGTTTGTCCTTCAGCATGGCACTACTAAGAAATTCCTTAAGTCATGGTTTGAACTGCTTAATGTAGTTATGCCTGGTTATGTGCAAGAAGGCAAGAGTTTGCTTTCTATTGCTGTGGGTTGTACGGGCGGCCAGCATAGAAGTGTTGCGATTGCATGTGCTACTGCAGAGCACCTCACCACTCAGGGATATCGTGTAACGCTGTTTCATCGAGATCTTGAGGCGGCTCAGAAGAAGTCTCAGCAGGCTGAGTAGAGATAGTCTGCCATGTCATATACGGCCCTGGTAAAAAATGAGCTGGTCAGCGTACCAGAAATTCAGACGGAGTGTGAATTAGCACAGCTTTCCGCCCTTATCCGTGTTTCGGGCACGTTGTCGATGCACGGCCCTGGTAAATTTGCTGTTCGCATTGTTACCGAGACTGGTACGGTTGCCCGTACGGTTATTAGTTCTTCTCGCCGTTTGTTTGATCTGGGCACTTCCGTTGAGTATCGTCGCTCTATCATGCATAAAAAACGCAACTATTTGCTTGAGATTTCTAACCAGGATTCGCTTGCAGAAGCACTTTCTGCTCTTGGTATTTATGTACCAGGAGAAGGTCTTGTAAGCGGTATTCCAAAAAATATTATCCGCACCAAGCAAGCTCAGTGCGCTTTTTTGCGTGGAGCGTTTATGGCGGGTGGATTTTTAGCCGATCCCTTAAAAGATTTTCACCTAGAGATTGCTGTCTCAGGTGAAAGATTTGCAACTGAGCTGGTAAAACTTATGGGGTCAATCGGTGTAAAAGCTCGTCTTAATCATCGTAATCGCAACACCAATGCCCTGATGCGTACGAGAGAAATTTATGCCGTCTACCTTAAAAGCTCTGATGACATTATCAAGTTTTTGCAAGAAATTGGTGCGCCTACTATGGCGCGCGCTATAGCGTTTACACGCGTGCAAAAGCATTATCGCAATAACGTAAACCGAGTTGTTAACGCAGAGATGGCAAATCAAACACGGTCTTCAAATGCAGCTGCAGACCAACTGGCGCTTATAGAAAAGGCCGAGAAACTCATTGGACTTAAGGCGCTTCCGCCAGCGGTCAAAGATTTTTGTCTTGCAAGAAAAGATAACCCTGAGCTGTCCTTATCAGCGCTAGGGGAGTCGTTTGTGCCACCAGTATCAAAGTCCGCTCTGTATCACCGATTGCTTCGTTTAGAAAAAATCGTTCGGGATTTAGAAAAAGATGCATAAGTTATCGGTGAGTGCGGTAAAATACATGGTGTACGGTTTAAATGTTTATGAATCCGGAGAATGGCTCTGGGTCACCGAAAGGAGCATTACGTATGGCAGTAAAGGTTGCTATTAACGGTTTTGGCCGCATTGGTCGCCTTGCATTTAGGCAGATGTTTGGTCATGAGGGTTCCGAGATTGTTGCAATCAACGACCTTACTTCTCCAGAGATGCTTGCATATCTTCTGAAGTATGACTCTACTCAGGGCAACTATTCCCGTGATCACAAGGTAGAGGCAACTGACCATTCCATCATCGTTGACGGCCACGAGATTGTCATTTACAAGGAGGCAGACGCTAACAACCTGCCTTGGGGCGATCTTAACGTTGACGTTGTTCTTGAGTGCACTGGTTTCTACACTTCTAAGGACAAGGCACAGGCTCACATCAACGCTGGTGCTAAGAAGGTTGTCATTTCTGCTCCTGCAGGCAATGATCTTCCAACCATCGTCTTCAACGTTAACCATGAGACCCTCACTGCAGATGACAACATCATCTCTGCAGCTTCCTGCACCACCAACTGCCTTGCTCCTATGGCAAAGGGTCTTAACGACTTCGCTACTATCAAGTCCGGTATCATGACCACCATTCACGCATACACTGGTGACCAAATGATCCTCGACGGCCCACAGCGCAAGGGTAACTTCCGTCGTTCCCGTGCTGGTGCAGAGAACATCGTTCCTAATACCACTGGTGCTGCTAAGGCAATCGGTCTTGTTCTTCCTGAGCTCAACGGCAAGCTCATTGGTGCTGCTCAGCGCGTTCCTACGCCAACTGGTTCCCTCACCAACCTTTATGCTGTTGTTGACAAGAAGGTCACCGTTGACGAGGTCAACGCTGCAATGAAGGCTTATGCAGAGACCATCCCAGAGACCTTTGGTTACAACGAGGATGACATTGTTTCTCGTGATATCGTCGGCGAGACCCACGGCTCCATCTTCGACGCAACTCAGACCCTGTGCTCTGACCTTGGCGACGGCACCACTCTTGTCCAGGTCACCTCTTGGTATGACAACGAGAACTCCTACACTTCTCAGATGGTTCGTACCATCAAGTACTTCGAGAAGTTTGTTGCTTAAGTTCTAGTTACATAGACGCCTTAGGCGCGGTCGCAGCATCAGCCGCGATCGCGCCTTCTTTTGTTGGAAACGTATTTAAAGGAGTGACATGGCTTTTACAAAGAAGACTGTCCGCGATGCAGATGTTGATGGCAAGCGCGTTCTTATGCGCGTTGACTTCAACGTGCCTCTAAAGGACGGCGTTGTTACTGATGACACCCGCGTTCGCGCTGCACTTCCAACCATCCAGTATCTTCTCGACCACAACGCAAAGGTCATCCTGATGAGCCACCTTGGCCGTCCAGATGGTACCGGCTTCCAGCCAGAGCTTTCCCTGCGTCCAGCTGCAGAGAAACTTGCTGAGCTTCTTGGCCGCGAGGTTAAGTTTGTTGAGGACACGTATGGCGAGAAGGCCCGTGAGGCCGTAGACGCACTCAAGGACGGCGAGGTTCTTGTTCTTGAGAACGTCCGTTTTGACAAGCGTGAGAAGAAGAACGATCCAGAGATTGCAAAGATCCTTGCTTCATATGGTGACATCTTTGTTCTTGATGCATTTGGTACTGCTCACCGCGCACAGGGTTCTGTTGTTGGACCAGCAGCTTACCTTCCTGCATATGCAGGATTTCTGCTTGAAAAAGAGGTTGACACTCTTACCTCTATTTTCTCTAACCCAGAGCGTCCACTTGTAGCTATCGTTGGCGGCTCCAAGGTTTCTTCTAAGATTGGTGTTCTTGATCACCTTATTGATTCCGCTGATACCCTCATCATTGGTGGCGGTATGGCATACACCTTCTTCCTGGCCAAGGGTTATACCGTAGGCACATCTCTTCAGGAGCCAGATTGGATTGAGCGTGCAGGCGAGATGCTCAAGAAGGCAGAGGAGAAGGGCGTTAAGATCCTGCTTCCTGTTGACAACGTTGTTACCGATCACTTTGGTGAGGACGCTGTTGGCGAGGTAGTTCTTTCTGACCAGATTCCTGCAGACCGTATGGGTATGGACATTGGTCCTAAGACTGTTGAGCTTTACACCGAGGCAATCAAGGGTGCAAAGACTGTCTTCTGGAATGGTCCTATGGGCGTCTTTGAGTTTGATCAGTTTGCAAAGGGTACCGAGGCTGTTGCTCGTGCTGTTGCAGATGCTGATTGCACCTCTATTATCGGCGGCGGCGATTCCGTTGCTGCAGTTAACAAATTCCACCTTGCTGACAAGATGAGCTGGATTTCCACTGGCGGCGGCGCTTCCATGGAGCTCGTTGAGGGTAAGGCACTTCCAGGAGTGGAGGCGCTTCTCGATGCGTAATCGTATGATTGCAGGTAACTGGAAGATGAATGAGACTTTCGCTGAGGGCGTTGAGCTTGCTCAGGGAATTGTTGATCAGCTTGCTTCCGGTACCGGAAACGTTGATGTTGTTGTTGCTCCACCTCTTGTAGACCTTAAGGGTGTCTCTGAGGTTCTTACTCAGGCCAACTCTTCTGTTGCTCTCTCTGCACAGAATGTGTACTGGGAGGAGTCTGGTGCATTTACTGGTGAGACCTCTCCAGCAATGTTGACTTCTGTTGGTGCAACTTACTGCATCATTGGTCACTCTGAGCGTCGTGGCTACTTTGGCGAGACCGACGAGGACATTAATCGCAAGGCAAAGGCACTGATGGCTCATGACATTATTCCTATTTCTTGCTGCGGTGAGTCTCTTGAGGTTCGCAATGCTGGTACTCACGTTCAGTTTGTTGTTGACCAGATTAAGGCAGACACCAAGGGTCTTGAGATTACCGATCCTTCCAAGTACGTCATTGCTTACGAGCCAATCTGGGCAATTGGTACTGGTATGACTGCAACCGCTGATGATGCACAGGAAGTTTGCGGTGCAATCCGCAAGACCCTAGTAGAGATTTTTGATGCAGAAATTGCAGATGGCATCCGTATTCTTTACGGCGGCTCTGCAAAGCCAGAGAACGTTGGTGGCTTCCTTGAGAAAGAGGACGTTGACGGCGCACTTGTTGGCGGCGCATCTCTCAAGGCTGATTCCTTTGTTGCAATGGTAAAGAGCGCAATGAACTAAACATTGGCAAAGCTCCTTACCTTAGGTTAGGCGTTTGGATCATTTGTTAAGTTCTTGTTTGTTTTGCAACTTGGCACACGTCATTCCCAAAGGGGAGTGGCGTGTGCTATTCTTTTTTGTCGTACGCAAAAATAACTAGGGCTGGGTCTTCTCGCCAGCAAGAGGGGGAACCTCGTGGGCGTTCTGAATACAATTCTTTTAGTGCTATTCGTTCTTTCTGGCATTTTGACAGTGCTGCTTGTTTTAGCACATTCCGGAAAGGGCACCGGCGTTTCTGACATGATTGCCGCATCTATGTATAACGCAAGCGCTGGTTCAGGCATTATGGAGAAGAACCTTGACCGTCTTACCATCATTACTACAACCATCTTTTTGGTCTGCGCTATCGTGATGGCTTTGACATTCCCTGTTGGCGCTATTGGTTAAGCGGCTGCTTTTATATTTGAATCATCTGCCGAGAAACCCGGGTTTCTCGGCATTTTTTTAAGTGTTTTAAAAAGCAAAGGTAAATTTGCTGGTAGAAATAACGATAAACAAGTTGAGTTTGATAGTTAGTTGCTATCTTTTACTTCTTAACAGAATTTTCAATAACGTTTCTCATATGTAAACAAATTTGATTTAAGTTTGTATCCTGAACACAAATAGTCATTATATTTGGATATGTTTTACTGGGATTGATATGCATGAACTTGCTTATCTAAGAGATATTTTTTGGGTTAAGCAACGTATCCATGGTAAAATTGTACCTTGCTGTGTATTAACGGCATAGTTGTTGTAGGAATGCTAGGTTGCCATACCGAGAAAACCTCGCTTATCAGGTGGATAAGCGCAAGGCGGTGAGGAGAGTCAATGGCACGGTTTGTTTGGTACGTTACAAAGAGGATTTTGAGCTACATTGTGATGATTTTTGTTGC
>CABKMA010000052.1 GCA_902373375.1 uncultured Atopobium sp.
CCCTCACGCTGGTGATAGACATCCTTGACTGGCAGGTACTTCTCGGTTTCCTTGCAGATGGAAGCCATAGTCTTTACTGCCTCAACAGGGTACTTACCAGCTGCGGACTCACCAGAAAGCATGACGCAGTCAGTACCGTCATAGATTGCGTTAGCAACGTCGGTAACCTCTGCACGGGTTGGACGAGGGTTGCGAATCATAGAGTCAAGCATCTGAGTTGCAGTGATGACAGGTTTGTAAGCATCGTTGCACTTCTTGATAATAGTCTTCTGGATGTGAGGAACCTCAGCTGCAGGAACCTCAACACCAAGGTCACCGCGGGCAACCATAATGCCGTTAGAAGCTGCAAGAATCTCGTCAAAGTTCTTTACGCCAAGAGCAGACTCAATCTTAGGGAAGATCTGTACGTTAGGAGTGCCCATCTCACGGCAGATGTTACGAATCTCCTCAACTGCAGCGCCATCACGAATGAAGGAAGCAGCAATTGCGTCAATACCAAGCTCGCAACCAAACATGATGTCTGCGCGGTCCTGCTCGGTGACGGAAGGAAGTCCGATGTTAACGTTAGGAACGTTTACACCCTTCTTTTCTCCAAGCTCACCACCGTTGACAATCTTGCAGTACATATCGCTGCCCTCAACGTGGTCAACTTCAAGACCAATCAGACCGTCATCAATAAGGAGGATAGAGCCCTTTTGGACCTCTTTTGGAAGATTCTTGTAATCAAGTGAGAAGCGTTGAGCGTTACCGATGACGTTATCATCTGTGGTAACAATAACGGACTCTCCAGTAGTAAGGCTTACCTTCTTGCCATCTTCAAGGAGACCAGTACGAACCTCTGGACCCTTTGTATCAAGCATGATAGCAATAGGAATACCAAGTTCTTCAGAAATAGAACGAACGCGACCAATCATGGTGCGATGATACTCATGGCTGCCGTGCGAGAAATTAAAACGCGCGACGTTCATGCCAGCAAGAATGAGTTCACGAAGGACTTCATCACTTTCTGTTGCTGGACCCATAGTACAAACAATCTTGGTCTTTTTACGAGCCATGTCTCTCCTTTTCATAGAAACTGAAATCACATTCAAATACTAATAGTAACCTTTTTTAAAGCATTTGATTCGCTAGTACTTAGCAAACCACACTTTTATCAACGTAGTCAGTACCCTCAGCAAAGGCAGTTGCGTTATCAAGCGTAACTTGAGCAATTTGAGAGAGTGCTTCATGAGTAAAGAATGCCTGGTGACTGGTCATAACTACGTTAGGGAAGGAACATAGAGTAGAGGTAACTGAGTCAAAGACCTCAGCGCCACGGTCCTTGTAGACGTTTGGATTTTCCTCTTCATAAACGTCAAGGCCGCAGGCGCCAATCTTGCCAGAAAGAATGCCACGGATAAGAGCCTTAGTATCAACGAGTCCACCACGACCAGTATTAACGAGGATGACACCATCTTTCATTTTTCCAATGGTCTTATCGTTAATCATGTGGTAGCTCTCGTCATTCAAGAAGGCATGAAGTGAAATAAAGTCTGAACGCTCCCAAAGCTCATCGTAGCTGACATATTCATCTACAACATGCTCGTCATTGACAAGGTTCATGTTTGGATAGAGGTCTGCGCCAAGAACATGCATACCAAAGCCCTTGCAAATACGACATAATGCTGCGCCAATACGTCCAGTTCCAACAATGCCAGCAGTTTTGCCGTGAAGTGTATCGCCAACAAGGCCAACAAGTGAGAAGTTATTCTCGCGAATTCTGATGTAGCCACGGTGAATACGACGGTTAGCTGCAAGCGCAAGACCCATAGCGTGCTCTGCAATTGCCTCAGGTGAGTAGGCAGGTACGCGCGTTACCGTAATGCCAAGGTCTTTAGCAGCATTAACGTCAACAGCATCAAAGCCTGCACAGCGCATGAGCAGAAGCTTCACGTCAAAGCCTGCAAGAATTTCAAGAGTCAAAATTGAAGCATCGGCGTTAACAAAAGCGCAGACAGCATCATAGTCTTTGGCAAAACCTGCGGTCATAGGTGTTAGATTGGATTCGATAAAGTCGATTGAAACATTTGGATACTTTGGAAGCTCAAGGTTAAAAGAATCCTTGTCGTAACTTTGAGCACCATAAAACAGGATTTTCATAGCTGCCTCCTTGCCAAAACAAACGCTTGGCTTATGTTGTAATGTTCTGCGCTTATTGTACCGCTCAGATGACAATTATTTGCTGCATAACAGGAGTTTTAAGAAATATTTATGAGGTTTGAAAAAAAAGAGAATACGGTAGAATGATAGAACGCAGTAAAGTCCTGACACGGCAACCTTGGTGAGCCCTTGCCCCTCTCCTGGGGAATTATGATCGGGCATCAATCTGTCAGGTAGAAACCCAGGAGGAACTTTGAAAGAGTATCTTTCAAGTGCGTCTGATGTAATCAGTGCGCAAAAAACTGATGCTGAAGCTGGACTGTCTGATGCAGAAGCAACTTCGCGTCTTGAGGCTCATGGCCTCAATAAGCTCAAAGAGGCTCCAAAAGAATCAATCATTAAAAGGTTCTTTGCACAGATGGCTGATCCTATGGTCATTATGCTTCTTGTTGCTGCTGCTATTTCTGCTGCTGAAGGAATTTATACCGGAGAAGGCGGAGTTGCAGACGTTGTCATTATTCTATTTGTTGTTGTCATCAACTCTGTTCTTGGCGTGGTCCAGGAAGGTAAAGCTGAGGAAGCCCTTGCTGCTTTGCAAGAGATGAGTGCAGCTCAAAGTAAGGTTATGAGAGATGGCCGTCTTGAAACGGTCGCCTCAACTGAGCTTGTTGTGGGCGATATTATCCTGCTTGAGGCAGGTGACTCTGTTCCCGCTGACTGCCGCATTCTTGAAAGCGCCTCTATGAAGGTGGAGGAGTCTGCGCTCACGGGTGAATCAGTTCCTGTCGAGAAACACGCGGAGACCCTCAGTCTTGCTGAAGGCACTGATGACATTCCTTTGGGTGACCGAAAGAATATGTGCTACTCCGGATCTATTGTGGTTTATGGCCGAGGTCGTGCGGTAGTTGTTGCAACAGGCATGGACACTGAGATGGGCAAGATTGCAGATGCAATTTCCCAGGCAGAAGAGGGACAGACTCCACTTCAGATTGCTCTTGAAAAGCTTTCACACACATTAACCATTCTTGTTGTTGTCATCTCGTTGCTTGTTTTTGCAACAGGCTTCATCAAGCATGGTGCTGAGATGCTTGGCAACTTTGACCTTGTTTTGAGCATCTTTATGGTTGCGGTCTCTCTTGCAGTAGCTGCAATTCCAGAGGGTCTTGTTGCTGTTGTCACCATCGTTCTTTCTATGGGTGTTACCAGAATGAGCGAGCGTCACGCCATTGTTCGCCGTCTTACTGCAGTTGAGACCCTTGGTTGTACTCAGGTAATCTGCTCTGATAAGACGGGTACTCTGACTCAAAACAAAATGACTGTTGTTCGTCATGAGACAGAAAACCTTGACGCACATGTGCGTACTATGGCCCTGTGCTCTGATGCTACCTGGGATGATGTGGAGCAGGTAGCAAAGGGTGAACCAACTGAGGCTGCTCTTGTTGCAGACGCTGCAAAACTTGGTTACACCACAAGTGATTTAGCTTCTTCTCGCCCTCGTATTGGTGAGGCGCCCTTTGATTCTTCTCGTAAGATGATGTCTGTTGTGGTGCGTACCCGTTCTGGCAAGGTTGTACAGCACACCAAAGGTGCACCTGATGAGGTGCTTGCTCGCTGCACCAAGATTATGACAAGCGATGGCATTATTGACCTCACCGATAAGGCTCGCTCTGAGATTTTGGCTCAGAACAAGTCTATGGCTGATCAGGCTCTTCGCGTTATGGCATCTGCTCGTCGTGATTGGGGAACAGAAGCTCCAGAGAGCTATGATCCAGCCAACCTTGAGCATGACATGGTTTTTGTTGGACTTTCTGGCATGATTGATCCAGTTCGTCCTGAGGTTAAGGGTGCTGTTGCTGAGGCGCAGAGCGCTGGTATGCGTACCGTTATGATCACTGGTGACCACATAGATACAGCCGTTGCTATTGCAATTGAGCTGGGTATTATTACTGATCGCTCTCAGGCAATCACCGGCGCACAGCTTGATAAGATTTCTGACGAAGAGTTTGAGCAGCGTATTGAGACCCTTGGTGTCTATGCTCGTGTTCAGCCTGAGCACAAGGTTCGCATTGTTGATACTTGGCGCAAAAAGGGCATGGTTACCGCCATGACAGGAGACGGCGTTAACGATGCTCCTTCCATTAAACGCGCTGATATTGGTATTGGAATGGGTATTACTGGTACTGACGTCACCAAGGGCGTTGCAGATATGGTTTTGGCGGACGATAACTTTGCCACCATCATTAGTGCCTGTGAAGAGGGAAGACGCATCTACGACAACATTCGTAAGTGCATTCAGTTCCTTTTGAGCTCTAACCTTGCTGAGGTCATTTCTGTCTTTATTGCATCCCTAGTTGGCTTTACTATTCTTCAGCCTACTCACCTTTTGTGGATTAATCTGATCACTGACTCTCTGCCAGCTCTTGCTATGGCTACCGAGAAAGCTGAACCAGGCATTATGAAGCGTAAGCCTCGCAACCCTAAGGACAGCGTCTTTGCGGGTGGCGTTGGCTTTGACTGCCTTGTTCAAGGCTCTATCATTGCGCTTCTCACCCTTGCTAGTTATTTCATTGGCCATTACTTTGAATATGGAACCTTTAATATTTCGCAGGTTATTGTAAATCCTGAAGCTGGCGTTGAAGGCATGACCATGGCATTCTTGACACTTTCTATGGTTGAGATGTTCCACTCTTTTAACATGCGTTCATTGCGCGGTTCTATCTTCAAGCTAACCAGCCATAACATTTGGCTATGGGGCTCCTTTGTTATGTCTTTGATTCTTACCTTTGTGGTTATTGAGACACCACTTTCTCAGGCATTTGGTTTTGCTGAGATTGGCTTTGAAGAGTATGCAGCCGCAATGCTTCTAGCTGCATCAATCATTCCTCTGATGGAGCTCTATAAAGCTGTTATGCGTTCAGTGCAGAAAAATAAAGCATAAGGTAGAGGAGTATTCTTGTCCGCTAAGCGTACAAAAAGTTCCAAAAAACTAGGAGCCGGCAGGACTCAAGGGTCTCTGCCGGCCCTTTCTTCATTGCTGGACGTTCCAGCGTTTGAACAGCTGATTCCATCGTCGTCTCAAACGAAGGCCTATGAAGAAATCGTATCTGAGCTTGAAGCTCAAGGGGTTTCTCGCCAGACGATGACCATGGCTTGTGTTGTACGCTTGGATAGGGGTTTTCCTGCGGTTGTTTCGGAGCAGGGGGTGTTTCGCGCTGAGTTTGCGGCTCGTGTGACTAAGGGCCAGAACTCTACGGTTGCCGTTGGCGATTGGGTGTGTGCACGCATTCCGGACTCGCACGATATGGGCATCATTGAGGCGATTCTGCCACGAGAAACCGATATTGCTCGCTGGAAGGGCGGTGCTCGTGGTCAAAAGCAGACTTTGGCCGCAAACGTTGATCTGGTGCTTGTGGTGCAGGCTTTGGACGGAGAGGCAATCTCGGTAGATCGCATTGTGCATTCAGCAGTCATTTCTAAAGACTGTGGAGCTGCGTGTGCTGTGGTGCTCACTAAGTCAGATATTGCGGGTCCAAAGCTCTTGGCTCAGGAGATTTCTTCTATCACCGCGGCTCTTGGCTCTACGGTAAAGATTGTTGCAACAGCTTCAAAGCTTGAGGGCGAGAAAACCGAAGCACTTGCAGACCTTGCTCAGACTGCGCAAAAGCTTGGAGCCACATGGGGAATTGATGCGGTCCGCAGGCTTGTTCCTTACGGCTCCGTGGCAATTGTGCTTGGTGAATCTGGCGCTGGTAAATCAACGCTTCTTAATGCACTTTTGGGACACGATGCTCTTGAAACGGGAGAAGTTCGTGAGTCCGATAAGGCGGGGCGTCATACAACGGTTGCCCGTCGTATGGTGGCACTTCCTGACGCTGGCGTTATTGTGGACGAGCCAGGACTTAGAAGTCTGCCCATTGTGGGTCATGAGAGGGGCTTGCAGAAGCTATTCCCTCACATCTCTGAGGCTGCTCAGACGTGTAAGTTTAGGGATTGCACCCATACGCATGAGCCGGGGTGCAGCGTTCAAGACGCCCTTCATGAGGGGCAGATTACAGAGCCTCAGCTAAAGGCTTATTTATCTCTTGCAAAAGAGATGCGAGAAAGTCAGCAATCGCTTGACCCCGATGTTGTGCTTTAACCTTTAACAGCGTAAATCCTCTAAGCACCCTGGCTTGTTTAGGGTGTTTTTCGTTAAACTAGCAGGAAATATGCTATGAGGCTATCGAGGGTTGGTCCCGCCCGGCTAATCGGGGAGGGTCAACCCTCGTTCATGAATCAGGGAGATTACTCAGAAAATCATTCACTACAATCCCTCTAAAAATGTAGCAGTTATGATGTTCTAAAAATTTTTATATATCAAATTAGATAAAAATTTAAATTACCTATTTTTATTGTTATCGCAGTGGTCTGTAAATTTGTTACTTTGCGAAAGATTCGCGTCAGCCATCTGACATATTTGTGCAGGTAAATCTTTTGTTTTTGTCCTCCTTCTCTTAACCCGAGCGCACAATCGGTATATCGCAAATGGAGGGAGGAGAAAGCAGTGACTAAGAAAACAAGAATTTTGATTTCTGTATTGAGTGCGCTTCTGGCAAGTTTTTGTTTCTTTGCATACGTACAAAGTGTCCGTGCTGAGGCGGAAAAGTCACGAGCCGAGGCAATACAAAAATACGGAGGTGAACTTACTTCTATTTTGGTAGCCACTAAACAAATAGAGCCTGGAGAAACTCTTTCGACTTCTAACACTCAGGTAAAAAGTTGGATTTCTGATCTCATTCCTGAAGGCGCAATTACTAATCCAGAAAGCGTTATGGGCCGTACCGTATCATCCGTTATTGGAGTAGGCATGCCTGTTGTTTCTCTTCATCTACGTTCAGCCACTTCTCAGATTTCTATTCCAGAAAATCTTGTTGGTCTTACTATTTCACATGGCGAGAAGTACGGTTTAGCAGAAAGATTAAGTGCTGGTACAAAGCTTGCAGCGTATGAGGTTACTGATTCTCTTATTACCTGTATTGCTTCAGACATTGCAGTATTGTCAGACGATACAGAGGGCGCTCTTTATAGTTCCTCTTCAGTAACACTCGGATTAACTCCTGAACAAGTTCCTGCTGTGCTTTCGGCATATGCTCGAGGAACACTTCGGTTTACACTTCCAGGTTCAAAAATTAATGCTCAAGACTTATTAAAAAATAACTCTAACGTTGAAGAAGAAAATACAACGGATTTGTCCGACAAGGCAAATCAACCAAGTTCATCTGATGCAAATGAAGAAGTGCAAATAGACAGTACTACGTCTTCGACAACCGATCAAAAAAGCAACAGTACATCACAGGAGAATTTGTCTACTAATTCAGGAGGTGAAGCGTAATGTTAGAAAAGTGGATCTCATACGTAAGTCTTGATGCACGCATTGAGATTGGCGCCATTCTTAGTTACTTAGGAATTAACAATAGATGTGAATTTGCCGATTCAGCCGCATCTCTTAGATCTATTGTTGCTCACTCAACTCCTCAAGATTATTCGGTATTAATTGGTAATACAGGTTCTGATGTTTCAGATATAAACCTTGCAGCCGCGATTGTTAAAGACGGAAATGCTCGTTGCGTAGTACTCGTAAGGTCTGGCGCTTCTGGATCACTGCGTTCAAGAGCGGCTAAAGCGGGAGTTGATTTAGTGATTGACCCCATGGAATTAGGAGATCTGGTAAAGGTTGGAAGAGGATATCAATCATATGGGGCTG
>CABKMA010000053.1 GCA_902373375.1 uncultured Atopobium sp.
GATAAGATTAAAGAAGAGCTTGGCTGGTATCCAGAAACTTCATTTGAAGAGGGAATTGGCACCACCATTAATTGGTATCTAGAGAATCGTGAATGGGTTAAAAACGTAATTTCTGGTGATTATCAGGATTATTACAAGAAGATGTACGAAGGTCGATAATGCGCACATACGATACAGAGACACTTAAGCATCTTCAGCAAGTTGAGCTGATGATCTTAAAGGACTTCGTTGATACATGCGAGGCCAATAACATTCGTTATTTTGGTTTTGGTGGTACCGCTATTGGTGCTCTTCGTCATAAAGGTTTTATTCCTTGGGATGATGATATCGACGTTTGTCTGCCTGCAGAAGACTTTAACAAACTCCTGGATATCTATGACAAAGAGTGGTCAGATAAGTATTCAATTATGAATACCAAGAGGGATAGTAATTATCCATTTCCAACCACTCGAATCATGCTTAAAGGCACACAGTTTTGCGAAGAAGCACTTGCTCCACTACCACTTGACCTTGGCATTTTTCTGGACGTCTATTGCTTTGATAACGTTTCAGATGACGAGAAAGAATATCAGAAGCAAGCATTTGATGCATGGTTCTGGTCACATATGCGTATCTTAGTTGACGTTCCACGTCCTGTTATCTTGGCCGACGGCATCAAAGGAAAGCTCTTAAAAGCAGCTGTTACTGCGGGCAGGGGAGTTTGCAAACTTTTGCATTTATCTACTCAGAAAATGTATGAACGCGAGCAGGAAGCCCGCAACCGTTTTGCTCACGTTAAGACAAAAAGAATTGCCTACCTACACGATACCAATAGGTTTATGAACACCTATCCAATCGATGAGGTTTTCCCTGTTGATAAGCTTGATTTTGAGGGAATGAAAGTAGCATTCCCTAATCAAAATGATAAGTTCCTCAGGATGCTTTACGGCAATTATATGCAGATGCCTCCAGTTGAAAAACGCAAAAATCACTATCCAGCACGTTTGGATTTTGGTCCTTACTAGAGCCATCTTGTATATAAAGTTATAAATGAACTACAAAACGGCACTATACGTGTCGTTTTTTGTTAAAGCTATAGGTTTTCTTTACTCCTTTGATTTACTATGTTCAAAATATATTTAGACTTGTACAAATTTGAACATAGTAGTACTATGACTAAAGTAAGTAGGCTTGAAAGTTGGTCTTCATTTGGAGGAACCGTGGCTTTAACAAAGAACGTGTTTTCTGTACTAAAAACCATTGCCCAGTCTAACGAGAAGCTCAATCAGAGGCAGCTTGCAGAGAATACAGAGCTCTCTTTGGGATCTGTTAATGCAGCAGTTAAAACGCTTGAAGACCAGGGGCTTATTGACGACAGTCTTATTACGCCAAAAGGACTCGAAGCTCTGAAACCTTACGAGGTTAAAAACGCCATTATTATGGCAGCTGGTCTTTCTTCTCGCTTTGCACCTATTTCTTATGAGAAACCAAAAGGTGTCTTGAAGGTACGTGGAGAAGTCCTTATTGAGCGCCAGATTCACCAGCTTATGGAGGCCGGTGTTACCGATATTACCGTAGTTGTTGGTTATAAGAAGGAGTATTTCTTCTACTTAGCTGCTAAGTATGGTGTCAAGATTGTTGTTAATCCAGACTACGCAACTAGAAATAACAACTCTACGCTCTGGTGCGTTAAAGATCAGCTTGATAATACGTATATTTGCTCTTCCGATGATTACTTTACTCAGAATCCATTTGAACACTATGTTTTTGGGGCTTATTATTCCGCAACATATGTAGCAGGGGAAACTAACGAGTGGTGCCTTAAAGAGGGCCGCGGTGGACGCATAACTGGTGTAGAAATTGGCGGTTCTAACTCTTGGATTATGCTTGGACATGTCTTCTTTGATAGAAAGTTCTCTAAAAAGTTTGTTGATATTCTTGAAGAGGTTTATGACAAGCCAGAGACTGTCGATATGCTTTGGGAAGAGATCTACGTTCGTCACATTAAAGAGCTCTCTATGAGCATTAGAAAATATTCTGACGGCGTTATTTATGAGTTTGACTCCCTTGATGAACTGCGTCAGTTTGATCCAGCTTTCATAGAGAATATTGATTCAGAGATTTTTGACAACATTGTCTCTGTACTTCACTGTCAGAAGAAAGATATTCACGGCTTCTATCCACTAAAACAAGGACTAACTAATTTGTCTGCCCACTTTGTTGTAGGAAACGGTGAGGATGCTCAGGAGTATGTCTACAGGCATCCTGGCGTTGGCACTGAAAAGCTTGTTGATCGAGCCGCCGAAGAGGCTGGTCTTCGCCTTGCTCGTGAACTTGGTCTGGACAACACCTTTATTTATGAGGATCAAAAAGAGGGATGGAAGATTTCTAAGTTTGTAAAAAATGCCCAAAATCTTGATCCTCACAATCCTGAGCAGCTAAAGCGCGCAATGGAGATGGGCTATAAGCTGCACCATAGTGGAGCTTCACTTGATCGTTCTTTTGACTTTGTTAATGAGGGCCTTAATTACGAGAAACTTCTGCTTGAAGAGGGTCCTATTGAGATTCCTGGCTATTATGAGCTTCGCGAGAAGGTCCTGCGCTTGAAGAAGTATGCAGACGCTGATCAGTATCCAGTTGTGATTTCTCACAATGATTTCTTCTATTTGAATTTCTTGATTGATGAGGCCGGCAGCTACAGCCTTATTGACTGGGAATATGCAGGCATGTCAGACGAGGCAAATGACTTTGGTACTTTTACGGTTTGTTGTGAGCTGACCGATGATGAAGCAAATGCTGCTATTGATTATTACTTTGGACAAGAAGCAACGTTTGAGCAGCGCAGGCATTTCTGGAGCTATGTAGTCTTTGCAGGTTGGTGCTGGTATCTGTGGTCGCTTGTTAAAGAAGCAGAGGGCGAGAACGTAGGTGAGTGGTTCTTTATCTACTACCGCTATGCTGCAAATAATATCGACCGAGTACTCTCTTGGTACGAAGAGACTCAGAACTAAGGGCAAAAGGGGAAACTATGCAATATGGTTTATTGAGCGGCATCCTTTGGGCAGTTGATACCGTCATCCTTGGTGTTGCTCTTGGCATGAGTCCATACCTTGATTCTGCACAGGCTTCATTTGCTAGTGCATTCATGCATGATTTTTTTGCCGCAGTTATTCTTCTGGTTATGATGATACATAAGGGCAGACTAAAAGATACCCTTGAAGCTGCAAAGACTAAGAGTGGACGAGTTGTTATGCTCGGTGCCCTTTTAGGTGGACCAATTGGTATGAGTGGGTATCTTGCTGCAATTAATGCTATTGGACCAGGCTACACTGCAGCTATTTCAGCTTTTTATCCAGCGGTTGGTTCGCTTTTAGCATGGCTTCTGCTCAAAGAAAAAATGAATTTGAAACAAGTCATTGCTCTTATTGTTGCGCTTGTGGGTGTTATGGTCATTGGAGTATCAACTGCAGCAGGTGAGGGTAACGGAAACGTTTTTATAGGAATTTTAGGTGTAATAGCTTGCGTCTTTGGTTGGGGATCTGAGGCAGTTATTCTGGCTTGGGGCATGCAAGACGACGCTGTTGATAATGAGACTGCACTCCAAATCAGGGAAACTACCTCTGCGTTTGCGTATGGACTTATTATCTTACCTTTGGCAGGTTCTGTTGAATTTGCAAGCCAGGTAGCAGTAACCCCTGCAAATGCTGTGGTATTTATTGCAGCTCTTGCAGGAACCGCTTCGTATCTCTTCTATTACAAAGCTATCGATGCCATTGGTGCCTCTCGTGGAATGGCTCTGAATATTTCTTATTCCGCCTGGTCAGTTATATTTGCTGCACTTGCGGGTATTATTTTGCCAGCTATTATGCCGGAAGCAATTCCTTCTCCTTTGACGGTAATTTGCTGCATTGTCATTATTGTGGGAACAGTTCTTTCGGCTACTCCAGACTGGAGTGAGCTTTTTAGTAAAGAGTAAATAAACCCCATTTAAACGAAATAAAAACCCGTAGCTGTTGAGCTACGGGTTTTTGTGTAGCAAATGGTCGAAGTTAACCGTTACTTTTCTGACCGCTTTTATAAGCTAGGTTAATGAGCTTAGCTACAGGAGTTGGCCAAAACTTCTTGAGCATTTCAAGATCTTCCTGTTCACGACGATTATCGTGAATAAGGTGGCTGGTTTCAGAGTCTTCATGAATGCGGTGAAGCATCAGGACGCGGGTGTCGTATAAGAAATCACCTTCACGTTTACTAATAGCTTCCCATGCTTCCCAATCCAGGTTAGAGCCAAATCCAGCCTTAAAAACAGGAACCTCAAGGTTGGGGAGGACCAGTGTGGTACTTGGGCAGCAAATGGCGCAACCTAGCTCAAGTGCGCGGCGCTTGGCCCATGATTTGCCTGCATTTTCTGGCTTTGAGAGAGAGTACAAAAGACGTCGCTTTACCTTAAGTAAACGATTCTCAAGAACTTCCTCACCGTCACGCAGCTCGCCGTAATTGGTGAAGTAAATAAGTGGGCGAGAAGAACTATTGACGCGTTCAAGCATATATTCTGCATAGTTAGGTTTATAGAGGTCATCCTGGTGCGCAATGGTTACTAGAGGAGTC
This sequence comes from uncultured Atopobium sp., assembly GCA_902373375.1. GTDB lineage: Bacteria > Actinomycetota > Coriobacteriia > Coriobacteriales > Atopobiaceae > Lancefieldella. The sequence continues at coordinate 4,585 of CABKMA010000053.1, forward strand.
GTGCAAACACTTACCGCAAAGTTCCAGTCGCCAGCAATACCACCTGGTCCAGGATTGACGTGCATCTGAATGTTGTATTTCTCGCAAAGAGACTGAATGAGTTCATTTGGTGTTGAAGTAGCCAAAAGAATATTCGTAGACAGTGTCTGTTCCTTGAGTGAGAGAATACATTCTTCTAGATAGGGGCTCTCACCATAGGCGCAGATGGCAAACGTGTGATTCTGAGGTGTATACATTGGTCTATCCAATCGATTAACTCTGATGTCTAGTATTATAAGAATGTTATTGGACAATGGCGAACGGGAGCCCCAGTGGAGTCTGACGGATATAAGACATATGAGAACCCCGATGAGCTGAGAAAGATTCAGATTCTTTCTACGCTTTTGATGGATGAGCTTGATCGCGTCTGCACAGAGCTTGGTATTTCGTATCAGGCTTACGGAGGAACAGCTATTGGTGCAGTAAGACATAAAGGTTTTATTCCTTGGGATGACGATGTTGATATCTCGATGTTTCGTGAGGACTATGAGATTTTTTTGGAGAAAGCACCGGCGCTTCTTCGGCCAGATTTTTGCATTCAAAACGGCAGAAAAGACAATTACTTTCCTGCAGTAAATACAAATCTTTCTTTAAGGGGAACCGTTTGTGTCCCAGATGAGTTTATGACCTGCCCTTTTACCTACGCTATTTCTATTGGTATTTTCCCCTTTGATAAGATTCCGACTAATCAAAAGGTACTTGCATCGGTAAAGCGTCGAACATGGTTTTGGGGCCGTTTAAATTTCTTATTGGCTACTCCAACTCCTCGCGTTCCTTTAACCGGCTGGAAGAAAAAAGTTGCCCTTGCAGGATGCTTTATTATTCACCACGCCTTAAAGCTCTTTAAGGTTTCATCTGCGTTGGTTCAGCGCAAATGGGATGAGGCTGCTCGTACTGCGGAAAACGAGAATACCAATCATTACGCAAGTTTTGTTGAACCTGATCCAGAGAACTGGTCTATGGATAAAGAGGACGTATTCCCAATGGTCCGAGTTCCTTTTGAAGACATCACTACTACGCTTCCTAAGGAGTATGACAAACTTCTTACCAGGGGGTATGGTGATTACATGCAACTTCCTCCAGAGAATGATCGTAAAAACCACCATCCTGGAGCGCTTGATTTTGGTAAGTGGAAAGATGTAGACGTTACCAAAGGAAGTCGTCAGGCATTTGAGGACTTTGGTCAGAAAAGCTAGACATGACTATAGATACTTCTGCTGAACAGCTAAGAAAAAATTACTTTTGGAATACGCTTGGCTCTCTGATGAATGCCGCCTCAACAGTACTTATGTTGATGGTGGTCACACGTACCATGGGAGCTGTCGCTGGTGGTGTTTTCTCGCTTGCGTATGCTGTGGCCCAGCAGTTGATGGTCATTGGTCACTTTGAGATTAGAACATATCAGGTTACCGATACAGAAGAAGTATTCTCGTTTGGCGTGTATCTTGCTGCACGAGTCATCACAACTCTCTTGATGATTGTGGGAATTATTATTTTCACCCTGCAATCTCAGGGACTGAGCTACGAGGGAGTGCTGTACGCTCTCATTGCATCGCTACGTTTATTTGACGTTGTAGAAGATGTTTTCCATGGCATGTTCCAGCAACATGGTCGTTTAGATATTGCTGGTCGAGCGTTCTTTTATCGCGTTCTTGCTACCGTTGTTGGCTTTGCAATAGGTGTGCTTCTTACTAAAAACTTGCTTATCAGCGCGGTTATTTCTTTTATTGCATCTTTGGTGGTTATGGTTGCACTTGTTATTCCTCCTACTAAGAAGATGGCAACGCTTAAACCTGTTTTTGACTTTAAGCAAATTACAAAATTGTTAGTTACCACCGCTCCTTTGTTTGCTGGTTCATTCTTGCTGACATACGTTGTTGGTGCTCCTCGCTATGCACTGGGCGGATTAAGTGATCAGGCGCTTCTTACCTTCTTTACGGCATTAGCTATGCCTGCTATGGTTATCAATCTTTTAAGCAACTTTGTTTTTAAACCGCTGCTTACTCAGATGGCTGAATACTGGAATAATCAGCAAGACAAGCAGTTTGTGGGTTTGATTCTTAAAGGCTTTGCTGTAGTTGCTCTAGCTACTGCAGTTTCGATGGCTCTGGCATGGCCTCTAGGAGCTCCAGTTCTTGGACTTTTGTATGGTCTTGATTTTGAACCGTATAAGTTAGAACTTTTGATGCTACTTTTTGGTGGTTTACTTAATGCTCTCACAGTTATTTTGTACTATGCCGTAGTAACCATGCGTAAGCAGATTGCGGTGTTTGTAAGCTATGCAGCAGGCGCAGGTTTTGCTGCGCTTACAGGAGGTTGGTTTGTAGGCAGCTTTGGCATTATGGGCGCCTGCATTCTCTACGATGTCTCTCTTGCAATTCTCGCTTTTGTATTTGGCATTTTCTGCTTCTTGGGATTTAAGGATCAAAAGAAAAAGTCCGCTGCATAGGCGGACTTTTTTAATGTGTTGCTTGTGCGTGAACGTGCCGTCAAATGACGGACTTGTCATTTACACGCGAGTACGCCGGTTAAGATCGGTTACAAAATCAAGATTTTTCTCGTCACGTGCGTCTTTATCGCGCAGAGCAAGATCAGCTGAAAGCTGCTCAACCTTATAGGTGAGCTTAGAGATTGCACAGGACTGATGAAAAATCCTGATAAGCATCAGCACAATAACTAGCATCAAGACAAAGTTTGCGGGACTCATAAAGCCAAAAAGCCCAGCAAAGAAATACGCAAGCTGAGGAATAAGCGCAAACAAAACAAGGATTCCTGCAGAAACAACCCAATACACAGAGTCGGAGATGCGAATCTTTGATTTACGGACGCTATTGATAACAATGCCCATGGCAAAAAGAGCACCAATAAGCAGCAAAATTCTGAGAACTAAAGTCATGGTGCCACCTTATCTAAACCACTGGAAGAGCAAAAGCGAGAGACACGTGCGAGCCATATACATAATTGAGTTATAGAAGCTCAAATAGGACTCACCACCTTGGCGTTCACGCATCTCAGTTTCAATCTCGACAACCTTTGCACCGCGACGCATCAGCAAAGAAATGGTGTCTGGCTCGGGGGAGAAGTCAAAGGAGCGCGCATACGTTTCAATAAGGC
>CABKMA010000054.1 GCA_902373375.1 uncultured Atopobium sp.
AAGTATCGCAAAAAGGGCTTTAAGGATAAGGTTATTGAAGAGCTTCCTGTAAGAGAAGAAACACCTGTTCAGCTTACGTATATTGATGATTTTTATTATCTTATTGTGTGGAACGATAAGCATCAAAACTTTGTCAATTATCGTGTGGATCGCATGTTTAGGCTTGAGGTTTCTGATGCTGATGCCACGGTTAACGAGCAGATCAAACAGTTTGATATAGATAAGTATCAAGAGCGCGTCTTTGGTATGTACTCGGGTGAGGTTGTTGAAGTAACGCTTCGTGTAAATGAGCACGTAATGTGCTCAGTGTATGATCGCTTTGGTAAGAACATTATTTTGAATAATCCAAGTTCTGATGGAACTACAGCTGACGTGCATGTTTCTGTCATGGAAGCTCCAACGTTTTATGGTTGGCTTGCAACGTTTGGAACAGATATAGAGCTAGTAGCTCCAAAGAAAACCAGACAGAAATACCAAGAGTACCTGAGTGGAATTCTTCAGAGCTACCAGTCACAAACAGAGGACTAGCTCAGTAGGCCAAAAAGCAGATTCGCGTTTATCAGTTAGCGCGCATCAATGACGTAAAGACCTGCTTTAACAAGAAGATGACCATGGTGATCACTGAGCTGCATGATCTTGCAGGTAACAATGTTTTGGTGCCCGTAAAAGAGCAAAGTACTCCAGAGAGAATTGCTTTCTCTAGGAACAAAACCCAGCTTGTTGTCGTCTACGTACAGAGCAAGAGCCTCTGGGTCGTAAGGGTTATCGCGTTCAGGAACAATGGTTAGATCTAAGCCAAGTTTTAGCTGATCAAAAATAAGAGGAGCGTCGTAGTAGGGAAGACCAGAAATAACAAAGGAATCAACAAGCTTTGTAGGACTGTACATAAGAGCCTCCTTAGAAGATGTTGAGAATAGAATATGGATTTGTTAATGAATGAGTGTCCAACAGATTGGACAGTAAAAATAGCTGTAAGTTTGTTCAAAGTGTAAAGCGCATTGTTACAACAAAGAGATACGCGCCCGCGTAAAAGAGATTATGAAATCCACGGGTCTTCGTCTTTTGCTACACCATCCAATCCTTGTGATTAAGCATGCATTGCTATAAATATTTTTGAATCTTTTTCATTTGCAACATAACTGTTAACTCTGAGAATTACCTATTTTTGTTAGAGCGTTCTAGGGTTAAAGTGACCTCCCGCTTCACAGAAGGAGGTACTACGTTGATTAAATCAAAGAAAGCGTCATTTATTTTTAAGTTGTTTATTGCCGTGATTGGCACTTTTGTACTGTGTAATTCGGCTGGCGTCTTCCGAATGAACTTCCGCGTTTCATTTTTATACTACTTTACTAACATCTCTAATCTGCTGCTTGTTGCTTATTTCTGGGGCGCGCTTTATCAGGCACACAAGCATCCTGAGACCGCTCAGAAACCATGGTTGCCAATGGTTAAGCACACGCTTATGTTGGGCATTACTGTGACCGGTCTGGTAGCTTACTTTTTGCTTGACCACGGCGAGGTTTTTGTAAATGGTGTCTTCAATTTCAACAATTTTATTCTGCATGATGTAATTCCTATTTGCGCCGTCTTGGATTGGCTACTTTTTGACGAGAAGCCAACAATGAGCTTCAAAGAGCCTCTTGTATGGCCTTTGTATCCGCTTGCCTATTTTGCGTATGTTGTTATCTTGGTTCTTGGCTTTGGCGTACATATTAAAGAGAAGTCTCGCTGGCCTTATGGATTTATGGACTTTGACAAGCTAGGAGTCCCAACGGTTGCTTTGACCATTGTGATCTTGATTGTTATCTTTGTTGTTTTGGGTTACCTCTACGTTCTCATTGATAAACAACTTGGCAAGAAGATTAAGCAGGCTGAAAACTAAACAAATTGCCTGGTAAAACTAGTTCATTGCAAAGTAAAGCTTGATTGGCTACAAAGGGCTCGACATTTGTCGAGCCCTTTTTATGCCGTTTACAGAAGTGTATTTGGAACAAGGCGTATGTACTGGTAAAATAGCAAAAAGTTGATGAAGGAGGCACTATGTCACTGTATCGTCATCTACGTACTAGTTTGGAATCAGTTCATAAAACTGTACTTGCCGCCTGCACATTTGTAATGATAATTGTGCTTCCTGTTATTGCAAAAGCTGATGCCATTAATATACCAAGGGTTGATAGGCCATCTAGTTTTCTAATCATGGCTGCCGTAAGTATTCTTGTGGCAGTATTTGGCACAATTATGATTATACGGCGTAAAAGGTAAAACCTTGTCTACAACACAGCAGCTTCTCCCCAAAAAAGAAGTCACTACCTTTGCATATGCGTTATGTCATTTTGTAGTTGACTTTGCATGCGTATCTACGATGCTCTGCTCAGTAAGCCGAGTGTTGGGGGAATCTGGTCAGAACTCGCTTGAATTAGTTGCACTGAGTATTCTGCTTTACGACGTAGTTGCTTTTGCACTCCAGTTACCAGTTGGTATTGCGTTAGACAAGTTAGATAAAAACTCAACCGCTGCACTGCTCTCCTATATGTTGGTTGGCGGCGGAGTTTTGCTTTCACTTGTTCCTGTTCCATTTATTCAATGGTTAGTAGTTTTGTTGCTTGCTTTTGGAAATGCACTTTTCCATTGTGCCGGAGGTCTTTGCGTACTTAATACTTCTCAGAAATATGCAGGGCCATTGGGAATTTTTATAGCAACAGGTGCAGTGGGAGTGTTTTTAGGAACATTTAGTGCACAGTATGAAAGACTTCAAGTTGCATTTTCACTACATGTCCTGTTGTTCTTTTGTGCAAGTATGACTCGTGTGGTTCAAAAGGCTAATCAAAAATACTGGAATGTACATAATGATTCGTTTGCAATTCCTAAGCTTTCATTCCGTCTTTTGCTTGCCATTGTTCTGATTTGCTTTGTAGTTGTATTAAGAAGTTATGCCAGTATGGTTCTGGCGTTTCCTTGGAAAAGCGAAGAGTTTCTGTTAGCGCTTAGCATTCTAGGTGTATTTGCAGGCAAGGCCTTTGGTGGCGTAGTTGCTGATCATTTTGGTTTTAGAACCACGGCTATTTTCTCGCTTATTGCCGCGGCTATTTTATTTGCATTTTCATGGGAGATACCTCTTTTGGGTATTTTGAGCGTCTTTTTCTTCAATTTTACGATGGCAATCACACTGGCTTCTTTGGTTAACATTTTGCCTCGTGCCAAAGGAACTGCCTTTGGTCTAGCTAGTTTTTCTTTGGCGATAGGTGCGTTGCTAGCTCTTTTAGGACCTCATTCTGAGGATCCTTTAGTATTTTCTGTGATAAGTCTAGTTTCGGCGCTTGCTCTAGGTGTGAGCTTAACTTTGATAAAAGATCTAGTTGTTACGGATTCTCTTGGTTCAAAGTGTTCAACTCAGATCTCAAATGACGATTGCCATGACTAGCTGGATGCTTTTCTCGTCCTATTTTATGACAATGATTCAAACGTTTACGTTTTGTTTGATTTTAACCATTGTTGTTGAGCTTTTTGTTGCACGTTTGCTTGGTATAAAAAATAAACAAGAGTTGCTGATTATTATTGCAGCTCAAGTATTTACTAATCCCATTGCTGTTTTTATTACGAGCGCGTGTATAGATTGGACAGCGGATAGCGCTCAATATTACGCTTGCGTTGTAGCTGTTGAACTGGCAGTTATTATTGTTGAAGGTTTGATTTATAAACTTAAAGGCATAAGCAGCACTCCCTGGAGACTTTCAATTCTATGTAATCTTGCGTCAGTGTCTGTGGGTATTCTTATACAAACTCTTATATAAAAATTTAGCGAGAAACCCTTTGGATAGGAGGGGTTTCTCGCCAAATATGGGTGATTAATAAGATGAAGCCTTAATGAATAATGGCTATAAGAAGAGCTCCGACCATAAGACCAATGGACGTTCTTAGTGCTGCTGAGGCTTGCCTCTGTAAGAGCTTCTGAGCACGAGTTGTGTGGGTAAACTGGTTTTGTGAGGTGTTGAGTGTATGCATTGGTCCTCCTTTCTTAGTTCTTTTTCAGTATATGCCCAAAAGTAAGACTAGGTAAACTCTTAACTATAAAAATGATGCAAAAAACCACGCCGAGGGTAAGTCCAATCATGCCGCCCGATGATGCGTCTAAGTAATAACTGCCAGTTATTCCAATCAAAACGCTTATCGTGGCAATAAGTGGAGAAATCCAGAGCATATGTCGCATCTGATTGGTAAGAAGTCGTGCGCAGGCACCTGGAACAATAAGAAGTGAAACAGATAGAATTACGCCAACTGCCTGGAGTGATATGACAATTGCAAGGGCTAGGGCAACCAGCAAGAACGAAGTAAGCGTTTTGGTAGAAAGACCAATTGCTTGTACCTGTGTGGGGTCAAATGAGAGCAAGGTCAGGTCTTTGTTTTTAAGGATGAGCAGGATTGCAATGGGCAGACCAATGCAAAGGACTTGCAGCATATCGGGAGTAGTGACACCCAAAAGATTACCAAACAGGATGTGAGACAGGTTAATTTGACTTGGAACCTTTGATATAAGAACTGTTCCCAGTGCAAAAAATGTTGTAAATACAATTCCGATTGCAGTATCTGGACGTACAATTTGACTCTTTTTGACTTGTCCGACCAACACCACAGTTATAAGAGCAAATACAAGAGCTCCCACCAGATAGGGAAGTCCTAGGAGGTGGGCAATGACTACACCAGGAAGAATAGAGTGCGATATAGCGTCACCCATGAGCGACCAGCCCATATGTGTGATCCAGCAGCTCAAAAGTCCGCAGACTACGGCAGTGGCAATTCCGGTGATAAGGGCTCGTTGCATAAATGCGTATTGGAGAATGTCTACCTCAGGCATGAAGTACCTCCTCAATATGGGTGTCTTCTGAAATACCAAGGTTCTGTAGGAGGGCATCCCCAGAAAGAATTTGTTTTGAAGAACCCTGTGCGGTGATGGTTTTATTGATGACCAGGCAAAGTGGAAATTTCTGCTGGGCCAAATTGATGTCGTGAATCGAAACAAGCAAGGTCTTTCCTTCTTTGCTGAGGTTATTGAGCTGTTCGGTGATAATTGCTTCAGAACGAGCATCTACTCCAGCAAATGGCTCATCTAGAAAGACCAGCTCAGCGTCTTGCGCTATTCCACGTGCTACAAAGACGCGCTTTCTTTGTCCGCCTGATAGCTGGGCAAGTGGACGATCTGCAAGGTCAGCCAGATTAACACGCTCAAGTGCCTGAGCAACCAGCTCTTTATCCTGAGCGGATGGAATGCGCATCCACCCTTGATGAACATATCTTCCCTGCATAACAACGTCTTTTACGAGTAGTGGAAACGTTGCGTCAATAGCCTCCGTTTGAGGTACATAAGCAACTTTTCCCTGCTTGCGTGCTTGCGAAAGGGGTTGCTGGCCCCAGGTGATGGAGCCCTCGCATTCTATGGTGCCCATCAGCGCTTTGAAAAGCGTAGACTTACCAGCTCCGTTGACGCCCACAAGTGCGCAAAGATTGCCTGTTGAAAGAGAGAAATTCACGTCATAAATGATGGGTTTCTCGCGATCTTTTTTCTGGTACCAAGCGCAAAGCTGTGAAACACAAAGATTCATTGCACACACTACCTTCCCATAAGACCGGATACGATTGCGTCTGCATCGTGTTGCAGCAGGTCAAGATAGGTGGGCACGGGTCCGTCGGCTTCCGAAAGAGAGTCGACGTACAGGATGTTTTTCTCGTCAGTTTTGAAAGTGGCACCTGTTTCATCAGCTACTTGTTGCATTGCCTTGGGGCTTACTGTGGACTCACAAAAAACCGCAGGGATTTGCTGGGATTTTACCGCCTCAACAACCTTAGCAATCTGCTGTGGAGTACCTTCATCTGCGGCGTTGACGGCCCAGAGATAGAGCTCATTCATGTTGGTGTCGCGACACAGGTACGAAAACGCTCCCTCGCAGGTTACAAGTGTGCGCTGATTCTCCGGCAGGGCGCTGAGCTCCTCAATCAGATGAGAGGAGATGTTGTCGAGCTCCTTTTTGTATGCGTCTCCGTTGGCCTCGAAGTCCTTAGCGTGATCAGGGACAAGGTTGCTGAGCGCGCGGACGATATTCTCGACATAGATCTTGCCGTTTGTAGGAGACATCCATGCGTGCGGATTGGCTTGGCCCTGGTAGTCGCCTTCTGCGATGGGGATGGCGGTGATGCCTTCGCTGAGGTCAGCGCGCTGGGCTGGTGAGTCGGCAACGAAGCGCTCAAACCAGCGCTCAAGTCCCAGGCCATTGTTAAGGATAAGCTGGGCTTTCTGCGCGCGCTTGAGATCGTCGGGGGTGGGCTCGTAGTCGTGAATTTCAGCTCCGGCTTTGGTGATAGATTCTACCTGGCAGAACTTTCCCGCAACGTGAGAAGCCATGTCTTGGATAACAGTGAAGGTGGTCAAAACAAGGGGAGTCGAGGAGTTTTGGCTCTGCGCAGAGTTTGGATTGTTTGCAGACTGGCGTGACCCGCAGGCAACAAGTGAAAAGATTGCAGCTGATGAGCTTGCGGTGAGTAAGGTTAGCGCTGATCTGCGCGTTAAAAGAGGGCTCTGGGCAATGAATGGGGGTTTGCTTGCAGATGTGCAATTATTTTTGTAGTAATGGTTCACGTCAACTTCTTTCATAGACATTTAAGCTGGTAGCCATAAAGCTTATAGCGTTGGCTGAGAAGCTATAGAGCTAGAGGCTCAACGAGTTTCTCGCTATATTGTATTCCTATAAGTTAGCTTTGTCTAACTTATAGGAATGATTACATGTATTCAATTTTAAAATAAGTTTGAATAGAAGTTGAAGTTTAAGGTGTCAAATATGTATTATTCTCCGATAATTATTTTTCTTTGGTTCTATTTACCATAGTATTTGTTTTTTAAAAGTATTTTTGTATAGAAAATTAAATTAATTTGACTAGAATTTATTTGTTTCCTAATGGTTTGTGCTCGTAAAAATAAGGAGAGAGCATGGCATTCGATTTTACAGGTAAGTTGGTTCTGGTTACAGGCGGAAGCGCTGGTATTGGCGCTGAGATCTCCAAGGGTATTGTTGCTGGAGGTGGACATGTAATCGTTTGCTCTCGTCACGAGGACACTGGCCGCAAGTTTGTCGAGGAGCTTGGCGAGGGCAACTTCTTCTACGCAATGGACATTGCGGATGCAGAGGGCGTCAAGAAGACCGTTGCTCAGATTCTTGAGGAGTGCGGCGACGTCAACGTTCTTATCAACTGCGCTGGTCGCATCAGCTCTGTTCCTTTCACCGAGGTTGACGACAAAGAGTGGAACAACACCATCAACACCAACCTCACTGGTACCTACAACGTAACTCACGCTCTGTGGCAGCACTTCATTGACCGCGGCGGCGCTCGCATTGTTAACGTTTCTTCCGTTGCAGGCAAGATTGGCGGAGGTCTCCTCGGTACCGTTGCATACGCTTCTTCTAAGGCTGGCATGAACGGCTTTACCAAGGCTATTGCTAAAGAGGGCGGCAAGTACGGTATTTCTTGTAATGCAGTTTGCCCATCTTTCACCATTACAGATATGACTACTGCACTTTCCAACGATGAGGAGAAGTACAAGAAGGTCGTAGGTATTATTCCTCTCGGTCGCCCTGCACAGGCATCTGAGCCTGCACAGATGGTACTGTTCTTTGCTTCTGATGCTGCTAGCTTCGTCAACGGTGAGGTTGGCGACTGCGACGGCGGCAT
>CABKMA010000055.1 GCA_902373375.1 uncultured Atopobium sp.
CGGTAGGGCCAATACCGGGCACTCGTAAAAGTATTTCTAGTGGTGCATCCATAATCTCTACAGGGAATTGATTAAGATGTGCCAGAGCCCATCCAAGCTTTGGATCAATTTCTAAATCAAGCCAAGGTGCTTCTGGAGAAACCAGCTCATCAGGAGAAAACGCATAGTAGCGCATTAGCCAATCAGCCTGGTAAAGACGATGTTCCCTGCGCAGGGGAATAGGGGTGTCTAATTCAGGAAGGTTTTTATCTTCTATAACAGGAATATAGGCAGAGAAGAATACTCGTTTTAACTCAAATTGCTGGTAAAGCGCTTGTGACAAGTGCAATATTTGATTATCCGATTCTGGAGAAGCTCCAATGATAATTTGCGTTGATTGTCCAGCAGGCGAGAAGGACCTCTTGCCAGAAGATACTCTTGATGAACGCATAAAGGTATTCTTCAAACAGTTGGAACGTAGAGCTAAACCTTCTTTTATGATTTGCTTCTGGCCGGGAATAATAATGCCCTTAGATTTACCAGCAGACCTTACAATACCTTTTGATGCATTTTTGGCTTCGAGTAATTGCCTTTCTTCAGAAACGCGCAGACGGTGAATAAAAGACATGGGTTTAGTAACTGTTTCAGCATTTTTGTGAGGGCAAAGTTTAGTGAGCGAAGCTGAGCTAGGTAATTCCAGGTTGACGGAGAGTCTATCTGCCAAACGACCAATAGCGTCAATAAGATCTGGATCTGTTCCGGGAATTACCTTTGCATGAACATAGCCGTTGAATAGTAGCTCATTCCTAAGGAAGGAGAGACATTCAATCATGAGCTCTGTGGTGTGGTCTGGTGACCCTATAACACCAGAGGAAAGAAAAAGACCTTCTATATAATTTCTTTTATAGAAATCTACGGTGAGTTCTGCTAATTCTTGTGGTGTAAAGGTAGCCCGTTTGGTTTGCGCAGATGACCTATTGACGCAGTAGGCACAGTCATAACAGCAAGCATTGGAAAGCAAAACTTTTAGCAGCGTAATGCAGCGGCCATCAGGAGTAAATGAGTGGCAACAACCTGCAGCTGAAGCCATTCCTACTTTTCCTGCTTGAGGATCTCTATCTACACCAGAGGAGGTGCATGCCACATCAAATTTGGCTGCATCTGCAAGTATGGTGAGTTTATCAAGAGTATCCATGGCGGCAACTTTCTACTTGAAAATAGAACGTCTGTTCGTATACTTAGACTATCATGAACGAGAAAGAAGTAAAGAAAAATTTAGAACAAATGTTTGTCTTTTTAAAAACGCAGAAAGGATGTGAATAACGTGTGAAGGATGTATACTTTTCCCATCAGCGATGTCGGGAGGAATGGCCGTGAGCACAGAAAAAAGCAGCTCTTTACCATGTCTTTCTCGCCATGCGTATTTACAAGTTCCCACGTATGCCTTGCGAGCATTAGATGTTCTTGAAGATGCTGGGTATGAGGCGTGGATTGTTGGCGGTTGGGTGCGAGATGCCCTGCGTGGTTCATTTGCCCACGATATTGATATCACAACTTCAGCTACGTGGCAGCAGAGCAAAGCAGCTTTTGTAGCCGCGGGCATTCCCGTGCATGAGACAGGTATTGCATACGGAACAGTCACTGCTGTTATTGAGCAACATCCCATTGAAGTCACAACGTATCGTTGTGACGGAGAATATCTTGATGGTCGTCGTCCTGATTCTGTGCAGTTTGTTTCTCATATAGAGAAAGATCTTGCTCGTAGAGATTTCACCATTAACGCTATGGCATATCATCCAAAGAGGGGATTGCTTGATCTTTATGGCGGACAAGAAGATTTATCTGCACGCGTGATTCGCGCTGTTGGAGAGCCAAGTGTTCGCTTTACCGAGGATGCATTGCGTATGCTACGAGCCTTGCGGTTTGCCTGCAGGCTCTCATTTTCAATTGAAAATAAAACACATCAGGCGCTCATTGAGTGCGCGCCTCTGCTCTCTCAAGTTGCATCTGAGCGTATTGGCTCTGAAGTGGCTCAAATTGTTGAGGCCGGCCATATTGCTCATGCTATCAAGCTTGGTTTTCCTGTTTTAGCGGTAGCAATTCCAGAACTCTTACCGCTGCAAAACTTTGATCAAAGAAGTCCCTATCATGCTTATGATGTGCTGGAACATACAGCCCGGGTATGTTCTGCAACAGAGGCTTTTACAGCAGGACACGCCACTCCAGTACTTAGGTGGGCAGCACTTCTGCATGATATTGCAAAGCCAGAAATGTTTAGCGTTGACGCAGACGGAAGAGGTCATTTTTATGGCCATCCAGAAAAAGGTGCAATCGTAGCAAAAGACCTGTTTAAACGTTTGGCTTTATCACAGCATTTGAGTAATGAGGTTTGTGCTCTTGTGGCATTGCATGACTATGATGTGGATGTTACAACGGCGTCACTGAGACATATGGTTGCCTTGCTAGCTGAGGCAAGTAGATCAGACGGTATTGCCCTGGCGTATGACCTTTTGACGTTAAAGCAGGCAGATGCCTTAGCAAAGGCAAATCCGTATCGAGGCTATGCAGTAACGCTTGAAGCTATGAGAACACTTCTCTTACATGAGGCAAAACAAGGAATTGCTCAGCGCCCGCAAGAGTTGTGTATTTCAGGATCAGAAATTATGGAAGCACTCTCGCTTCAACCAGGACCTGCTGTTGGCGCGTGTCAACATAGGCTTTTTGAGTTATATTTGGCTGGTCAAGTGGAGAATAGAAAAGAAGATCTTCTCGCCATTCTTTCTCAAGGTAGTTGGTAAAAATAATAAAGAGTGCCAAATTATTACAATAAAAAAGTCAAGTCTTTGTATTTTTATAGGTTCGGTAAAACGGTATAGTAAGCATAAAAAATTATCTGAGGGACGTCATTTTATATGACGGATAGTGTTTTTTGGGGGAGTTCATGGGCGAGAAGCACAATTATATTACGTTAGAAGTAATACATCACAATGCTTATGAACAAAAAACTGTAGAAGAGCCTGAGGTCCCAGAACCTTCTTTTTCTCACATTCGTGCTGAAGCTCGTACTAAGAAAAGCGCAGCTACACGTAAGCGCATTATGCACGAAACAACCAAGCTTATGCTTGCCCGAGGAAATACCAACTTCAAAATGAGTGAGATTTCTGATAAAGCCCATCTTTCAAAAGGTGCGCTGTATTACTACTTTTCTGACAGAGAAGCTCTTTTACAGGCAATCTTTGATGAGAGTGTTGATGAGCTTTCAAAAGATATTGCACGCACAATTGGCAATAAACCCGCCTCTAAAGAGACGCTTCAAGCAATCATTGCTCAGCTTGCCTCACATATTCTTCCTGACTCACCACTTGTTCTTGCGTTGATTAACAAGCTTGCTAGTTCTGAGCAGGCACTTATTACCAACATTGAAGGACCGCTTTCTCGCGTGGTTGTTCTTCTTGTTAATCAGTTAGAAATAGGGAAATTGCAAGGTTTTATTCGTCAGGGTATTGATTCAAGACTTGCTGCTTGTTCAATTACAGGAGCGTTGGTGCTTTCGGCTATCGGCTTGATGGGAGAGCGTCACGGTGCGGAGGGTTCTGACGAGCTTGCACAGAATCTGCTAGATATGACACTTGCTGGCATTGGAATAGATCAGTAATCATGCGAGTTTTTGCATAATGCCAGTATAATCATGCAATTTAAAAGGGCACCGTTGTGGTGCTCTTTTTACAATTTTCTTAACTGATCCTGCTCAAAAGTGTCTTTGGTGGGTATAGTAAGAGTGATTGCGCGTAGAAGAACGCAAATATTCTGCAAAAAGCAGAGAGGCCATGCGTGAAAGGACAGTTCATGGCACATAAAAATTATTTATTTACCTCAGAAAGTGTTACTGAGGGACATCCAGACAAGGTTTGCGATCAGATTTCTGATGCAATTCTTGATGCCATCCTGTCAAAAGAGGCAGAGCTTGAAGAGCGTGGATACGTTTCTCCAAGTGGTGTTCCTGCTCGCTTGGATAACGTTCGTTGTGCATGCGAGACCTTTGCTACTACAGGAACTATTGTGGTAGCAGGAGAGATTCGTACTCAATCTTACGTTGATGTTCAGGAGATTGTTCGTAATACCCTCAGAAATATTGGCTATGATCGTGCTAAGTATGGTTTTGACTGCGAGACTTGCGGAGTCTTAAGTCTTATCCATGAGCAAAGTCCCGATATTGCTCAGGGCGTTGATCAGTCCTATGACACGCAGGCAGGACGCACTACAGATCCGCTTGATCTTATCGGCGCAGGCGATCAGGGTATGATGTTTGGCTTTGCTTCTGACGAGACCGATGTTCTTATGCCCATGCCAGCTTACCTGGCTCAGCGCTTGGCTCAACGTCTTTCAGAGGTGCGTAAGTCTGGCGAGGTTGAGTATTTGCGCCCAGATGGTAAGACACAGGTTACCGTTCGTTATGAAGACGAGAAACCCGTTGAGGTCACAGCTATTGTTGTTTCTACGCAGCATGCTCCAGAGATTGAGGACATGTCTATCATCAAGCAGGATATGATTGACCACGTTATTGCACCTGTTATGGGCGAGGTCAACATTGCTTGGGATAACGCCGACATTTACGTCAACCCAACTGGCCGCTTTGTTGTTGGTGGACCTATGGGAGACACTGGCCTTACCGGTAGAAAGATTATTGTTGATACCTATGGCGGTATGGGTCGTCATGGTGGCGGCGCTTTCTCTGGAAAGGACTGCACCAAGGTAGACCGCTCAGCAGCATATGCAGCACGCTGGGTTGCCAAAAACGTCGTAGCAGCAGGCCTTGCAAAGAAGTGTGAAGTTCAGCTTGCCTACGCCATTGGTGTTTCTCATCCACTGTCTATCATGGTTGATACTTTTGGTACCGGTATTGTTGACGATGCTGTAATTGAGCAGGCTATTGAGAAGGTCTTTGATCTTCGTCCTGGTGCCATTATCAGAGATCTTAAGCTACGTCGTCCTATCTTCTCTAAGACAGCAGCGTATGGTCACTTTGGTCGTAAAGACCCAGACTTTACATGGGAAGCAACTGATCGTGTTCAGGAGCTTAAAGACGCAGTTTCTGCAGTTCAGGCATAGCGGTCTTACAAGGTAATCTTGTACAACCTCATAGAACCTTCTTCCAGCACCACCTCAAAACCTGGGGTGGTGTCTGTTATTTGCGTAATGCCTCTAAAAGTTCCAGGTTTGTAAGTGCTGGTAACAGCGTTTGAGTAGTCAACAACGTTGTCCAGAATAAGGACGTATTGCACGTTAAGATCGCGTGCCGTCTGAAGCACCTCAGGGTCGCTTGCAATACGATTAAGACGTTTGCGAAGAATTGCACTAGCAGGACGTTCTGAGGCGTCATAGCCGTTAGGGAAGCGCCAAAGAACATGCAAGTCGTTGGTGCCATATGCCCAGAGGCTACCATCTTGGGGCAGGTTGGCAATAACGGCACCCGCAGGAACGACAAGCTCAACGCGGCGTAAAAACTCAAGCTCCTCTGAGGTCAAAATGTAGTGATCACCATAGGCCTTCTCGGAAGCCTGTTTAAAGGCAAGGGCAGCAGGAATTGGCTCTTTTGATTTTAGGTTTGGCATAGGAACTACATAATTGAGTACAACTACACATACAATAATTGCAGCTGCGACCAGCGGTCTTGTCCAAGCAGCAAAAAAGGTGCAAGCCTTGGTTTTAGCTTGAGAGTGAGTAACTTTTTCTCTCCAAGAGGCAAGTAGTTCCAACGCCGCCTCAGCAAGGGTTGCAAGACCAAGCGCTGCAAGTGGAATTGCCATAATGACGCAGCTCGCCGCAATGCGGAATGGATCGGTATACCAAAATCCCGAGAGATATCCCTTCAAAGGAACGTCAAACGTAATAATAAAAATGCAGAGTATGGACAAGTACATAAAGGCAGATACCATCCAGCGCGCTTGTTTGTGCTTAAACGTCCATACAGCACCTACCAGCACGCAGATTGATAGTACCGGCTGTGGAGAAACAAGCTCTCCACCTGCATATGACAGTCCAATAAAGTCCATACCAAGGGCGTGCAAAATAGCATCTTGTAAGCTTGAGTAAGCGCTCCACCAGAAGTTGAGAGCCACGCCTCGAATAATCAAAACGTAGTAGAAAACAGACCATATAACCAACGCAAAAATAAAAAATGCATATGCCAACGTGACAGGCTTGAGTTGTTTTCCAAAAAGAACAACTCTGCGTTTTGATTCTCCTATGCGTGCAAAACTCCAAGGTAAAAGCACAACAATTGACGAGAAAATCGTGGAAGGATGCAAGATAAAGAGGGTAATGCTGCCAAGAATAAATATGACAATAAGCCAGATGAGGTCGTGTTTTGGTGTCTTTGAACGAGTCATCTGCATAAAAATCCACCAGATAGAAGGCATTACACAGAAGGCTACGGTGTTAGGAAAAATTGGTCCATAGATTAAAAGTGACCAAGGGAAAACAAAGAACGCTAAACAAATAAAGGCTCCGCTGATAAGAGCAATGCGGTGCTTGGGAAGAACTTTTGCAATAAGTGAGCAGATTGAGAGCGGAAAGACAATTGCTGCACTCACAAAATTGAGCGCATTTCCTGCAATGGGAACGGTTGTAGAAACAAGTTGTGTTGTTAAAGCAACAATGATATTCCACCCTGAGGGATAAAAACCTGAAGATCCAGGTTCCCAAGGAGTAATGGCAGTTTCGATGGTGCTATAAAAGTCATAGTGAATGGATGAGTATTTTTGAGACTCAATCATTGCCTGCGTGACGTCTAAGTGGTGCACAATATCCCAGCCTTGCACAAATGAGCTGGCAGAAGGCAGGGTGGGTAAGAAGAGAAGTCCTACAGTAAGAAGACCAACTGCAGCATATAGAAGAGGCATCCAGAAGGGGAGCTCTTCACAGATAAACAATGGTGCGTGGCAAGTAGGTTGTTTACGTGTCTGCGATACCTGTGACGTCTTGGATTTGTCGCGTTTCTCGCCACTATGGTCTTCTTTGTTCTTGGGTGCGATGTAATATACGTAGCCATTGACCAGAGCTGCGACAAGCAGCGGGACCAGAATCATAACAGCCAAGGGGATGGGGATATTAAACGCGCTAAAGATTTCTCCCTCAATGAAGTAAAGCGCGCAGCTTACCAAAGGGGCAGTAACAAGCGCCCAAGGTTTTGTCATGCCGGAGGCATGTAGCAAAATGACACCCGGCACATAGAGCAGGGCAACAATTACAACTGCACTTTGGAAAAACTCAAGCCACATCCTGATCCAATCAAGGTGTTAGTAAAAATGTTTGTACTTTTAGCCACACAAATATGCGTGAAAGTTGCTTTGAGTAGACTGCTTTATTTTACGATAGAAGCAAAAGTGGTGTTGAGATAAACAAAAAGGACTTCCGAAGAAGTCCTTGAACTTTTGGTAGCCCGTACCAGATTCGAACTGGTGATCTCCGCCTTGAGAGGGCGGCGTCCTGAACCGCTAGACGAACGGGCCATTTATGTTTGGGAGGACATGGCTGGGATAGAGAGAGTCGAACTCCCGTTGACGGAACCAGAATCCGCTGTCCTACCACTAGACGATATCCCAAGATGTCATCCGTGCGCATCAGCGCGAGAAA
>CABKMA010000056.1 GCA_902373375.1 uncultured Atopobium sp.
AAGAAGTAAGCAAATTTTGCATTTTCACAAGAGCCGCCAGCACGGAAGGCGTGAAACTGATAAAATCCAACATGCATATACGTGTCGCGGGTAGTTTGAAAATTCACGTTCTTCTCGCGACTTTATCGAGTGAAAAGAGTTAGACGTGGCAACTATCAGCACCGCAGATTTTAAGAACGGCCTTGGCCTTAAGATTAACGATAAGTACTACACTATTGTTGAGTTCCAGCATGTAAAGCCAGGTAAAGGCGGCGCTTTTGTCCGCTACAAGATTCGTGACCTTCGTTCCGGCCGCGTTATTGATCAGACCTGCAATGCTGGTACTAAGTTTGAGAACGTCCTTCTGATTACTAAAGAGATGCAGTATCTCTATAACGATGGTGAGTCCTTCTACTTCATGGACAATGAAACGTATGATCAGGTAGCAGTACCTGCTGATTTTATTGGCGAGAAGAGCGTTTGGTTCAAAGAGAACGATACCGCACAGCTTCTCTATGCAGACACTGAGCTTCTTGGTGTTGAGCCTCCAATGTTTATTGAGGTGGAGATTACCGAGACTGATCCAGGTTTCAAGGGTGACACTGTTCAGGGTGGCACTAAGCCAGCAACTATTGAGACTGGTGCAACTCTTCAGGTTCCAATGTATTTGAACCAAGGTGAGCGCATTAAGGTTGATACACGCGACGGTAAGTTTGTTTCTCGCGTTTAATGCATATCTTTGAGTGCTTAGCGCACAAATTGGATTTAGTAATTATTTCAAAGACAGTTTGTCTTTTAGGGGGTAGACATGGCTGAAACAGAGCTTCGTATAGCAGGCATCGGCATCTCAAAAGATGTAATTTCAACGGTTGTCTCCGGCGCAGCTGGAAGTGTTGAAGGTGTTGCCTCCGTTGGCGGAAACGACACACTAGCATCCAATCTTATTAATGTCTTTACCAGCAGAAGTCTTGCTCCAGAAAAAGCTGTTGAGACAGGCGTAGAAAACGGACAACTTCATATTGGAGTCCATCTTACCGTGTTTTATGGTTATCCCTTCACAAAGCTTGCTTCTGAGGTAAGGCTTGCTGTTGCTACTGCAGTAAATGAGCAGATTGGCGTCAGTATTGCTTCTGTCGATGTTTATATCGACAGCCTCGTTTTCCCTAAGGAGTAGGCTTGAGCGTTAAGTTTTTTGGACGAACTCTCGCCCGCAGCCAAGCGCTACAGCTTTTGTTCCAGGCTGAAGCTACTAATCGCAGCGTTCTGGAGGTCCTCGAAGGAGACTATACGCTCTCTGAAGGACCTCTGGACGAGTATGCGCAGTCTTTGGCAGTGGGAGCAGATGGCATTAGAGATGATCTTGATGACATCATTGCTGCTTACTCAAAAGATTGGGCAATTGACCGCATGCCTTCTGTTGACCGTAATCTCCTAAGAATTTCTCTCTACGAGATTCTAGAGGTACCAGAGGTAGATGTTGCTGTTGCTATTAACGAGGTAGTTGACCTTGCTCGCGCTTATTGTTGCGACGATTCTCCTCGCTTTATTAACGGTGTTCTTGGCCGTATTGTTGACGATATTGAGGCAGGAGAAGACATTTATTCTCTGTGCCACAAGCAATCTGCTGAGCAAGTCGTTTCTAAAGAAGAGCCAGTAAGCTCTGTGGAAGATGCAGAGTAGCCATGGCAAAAATCGATACGTCTGAATATCAGAGCTTTGATCAGATAACTGCAAGACTTGATTCAATTGTTGATCAAGTTCGCGATAAGAACGTCTCGTTGGAGCACTCTCTAGATCTCTTTGATGAGGCAATTGCTTTGGGCTCAAAGGCCGTTAACCTGGTTGATACCACAGAGTTTACGCCAGAAGAGGAAGAGCGTCTGGTTCAGGCTCAGGCAGCGGGGGACGCGTCTATCGCAGAGGACGTTATAGAGGCCACCGCTGATGAGCAAACTTCTTCTGAGCAGGCTGAAGCTTTGGCTGCAGATAAAACGTCGCTTAATGATGCTGTTTCAGAAAGTGATGAGCACTAGTGGCTCAACGTATTTCTCGCCAAAGGCTCGATAAAGAGCTGGTTAGGCAAGGATTTTTCAAGGATACTCAGGCTGCGTTGCGCGCAATTCTTGCGGGCGATGTTTCTACAAGTGACAGAAGACTGACCTCTGCAGGAGAGCTTGTTCCTGAGGGATTATTTCTGCATGTAAAAGGCGCTATTCCGTACGTGAGCCGAGGCGGGCTCAAGCTGGAGCAAGCCTTTAAAGTTTTTGATTTTACAGTTCAACAGAAAAAATGTTTAGATATTGGCTGTTCAACTGGTGGTTTTACCGATTGTCTGCTTCAAAATGGAGCTGCCTCGGTTACCTCAGTTGATGTTGGTTATGCTCAGTTTGATTGGTCTCTCAGAAATGACCGTAGGGTTGAGCTGCTTGAGCGAACAAATATTACATCGCTGCCAAAAATGGGCTATGTACGCAGTTTTGATGTTGCCGTGTGTGACGTATCTTTCACTTCAATTTTGTCAATTCTTCCTTCTGTTTTAGAAGTCCTAGCTCCTGATGGGGTGTTTGTTACGCTGCTCAAACCGCAGTTTGAAGCCACGAGAGAGGAAGTAGGCGAGGGCGGCATTGTAACTGATGCATCCGTGCGCCTGCAAACGTTACAAAAGGTTGCCAATGCGTTCAAAGAAGCTCATATGGGTCCTTTGGGTGCGTGTGAAAGTCCTATTCATGGAGCTAAGGGTAATGTGGAATATCTGCTGTTTGGACAGCTTGGAGCAGGTTCGTATACTTTGGATCTTGCTTCAGTGGTATTGAATCATTCTGTAGAAATAGTGAAATAGAACAAATGTTCTATTTCGTAGTATTGTTTGTAGTTTTTTAGGTATACTAAGTACATCAATCAGATGGGTTTAACTGTTTTAGTTGTGCAATCAAGCAAAAAACGGGAGAGTGGTTTGCGTGAAGGTGCTTCTTGTTCCAAATTTTTCAAGAGAAGTTGCTGTTTCTGGCGCGCGTAAACTTGAAGAATGGCTTTTTGAACAAGGTTGTGATGTCCAGTGGGCACACGATAAAAATCTGTTTCCAGATAAAGTTGTAGATTGTTCTGATTGTCAGCTCGTCATCTCTCTTGGTGGAGACGGAACACTTCTTAGGGCTGCCAAAATTGTTGAGTATTCAGAAATTCCTATTTTGGGTATTTCTTATGGTCACCTGGGGTTTTTAACCAGTGCAACTCCTAATCAAATGATTGAAATGGTGGCTGATGCTCTTGCGGGAGAACTCCATGTTTCTAGAAGGGCAACGCTTGCAATAGAAACAGAATATGAACTTCCTTCTGGAGGAACGTACGTCGAGAAGGCCTTCTCACTCAATGATTTTGCTGTTTCTAGAGGTGGAGCAGGTGATATGGTTGAGTTCACGGTTTCAGTATCTGGCAACCATATTGATAAGCTTCGTGGAGATGGCTTTGTAGTTAGTACGGCAACTGGATCTACTGGTTATGCGCTTGCTGCAGGTGGACCTATTGTTACGCCAGAATTCACGGGAATGGTTTGTGTGCCAATTGCCCCACATACTATTTTGGCCCGTGCATTCCTTACCTCTCCTTCTGACGTGGTTGAAATCACCATGTCAAAAGATAGGCCTGCACCATGTCATTTCTTCTCTGATGGCCAAAACATTAAGCATCCAGAGGAGGGTTTTGCTACCAAAGCTCGTATTAGCCGTGGACCAGGAGATATTATTTTGCTTGATAGAAGTGCTGATAGTTTCTATCGTTCAGTTTCTCGCGTATTTTACGGTAAAACTGGTCAGTAAGCAGGTCATATATGCTCGATGAACTTCGCGTGCAAAATGTTGCACTTATTGAAGATGCTTCTCTTACTCCCGCTTCAGGTCTAACTGTTTTAACAGGAGAGACAGGTGCCGGTAAAACCGCTCTTTTATCTTCTATTAAGCTCTTAGTTGGTGAGCGCGCAGACGCTTCTGCAGTTAGAGAAGGAACTGATGCGCTTAGGGTTGAAGCGCGCTTTTTTACCTCACCAGACGATCAAGAAGGTGTTGTTGTCTCTAGAAAAGTCTCTGCTGATGGAAGAGGCAGGGTAGAGATTGATGGCCACATGGCATCAGTTAAAGAGTTGGCTGGAGGTATTGGAACATCAATTGATCTTTGTGGTCAGCATGAACATCAAAGACTACTAGATGTAAAGAATCATGTCAGTATGCTGGATGCATGGATTGGGCCAGATATTCAATCTTGTCAGACAGAGTATGTAGACGCTTTGCTCGCTTATCATGCTGCAACCGCTGAACTTCAACGGGTTATTGAAGTAAGTCAGTCAAGCAATGCAAAAATCGATGAAGCAGCATTTCTTGTTCAAAGAATTGATGAGGTTTCTCCTAAAGAAGGAGAGTTAGAAGATTTAGAAGAGCAACTGCCTCGCTTTGAGCACGCAGAAGCTCTCCTTCAAGCTGCAGGAGGAACACACGAGCTGCTCTCTAGTGATGAGGGAGTCATTGATTCTCTCTCTGATGCAGTTCAGATGCTTCAAAGTGCTTCAACATTTGATGCTCAGCTGGGTTCCTATGCAGAGTCTCTTTCAAGTGCTCTTATAGAGATTGAAGATGTTTCTTCAGGACTTAGAAGCTATGTTGAAACTCTTGATTTTGATGAAGAAGCTCTTGAAGAGATGCAAAGCCGCATGGCTCGTCTTCAGGGACTTATGAGAACGTATGGTCCTGGTATGAAAGATGTGTTTAAAAAATATCAGGCAGCTCAAAATCTTCTTGAAGTTACAAGAGATACAGAAAAGCTTGTTCGTGAGGCGCAGGCAGAAGTAGATCGAGCAAAAGAGACTCTTACCGTAAAGGCTCAGGCTCTTAAAAAGGTCCGCGTATGTGCGGCTCCAAAACTGTGTGATGCAGTTAATAAGCAAATGAGTCATTTGCAAATGGGTTCAGCTCAGATTGAATTGAACTTTGAAGATCTTCCTTTTGAGCAGTGGAATAAAGTTGGCTCTACAAGAGTTGAGCTCATGTATAAGCCTTCAGCTCAAATGACGGCTCGTCCTCTTAGAAAGATTGCTTCTGGCGGTGAGGTTTCTCGCGTCATGCTTGCATGTAAAGTGGTTTTAGGAGAGTCTGACGTTTGCGATACGCTTGTATTTGATGAAGTTGACGCTGGTGTTGGTGGAGCTACTGCCGTTGCCCTTGCAGAGGTTTTGGCTCAGCTTGCTAATACGCATCAGGTAATCGTGGTAACTCACTTGCCGCAAGTTGCTGTTATGGCTTCAAAACACTACGTAGTCTCAAAGACAGAAGAGCATAATGCACTGCCTGTAACCTCGCTTACTGAAGTTTCTGGAATTCAGAGGGAAGAAGAAATTGCTCGCATGCTATCAGGCTCAATAACTGAAGCTTCTTTAGCTCACGCACATGAACTGCTTACAGAAGCTCGCTAGATTTTTCTGAATTGTATGGATATAACAATATATTTATCTGGAGATTAAATTTCTCGACTCTATGGGCTTTAAAGCGGAATAATATAAAGACCCGTAGAAATGTAATTGGCTAATCTTACCTACGGGAGTAATTCATGACCAAGCACATATTTGTAACAGGTGGCGTTGTTTCTTCTCTTGGAAAAGGAATCACTGCTGCATCTCTCGGTCGACTTCTTAAGGCTCGTGGCTATAAGGTCATGATGCAAAAAGCTGATCCATATCTCAATGTTGACCCAGGTACTATGAGTCCTTTCCAGCACGGCGAGGTTTTTGTTACTGAGGATGGTAAAGAGACTGACCTTGATCTTGGCCATTATGAGCGCTTTATTGATGAAAATCTCACCAGGGAGTCTAACTTTACTACCGGCCTTATTTATCAGTCTTTAATTCAGCGTGAGCGTGCTGGAGACTTCCTTGGCGGTACTGTTCAGGTAATTCCTCACGTAACCGATGCAATTAAAGCTCGTTTTGCTCGCATTGAAGAGGTTACTAATGCTGATGTTGTCATCACAGAGCTTGGTGGCACCATTGGTGATATTGAGTCTCAGCCTTTTGTTGAGGCAATTCGTCAATTTAGAAAAGAGCGTGGCGCCAGCAACGTGGCTATCATTCACGTGAGCCTCGTTCCTTATATTGCTGCTGCTCATGAGGTTAAGACTAAGCCTACACAGCACTCCGTAAAAGAGCTTCGCTCCCTTGGTATTCAGCCAGACTTCATCGTATGTCGCTCTAGCCATTCTGTGGATGAATCTATTCGCGAGAAAATCGCTAATTTCTGCGATGTTGACGCAGATTGCGTTTTTGAAAACAACGATTTACCTTCAATTTACGATGTTCCAGCGCACTTGGCAGCACAGGGATTTGACAAGAAGGTACTTGAGCGTCTTGGTCTTGAAGTCCGTCCAAGTGATCTTGGCAGCTGGGAAGCATTTACTACCGCTATGCATAAGGCAAATGCGCTTGAAGACACAACAAGAATTTATGTTGTTGGCAAGTATACACAGCTACCTGATGCCTATCTTTCTGTTATTGAGGCACTTCACCACTCTGGTATTTTCTACGGCAGACACGTTGATATTCGCCTGATAAATGGCGAAGAATTGACAGAAGAAGACGTGGAGCAGGAGCTTGCTGATGCAGATGGTATTCTTGTTCCTGGTGGCTTTGGTCTTCGCGGCGTAGAGGGCAAGATGGTTGCTATCCGTCGTGCTCGTGAGCTTAAGATTCCGTACCTTGGTGTCTGTCTTGGAATGCAAATGGCTGTTACTGAGTTTGCTCGTGATGTCTGTGGCATGGAGGGTGCAAATTCAGCAGAGTTTGGTCCAGATACTCCATACCCTGTTATTGATCTTATGCCTGATCAGGAAGATATTACTGACAAGGGCGGTACTATGCGCCTTGGTTCTTATCCTTGCAAGGTTGTTGAGGGAACTCTTGCGTACGAGGCATATGATAACAACTTGGTTTACGAGCGTCATCGCCACCGCTATGAGGTAAGCAATGTATTCCGCAATCAGCTTGTTGAGGCTGGCTTGGTAATTTCTGGCGTATCTCCAGATGATCGTCTTGTAGAGATGATTGAGCTTCCAGAGTCTGTTCACCCTTGGTTTGTTGCAAGCC
>CABKMA010000057.1 GCA_902373375.1 uncultured Atopobium sp.
GCAAGCTTTGCAGCTGCGGTTGTCTTACCGGAGCCCTGAAGACCAACAAGCATAATGACGTTTGGAATGCGGTTTTGGGCCAACGTAAGCTTGGACTCGGTTGAACCAAGCAGTGCCGTAAGCTCGTCCAGAACAATGCGGACAACATTTTGAGCTGGTGATAGAGATTCCAGGACGTCAGCGGTCATGCACTGCTCTTTGCAACGGCCAACAAACTCCTTAACTACCTTGTAGTTAACGTCAGCCTCGAAAAGAGCCATGCGAATTTCTCGCATTGCTGAATTGATATCGTCCTCAGTGAGACGGCCCTTTCCGCGCAGAGCGGAAAATGTATTTTGCAGTCTATCTTGCAGGCTGTTAAACATTATTGAACTCCCTCACCAACAAGTGCTTCACAGAATGAACGGGCATCAAACGTCTGAAGATCATCAATTGACTCGCCCACACCAATACGATAAATAGGCAGGTTAAGCTGGTTTGAAATTGCCAGAGCAATTCCTCCCTTTGCAGTGCCATCAAGTTTGGTAACAATAAGACCGTCTAGAGACAGTGCGTCGTTAAATTCTTTTGCCTGGTTAAGGCCATTTTGACCGGTAGTTGCATCAATAACCAAGACAACGCTCACAGGAATATCCCCTGCACGCTTTCTGGTAACTGAGACTACCTTAGCAAGCTCACGCATCAGATCCGATGAGGTGTGCAGGCGTCCAGCAGTATCAATAAGTACCAGTTCAGTGCCTTGTTTTTCTGCCGTTTCAACAACTTCAAAACAAACGCTTGCAGGGTCAGCGCCACGCTCTCTGGTTACTACCTCAATACCAGAGCGCTCTCCCCATACCTGCAGCTGCTCAATTGCAGCTGCGCGGAAGGTATCAGCACCGCCAATCAAGGTCTTTACGCCATTAGCATGTGCACGACCAGCAATTTTGCCAACGGTGGTAGTTTTACCAGCACCGTTAATGCCCACAAACAAGACAATAGAGGGCATATCCGTAAAAGGGTCTCTTTCTGCAACAGGAAACTCTGAAGTAAGACGCTCTACAAGGGCTCGGCGAAGCTGATCGGAGCGCATAAGGTTTTCTCGCGCGGCACGCTCACGCAGGTCATCGGTGACACGCATAGCCACCTCAGCACCCATATCACCCATAACCAGCGTATCCTCGAGGTCATCCCAAAAGTCTTCGGTGACCTCTCCACCCATATAAAAGATTTCGCTTAAAGTCTCACGAGAGCGTTCAAGACCGCGGCGAAGATTGTCCATAAAGCCCATTAGATATCAACTACCTTTCCGGTTGTCTTATCAAGCCTCTGAGAGACAACGTGGCTGACACCATCTGCCTGCATGGATACACCATACAGTACATCTGCCTGTTCCATGGTGCGCCTCTGGTGAGAAATTACAATCAGCTGAGTGGTCTCTTTAAGCTGCTCAATGGCATCAAGTAGCTTAGAAAGGTTGGCGTCGTCGAGCGCAGCCTCAACCTCATCAAAGACGTAGAACGGAACAGTACGCGTTCTGTATACAGCAAAGAGCAATGCCAGGGCGGTGAGGCTCTTCTCGCCACCTGACATGAGCATCATCTTGGTAATGCGCTTACCGCGCGGCTGAGCCACAATCTCAATGCCTGTCTCGGAGAGATGGTCTGGATCGGTGAGCTCAATGTGAGCATGACCTCCAGGGAACAGCATCGAGAAGATCTCGGAGAAGTTCTGGTTTACGCGGTCAAAGACAACAAGGAAGCGGCTGCGCATCTTGCGATCAATTGCCGAGATGATTTTCTTCAGAGAAGTTCGTGCGGCCTCTAAGTCAGCTACCTGCTCGTTAATGTAATCAGCGCGCTCTTTGAGACGCTCGTACTCATCCATGGCAACGGCGTTGACAGGACCAAGCGCCTCAAGCTGGCTCTTGAGCGACGCAACAAGGCGTTCTGCCTGCTCTCTATCTTCTGGCTCAGGAAGCGTCAAAGCCTCGTCCAGTGAGGCGCCCGTAGCAAGAATAGCCTCGATGGCATTTTGAACCTGAACCTCAAGCTTGCCAATTTGAACGCTAATCTGGTTAGAAGCGTCTTTCTCTTTTTCTACCGCTAGTGCAGCTTCAGAAGCAGCGTCTTTTGCCTCAGAAATGGTCTCTCGTAGCGTCTCGGAGTCTGCCTCCGCGAGCGACGCGCGGTCCTTGAGCCGGGACGCCCACTCAAGCGCCTTCTGGTGCAGAGCATCGTAGCGCTTATACAGCGGGTCCACGCGCAGCCTGATTACCTCAAGCGCATGCGTTGCCTGCTTAGCAGCAGCAAGCTGCTCATCCAGCTGAGACAGACGCCTTTCAAGCTCTGCCTGGCGAGAAGCCATACTAGTTGCACGTTCTTTTGCAACAGTCAGGTCCGTCTTTGCATCCGAAAGCTCTCGGTTGGCCCTACCCTGTGCGCGGATGGCATCCTCATGCTGGTCCTGCAGCTCTTTGAGCTCAGAGGTTAGCGACTCCATACGAGCTTTAGCCTCTTCAGCTGCGTGCTTGTGCTCATCAATGTGGGTACGAGCCTCTTGAGCGCGCTCTTTGGCTTGCTCTCGAGAAGTGCTGACCTGCTTCAGCTCTGCCTGAGAAGAGGCCACCTGTCCTTCAAGACGGCCTCGCTCAGCAGCAATAGAAGTAAGCTCACCGTTGAGGCGAGCAACCTCGCCCTTGGACTGCGCGCTTTTCTCGCGAACTGACGCTAGTTCATTCTCGCAGTTGGTGACTGCAGAGCGAGCAGCCTCAAGATGGCGTTTGAGGGAAGGAAGTGCACCTTCAAGCTCACGGATACGACGCTTACGCTCAAGAGAGCCGTCTTCAGCCTGAGATGCGTGCCCCAGAACCAGACGACCGTCTGAATAGAGCAACGTACCGTCAGGGAGCACATAAAGCCCGCGAGGTTCAACTTTGCGCGCGTTAAAGGCATCATCAAGACTCTGGGCAACAAAAACATGTCCAAAGAGCGCCTGTACAAGAGCCTCGGCGCCCTTCTGAGCGGAAACGTGCTTAAGCAAAGACGTTGTATGAGCAGGAGCAGTAAGAGCTGGAGTTGCGTCAGAAAGCGCAACGAGCGTAGCCTTACCATCCTCAGAAAGTGTCTGA
Source organism: uncultured Atopobium sp. (assembly GCA_902373375.1). Lineage (GTDB taxonomy): Bacteria > Actinomycetota > Coriobacteriia > Coriobacteriales > Atopobiaceae > Lancefieldella. Next base: position 3,110 of record CABKMA010000057.1, read on the forward strand.
ACACGCTCAAAGAGCGTCTGAATGTTTTGCTGCTTATCTACAACAAGCGCAGAAAGATCTTCTCCCAAAAGCTGCTCAACAAGAGCCTCAAACTCTGGCTGGACCTCAAGATAATCTGCCAGTTTGCCAGAAACAAGAGCTGCGGTTGCTGTGTCAGAAACAAGCTTTTCTGCCAGAGGACTTCCCTTTTGAACCTCTACATCAAGAGCACGAAGCGCCTCAAGCGTAGCTTCACTGCTTGAGAGCTCCTGGCGAGCAGTGTGCTCTGCCTCGCGAGCCGCCTCAAGTGCAGAGGCGCGCTCAGAAATCTCAGCGACAAACGCCTCAGACTCCTGGCGAGCTTTCTCAAGAGCTGCGGTGAGCTCTGCTTCTTTAGTACCACTATCTTCCAAGGCAGCACGAGCAATCTCAAGCGCTTCCGTAATTTGAGCCAACCGAGACTCAAACATCTGATCTTCTACCTGCGCATGAGCAATCTGCTCTTCGAGCTTTACATACGCAAGCGTCTCTTTATCAGCGGTATTACGCGCACTGCGCTCAGACGCAGTGCAATCAGAAATCTTTACATCAAGAGCACGACGCTCGGCAATTGCCTGGTTAGCCGCCTCTTGAAGCGCATTCACACTCTCTGTTAGATCCGCAACCTTTGCACGAATTGTTGCCAGCTGACCAGAAAGCTCTTCATTCTCTTTTGCAGCATCCGCCTTCTGTTTATCCATCACAGAAAGCTGCATGCGCGTATCAGAAAGGCGAGAAACCATATTCTTGCCCTTCTCCTCCAAAAGACGCATATCAGAACCCATGCGGCCAAGAATCTCTTGCATGCGACGGCGTTGCTCACCCAAATCTCCAACAAAGAGACCCTTTTGCTCAAGAAGCGACTGAAGCTTTTCAAGCTCACGGTTTTTCTCGCCTGCACGATATTGTGCAAGCTCAATAGCAGCCTCTGCCTCTTTGGCGCGAGCTTCAAGCTTGCCATGGGCAAACTGTAGCTGTCGAAGGTCATCAACTGCAAGCTGCACCGTCAAATCCTTGAGCTGAGCAGACAGATCTTTTGCGCGAGAAGCCTTATTTACCTGTCTCTCAAGTGGTTTAAGCTGGCGGGTAATCTCGCGAGAAACCACTTTGGCTCGCGTGAGATTCTCATCCATGGAAGAAATCTTGCGCTCTGCACGCTCTTTGCGGCGGCGATGCTTAGAGATATCCGCTGCCTCTTCAATAAGCTCACGACGCTGCTCAGGTCGGCTAGACAGAATAGAATCAAGCTTGCCCTGTGAAATGATGGAGTGGGTATCCTTGCCAAGGCCAGAGTCATGCAAGATGTCCTGGATATCCATGAGTCTTGAAGGAGCGCCGTTAATCAGGTACTCAGACTCTCCAGAACGATACATGCGCCTTGTGACGCCAATTTCAGAAAAATCAATAGGAATGGTGTGGTCAGAGTTGTCCAAGACCAGCGTTACCTCAGCAACGCCCACCGCTCCCCTTGCAGATGAGCCAGAGAAGATAACGTCTTCCATAGCCTGGCCACGGAGCATCTTTGCGCTCTGCTCACCCAATACCCAGAGAATTGCGTCAGAGACATTGGACTTACCCGAGCCGTTAGGACCAACGACAACGGTAAGGCCGGGGTCAAAAACCATCTGAGTTTTATCAGCGAATGACTTAAAACCCTTGAGTGTCAGCGATTTTAGATACACGGGTACAGGGTACCTTTCTACCTTAGGTGCATTTCTGCATCAGTATCAAGCGGAGCTTCATCCACACCAAGACGTACCAGAGCATCTTGAGCGGCTTCTGACTCTGCGGCTTTCTTTGATGGTCCCTGTCCACGACCCACCTTAAGGCCGTCGACAAATACCACAGCGGTAAACGTTGGAGTGTGCGCAGGCCCACTCTCACCAATAAGCTTATATTCAGGGGTAGCCTTACCTTTAGCCTGCACTGCTTCCTGCAAACGAGATTTAGGACTTACCGAACGAACTGCTAGTGCTGGAGAAATGTGAGGTCCAAGCGTATGCATAACAAAATCATGTGTTGGCTCAAAACCCGCATCAAGGTAAAGCGCGCCAACAATGGACTCGTAGACATTCTCTAAAGCAGACTTCAAGCCACGTTTTCCCGTACCCTTCTCGGAAATTCCCATAATAATTAAGGGAGAAATTCCTAGAGCATCAGAGACAAGGGAGAGCGTATGTCCGGATACCAGAGAGATTTTTAACCTTGTAAGCTGGCCTTCATCCATATCTGGATAACGCTCAAACAGCTCCGTTGCAATGATGGCACCAAGAATTGAATCACCCAAAAACTCTAGGCGCTCATACGAAGCAGAAACAGGCTTGCCCTCCACCGCCGAAGGGTGTGTAAGGGCAGCCTCTATAAGTTCTTTATTGGTAAATATATGACCGCAAATAGCTTCTGCAGCAGCTACTCGTTCGTGCAATTTCACGTATAAAACCTACTTAAGCAGCAACAATAGCATCTACTGCATCACCAACAGTAGCAATCTCGTCGATGTTTTCTGCATCAAAAGTCATATCAAACTCTTGCTCAAGGTCTGTGACAAGCTGCAAAAGATCAAATGAGTCTGCACCTAAATCCTTAAATGAGGTGCCCTCTGTGAGCTCAACGGAATCATCAAGATCAAGGGTCTCTTTAACAACATCAATTACCTTTTCAAGTGTTTCTGTGCGATCCATACATCCTCCTTACACACAACGATGACGCTATTGATTTTACCCCGTGACGGGCATCTATATGATGACATTACTAAAGCCGGAACAAACAATCTTAAAAAGTAAAGCCCACAGAATTGTCCATGGGCTCAACCATAACCTATAAAAATTTTATCTACAGCTGAACTGACGAGGAGATTTTCTCAATGAGATTAGCACGTACCGCATTGGCTGCAGAGAGTGTTCCTGCGCACACGGCAGAAGAGCTAGTAGCACCATGTCCTTTAAGTACGGGGGCAGAAATGCCCAACAAGAATGCGCCACCAACAGAATCTCCTGAAAGTTCTGCTGCCGTAGCCTTAAGAACGTCTTTCAAAAGAAGTGCTCCAAATGCAGCCTTCTTGGAAGAATTAATTGCATCCTTGAGGCTGGACATAATAAATTTGCCCGTGCTTTCAATGGATTTTAATGCTACATTTCCTGTAAAGCCGTCAGTCACAATGACATCAAAACGACTTCCTAAAATATCAGTACCTTCAGCATTTCCACTAAAATTAATACCCGCCTCTGCAAGGGCAGCGTGATAAGAAAGAGCAAGTTCAGAACCCTTGGTCTCTTCCGAACCATTACAGAGAAGTCCGATAGTTGGATTTTCAATCCCAAGCGATGCGCTGGCAAAAGCCTTACCCATTTGTGCAAATTGCACTAAAACATCTGGACGTACATCCGCGTTGGCACCTGTATCCAAAAAGACTGTTTTATGGCCACCAAGTCCAGGAAAAATCAGTGTGAGAGCTGGGCGCTTTACCCCTTTAATGCGGCCAATACCAAAGGTAGCTGCGGTAAGAACAGCCCCTGTAGATCCAGCCGAAAATAGACCGTCTGCCTCTCCTGCTTTAACTGCCTGAGCAGCTCTAACAATACTGGCGTCTTTCTTCTGTCTTACTGCATTAGCAGGATGTTCACTCATAGCAATAACTTCAGTAGTAACCAAAGCTTTTGCACGATCATATGTATTTGCAAAAGGAGTAACAAACTCATCAGCTCCAGCAAGAAGAACTTCTAGCTCTGGGTCTTTCTGAAGAGCCATACGAACTCCCTCAAGAACAACTTCAGGGCTTTGGTCAGATCCCATAATGTCTACACAAATAACGGGCATGATAACTCCTTAGTGCTATAAAAAAGAAGGCCGG
>CABKMA010000058.1 GCA_902373375.1 uncultured Atopobium sp.
ATCACATGGCAAACGCTTCTTGCCTGGGCGGTCTTGCATTTGCTAACGCATTCCTTGGCGTTAACCACTCCATGGCTCACAAGCTGGGTGCTTTCCATCACATTCCACATGGTTGGGCAAACGCAGTTATTCTTACGCGCGTTATGCGCTACAACGCAGCTGAGCGTCCAACAAAGATGGGTACCTTCCCACAGTACGATCACCCACACACCCTTGCGCGTTACGCCGAGGCGGGTCGTTTCTGCGGCGTTACCGGCAAGGATGACCGTGAGGTCTTTGAGAACTTTGTCAAGAAGATTGAGGAGCTTAAAGCATACATTGGTGTCAAGGAGACCATCAAGGATTATGGCGTAGATGAGAAGTACTTCCTTGATACTCTTGACGCTATGTCTGAGCAGGCTTTTGATGATCAGTGCACTGCTGCAAACCCACGCTACCCACTTATCTCCGAGATTCGTGAGCTCTACCTCGATGCTTACTATGGTCGTGAGCCAGGCTTCTACGAGGACTAATTGTTACATGCGTGCCGCAGACGCGTAGTACGTAAAGCTTAAAAACAAAAGCCGGTTACCTAAATCTCAGGTAACCGGCTTTTTTGCTAAATAAATTGGTTATACGCACAGTATCTTGGCGTACTTGTGAATCGCGTATGCAAAGTCTAAATGTGATGATACGTTACAAACTTGAAAGCAACTCCTTCTGGAGTCACGCCACCGTCTTCCTCGTTGCAAACTTCCCATGCAGAATCCTCGTCCAGGTTAGGGAAGTACGTATCTGCATTAACTACAGTGTTGTGCTTTGTAACGTAGGCGTACGAGCACTTGTCGAGAAGAGCGCGGTAAATTGATGCGCCACCAATAAGCCAGACCTTCTCCGGAGTTTCATCTGCAACTAAACGGAGTGCTTCCTCTGCCGACGACACCACCTCAACGCCTTCAACCTGATAGTCAGCGTTTCTAGAAATAACTATGTTGCGGCGACCTTTGAGTGGTCCACCCGGAAAGCTCTCTAGAGTTTTTCTGCCCATGACAACTGTGCAACCGCGTGTGTGCTCAACAAAGTATTTCATGTCGGCCTTATTGGGGATGAGAAGGTCTCCGCCGCATCCTATGCCCCAATCGCGTGTTACAGAAACAATTGCGTTCATGTGGTTCTCCTGGCAAATAGTGTCTTAAATGAAATGCTGATAACATTCGGTGGTCGTGTAGCTGTTACATGGGTATAGTGCTAGCCGCACTTGCTATACCATCTAACTTAAACGGCAATTGGAATATTTTTGACTTGTGGGCCATGCTGATAATCCTCGACAATGAGGTCATCAGTAGTAAAGTCGTAAAAATTGGTGACATTAGGATTAAGGCTTACCTTTGGAGCATCAAAGGTTGGGCGAGAAATTAATTCTTTAACAATGTCAACGTGACGATCATAAATGTGAGCGTCTGCAATCATGTGAACAAGCTCACCAGCCTCCATGCCACTGACCTGTGCGACCATCATGAGCAAAATTGCGTACTGGCAAACATTCCAGTTGTTAGCTGCAAGAATGTCTTGGCTACGTTGGACAAGCAGCAGGTTAAGCGTAGGTTTGTCCTTACCGGCCTCCTGGGTAACGTTATAGATTGCGTTGAATGCGCAAGGATAGAGGTTCATCTCTGAGAGATCAGCAAAAGTGTACAGGTTGGTCATGATTCGACGACTGAATGGATTCTCTTTGAGATCTTTGAGCACGCGATCCATCTGATCATAATCACCATCGGAATAGTGAGAAACCTGTCCAACCTGGTAACCGTAAGCCTTTCCAATGGAACCAGACTCATCAGCCCAAGAGTCCCAAATGTGAGAGTTAAGGTCGTTAACATTGTTGGACTTCTTCTGATAAATCCACAAAACTTCGTCCATAGCACTTTTGAGAGCGGTACGACGAAGTGTGAGCGCAGGAAATTCCTCACGCAAATCATAGCGATTGCAGACACCAAACTTCTTGATTGTGTATGCAGAGGAACCATCTTCCCAGGTAGGACGTACCTTCTCGCCCTCGGTAGTAGTGCCATTTGCAATGATATCGGAGCACATATCAATAAAAATACGATCAGCTTTGCTCATAGTAAATCCTTTAAATCAATATCGAATACTAAAACACAAGGTAAAACTGCAAATTTAAGTGTTAGCAAAGATGTTAGCTATCTGTTGATGTTGTTACCAATTACTATCGGAATAAGCGCTGTATGAATCTCCAAAAATCGGATTTGAGGAAGGCTGATTGTTTGCAGAACAAGACCGCCCTAGTCCCGAGAGCAGCATAATAACTATAAAAAATAACAAGCCCATAGGAAGGGGAGACCCGTCAGGCATCTGTGAAGGATCGTTGGGGTCAAAATCAGGGCCCTTACCGTCAAATTTGTGCCTGTTGTGCCTGGTATCCTGGTTGTCGTCTTTCTTTGCCATCAATCCTCAATCAAACGCTTATACTTTGATGATACCCGTCGCTGCTCAAGGATTTCATGGCGAGAAACCCCTCTTAGTGCTACTTCACATACTCTGCAAAGTATTTTGCACACGACACTTTGCAAGCCCTTGTGTTGCTCGTTTTACTTGCAGCTTATAGGTGCTGAGACGCAAAAATATCGTTCCAAAACGTACCAAGTTGCTTGATGAGCTCAACGTCTGCAGGTAACCACTGTACGTCAAGAAGCTCGTTTTGAGCAAGCCAACGAAGCTCCGAGTGAATATTTAGATCAAGAACAGGCTCCTCAGACTCTCTCAACGTGCAGATATAACAATCCATATGCAAATCAAAGGTAGGATAAGAGTAAGTTACTGTATCGTAGAAAAAAGCAGCCTGGACACTGCAGTGTAGCTCTTCCTGAATTTCTCGGCGCAGTGCCTGCTCAGAAGTCTCTCCAGCCTCAACTTTTCCACCAGGAAACTCCCAGAATCCGGCGTTATCTGCGTCAGCTCTACAGGCCGAAAGAATTTTGTTGTCTTTATACAATATAGCTGCAGCTACATTGACTGTTTTGTTCTCGGCCATGTTATCCTTCTAGCCTTACTGTTGCAAAGATGGCGGAACTCTTAGCGTCTTTGAGTACTACCGAAAAACCCGTCTCATCGGTGTATACCTGAGAAGTGATGGTATCGCCCAAGTGAGCCTGGCTTCTGTACTGAACCACAATGCGGCGAAGCTTGTGAGAATAACCAAGGGCCACAAGAGTGTCAACAGCCATAAGTACGTACTGAGCATTGTTGACATGCTTGTTTGTATCCAAGTGCTGTTGAGAAACAAGTATGGATGGACCTTCAACAGCTGCTCCCTCAAGCGTGATCTTACGAGGGGTTGGCGGCAAATCAACACGAGGCTCGTCAGTAATGTAGATGCTTTCACTTTCTGGAACGCGAGCTGCTTTACCCTCTTTAATGTCCATTAAATACCAGGTAGAATCAGCCTTCACAATGGTCGTGCCATTCTCATCGTTGATGATAAAGGACCTTGATGCTTGAAGGCCTTTCAGCTGATATGACCAGGTACCTACACAGATCTTCTCGCCAAATTGAGGGAGACGGTCAACTTGAATTTGCCAAGTTGCCAAAACCCAAGCGTATCCCTCGCTGGTTAGCTGTTTGAATCCTCGACCAATATCTTCCGAGTGAAATGTTGAGCAATCCTGTAGGTAGTTCATAACACCTACCAGGGAAAGCTTTCCTGTTTCATCGCACTCGCTGTATCTAACTCTGCTTTCAATGGTGTACATATAAATCCAAACTCGAAATCACTGATTTGTTGAGGTATAACAATATGCCGAGAAGCCCGTTTAGTTGTCCCATGGAAACGAACCTGGCAAGCGGTTTCTGACTTTTTGTGTGGTGTCGTCAAGCTTCTGCTTAGTCACTTGAACTTTCTGTGAAACCTGTTGAGCCTTTTGGGCTGCAATAAGAGTTGCATTCTGGGCCGCCGCATTTGCTTTTTGAGCAGCTGCATTTGCTTTCTGCGATGCGTTTTGTGCTGCGGAGCTTACTTTCTGCGAAGCATTCTGTGCGACTTCTTCAACCTTTATTGATGCATCTTGAGCTGCGGCTTCAACCTTGTGATGGGTAGTAGGCCCATTCCAAAGAAGGCTTGCCACGGTGTCCAAAAAATAAAGTGTGACCACAATAAACGCCATAACTGAAATTGTGTGGCTAGAGAAAATCATTAACACATCAAGCATTGTTGGAACAAGTACAAAGACTGAAGTAACAGAAAAGGCGCCAAACACCGCGCTGGCCTGGGGACAAATTCGACCATGCAAGTTATACTTGAACATAGAGTAGTCCCACCACTTCTTTTTAAAGCGACGCTCCAAAAAGAGGCCGGTTGAGTACTCAATTACTGTGGCCAAAAATCCGCCAATAATAAAAACAATAAATGGATTAGAAATCTGACCGAGTACCAGCCATACCGCAAGCGCACCAATGCCATAAATGGGACACGTAGGCCCAAAAAGAAAGCCGCGTTTGGTAAATTCTCCTTCGACAACAGAACAATAGATGGTCTCGTATACCCATCCACCAAAAGAAATCAGTGCAAAAGTTATGACCATCTGAGGCAGATACTGTACAAAAAGCTCAATATTCTTATCAAGTGCAAAAAGTGTATGCAGCGTCTCAGTCATAGTACTCACGAGAGATTTCTGTAATCCATGTAGTCATCAAACTCATCAGAGCTGCTGTCGGTTGTGCCTTGAAAATCACTTTCAGGTGTCGATACATTCGTTGGACAAAATCCGTCTTTTTTGTATGGATTGCCTGTTAGTGTTTCTGCAGTTGAACATGCTTTATCACAGGTTGTAACAATCCAAGCCTCTTTGGTATGAGGAGGAATGGGGACCAGAGGAAACATGTGGTGCAAGATGATGTCTTCTTCAACAGGGGTTAAATCAGGGAAATCTTTGCGTGCATTATCAAGCGCGTGACGAGGGTGCGTAAATCCGTGCCAGTTGTCTGGTGCAGCTTGGTGATCATGCCAATCGTAGAGATAGTAGTCATGCAGTAGTGCGCCGCGCACAAGAGCGCGCTCATCAACTTTAATTCCGGCATTCATTGCAAAGGCAAGGCTGGTATATGCAACCGCAATAACGTGGTCAAGCGTGCTGGTAGTTCCATGTTGTGTAAAAGTTGCAAGCTGATAGAGTCTTCCGGACTTCAAAATAGGTGTTGCAAGCTCATCGAACTTCTCGCGAATTTTAGAAACGTCAACCAAAAGATATCCCATCAACTGCGCATACACATCAAAAAATTGTATGCGTGACTTAGTAATGTTGCTATAAAAGATTAATTAATCCGGTGGTTGTATGCAATCTTTTTGGTTGAATGTTACGAAAACGAAAGAAAAGAAAATCACAGACTGCAATAACATCAACATGTCAGTTATCTGCGATTATGCGTCTTTGCTGTAAGGGCTCATGTGGTCTACTACAACGTTTACCGCACCTGGAAGGCAACGAGCAGAGTACGCATAGATATCATGACAGGTGACCTCGCCATTTACTTCTAGGGGCATGGGTGTTGATGATTCAACAATAATTTCTTTACCGCTAAAGCTATTAAGATAAGGTCTACCAAGTGAGTCCCCCGTGCGATCAAAAAATCCAGAGAGTAGTGGACGTACCAGCTTTGCGGTCATATGAGTTTCAATAACGATAACTTCAAGTAGTCCGTCATCCATACGATTACCAGGAGCTAGTTCAATCCCTGCCTGCATCATAGAGCTGTTTGCAATAAGACAGCCAATGCCCTGAAGTTCATGTACTTTGCCATCAACAGTGATTTTAAAGTCATGGACTGGTGGCATAAGGTTGGCAAGGGCAGCAGTAAAGTACGCGGCTTCTCCAAAGGTTTGTTTGTGGGGGATAGCTGAACGCATAATTTCTGCATCAAGTCCAGTTCCAGCCATTAAAGGTACGCCAGCAACATGGGTTTCTCCTGACACGGTAGTCCAAGTAATTTCTCCCAAATCAAGCTTGGCAGTCTGAAGATTTCTACAAGCTAGCGCCAAAGCATTAGGTTCAGGAGCATTTCCAATACTTGCTGCTAATAGATTGGCGGTACCAGAAGGGAAGACCAAAATAGGTGTCTGGCATCCTCTAAGAGCGTAGAGCAGGCTAGATACCGTTCCATCGCCACCTGAGAGTACTACTATGTCAAAATCTTCAGGTTGAATGGAGTTCTGTATTTCATTTGCACACCAAGGGCTTTTCACAATCTTTACCAGGCATTCGTCACCGCTTTTCAGAAGAGCGCGCTCAAATTCAAAGATTGCGTCAGAGCTAAAACCTGAGCAAGGATTGTGAATGATGAGGGTTCTCATATATCCTCCGAAGATTTACAACAAGCTGGTATATCATTTTGATGCATATGAGTGTATCTCTTTACGTTAGGTACTTAATCGGCAATTGGATGGACGCATTGTATATAGCAACCTCAGAAGAACTTTT
>CABKMA010000059.1 GCA_902373375.1 uncultured Atopobium sp.
TGGGCTGCTCCATTGATTTTAATGACGAGAAGTTCACCATGTCTCCTGAGTACACTCAGGCAGTGCGTAAGGTCTTTGTTGACTGGTATCATGACCAGCTTATTTATCGCGGTAAGCGCATCGTAAACTGGTGTCCTCATTGCGAGACTTCAATTTCAGATGATGAGGCAGAGTACGCTGACGAGAAGGGCCATCTTTGGTACCTGCGTTATCCGCTCAAAGAGCCTGTTAATGGCGTTGAGTACATTACCGTAGCAACTACTCGTCCAGAGACTATGCTGGGCGATACCGGAGTGGCTGTTTCTCCGCAAGACCCAGAAAAGGCAGATCTTGTTGGAAAGACTGTTATTCTGCCCATTGTTGACAGAGAGATTCCAATTTTCTCTGACTGGCATGTTGACGCAGGCTTTGGTACCGGTTTTGTTAAGGTAACCCCTGCTCATGACCCTAATGACTTTGCTATGGGTCAGACTCATAACCTTGAGCAGATCAACATCTTTGATGAGCACGCTGTTGTTGTTGACGGCTATGGTGAGTTCTCTGGTCTTGATAGGGATCAGGCTCGTGAGGCTATTGTTGCTTGGTTTGAAGAGCATGGCCTGCTTGATCACGTTGAAGATCTTGATCACTCCGTTATGCATTGCTACCGCTGCGGCACAACTCTTGAGCCATGGCTCTCTGAGCAGTGGTTTGTTGCCGTTGATAAGCTCAAAGAGCCTGCAGCACAGGTAGTAAAAGACGGTCAGGTTACCTTCCATCCAGAACGTTGGACTCAGACTTACCTCACTTGGATGGAGAATCTCCGCGACTGGAATATCTCCAGGCAGCTTTGGTGGGGACACCGCATTCCTGTGTTCTACTGCGATGATTGTGGCTGGCAGGATGCTCTTATGGAAGACACTGACGTCTGTCCAAAGTGCGGCGGCCATCATGTTCGCCAGGATGAGGACGTTCTGGATACTTGGTTCTCTTCCCAGCTGTGGACTTTTGCTACACAGGGTTGGCCAAATCATCCTGAGCAGCTTGAGGGTCACCACCCAACACAGGTCCTGGTAACCGCTCGAGACATCATTGCTCTTTGGGTTGCTCGCATGATTATGAGCTCGCTCTACTTCACCAAAGAGATTCCATTCCACGATGTCTACATCTACGCAACCATTTTAGCTAAGGACGGCAGCCGTATGTCCAAGTCAAAGGGTAATGGCGTAGATCCTATGGACCTGATTGCTAAGTATGGTGCTGACGCAATGCGTTATAACCTGCTTACGCTTATCACTAACAACCAGGACGTCAAGTTTGATGCTGTTCTTGATAAGAAGACCCGTGAGCTTATTGAGTCTCCAAGAACTGATCAGGCGCGTTCTTTTGTTACTAAGATTTGGAATGCAAGCCGCTTTGTTCAGATGAACCTTGACGGCTACACTGCCGGCATGCCAAAGGCAGAGACACCAGAAGATGCATGGATGTTCTCGCGCCTTGCAAAGGTTGTTGCAGAGACAACTGAGCAGCTTGAGATCTATGGCTTTGGTGAGTACGCTCGCAACATTCAGTCCTTCTTCTGGAATGATGTCTGCGACTGGTACATTGAGCTCTGCAAGGGCCGCCTTCTGGATGGAACTCCTGATCAGCGCCTGCAGGTTCAGCGCAACCTTGTCTTTGTCCTGGATGTCAGCATGAGGCTTTTACATCCTGCCATGCCATTTGTTACCGAGAGCGTTTGGGATGCCCTTCCTGCATCTGGTCTTTTAAGTCACGACGCAGAGTTCTTGATGATTTCTGAGTGGCCAGACCCACAGAAGCTTGCAACCTTTGTTGACGAGGCAGCTGAGCATAACTTCTCGCTTGCTAAGACTGTTGTTTCTGCTGTTCGTTCTTCTCGCGCACGTTATAGGCTGTCTCCAAAGACAGACCTTGCTGTTGTGGTTAAAGCTCCAGCACAAGACGTTGCAGCGCTGAAGGAGCAAGCAGCCTTCATTCAAAACGTTGGTCGCGTAAGCTCGCTTGAGGTTGGTGAGGCGCCCCAGAAGCCTGCTGGTTCTGTTTCTGTTACCGATGCTGGCCTTGAAATGTACGTTGTTCTTGGTGAGCTTGTTGACCTTGCTGCTGAGGCTAAGCGTCTTCAGAAAGATCTTGAGTCTGCAAAGAAGGAGCTCTCTGGTGTGGAGCGTACCCTTGCTAACCAGGGCTTTGTTGCTAAGGCAGCGCCTGAAGTTATTGAGAAAAAACGTGCACGCGCAGAAGAACTGAACAAGCTTGTTGCTCAGCTAGAGCAGCAGATTGCCGACTTCTCATAAGTAAAACTTGATGCGGCGTAACAGCCGCATCTTGTGTTTAGCACGTGCATGCAGTCCACTTTAGGTTAGGAACAACATGTCTGAGGTTACATCCGATATCGAGATTGCTCAATCATCTAAGATGCTTCCCATCTTTGAGGTGGCAAAGCGTGCGGGTATTCCAGAGGACCTACTGGAGCCTTATGGCCGCTATAAGGCAAAGCTTGATGCACGTGCTTTGGCAGATAAGCCTACCCGCGGCAAGCTTGTGCTGGTTACTGCTATTAACCCAACGCCGGCGGGTGAGGGAAAGACTACTACCTCAGTTGGTCTGGCGGATGCCTTGACCAGCTTGGGACAGTCAGCCATGTTGGCCCTTAGAGAGCCTTCTTTGGGTCCAGTCTTTGGCGTCAAGGGTGGCGCTGCGGGCGGTGGATATGCCCAGGTAGTTCCTATGGAAGACATCAACCTTCACTTTACCGGTGACTTCCACGCTATTGGCGCTGCAAACAACCTCTGCGCAGCCATGCTAGATAACCACATCAAGCAGGGTAACAGTCTCAACATTGATCCACGTCGTGTTGTGTGGAAGCGCTGCGTTGACATGAATGATCGCCAGCTCAGAAACGTTGTTGACGGACTTGGCGGCATTACCGATGGCATGCCAAGACAAGACGGCTTTGATATTACCGTTGCCTCCGAGGTCATGGCTGTATTCTGCCTTGCTTCCGGCATCAAAGATCTTAAAGAGCGCTTGGGCAGAATGGTCATTGCCTACACCTATGATCGTAAGCCTGTAACCGTTAGCGATATCCATGCAGAGGGCGCTATGACAGCGCTGCTCAAAGATGCAATTCAGCCTAACTTGGTCCAGACGCTTGAGCATACACCTGCTCTAGTTCATGGCGGTCCTTTTGCCAACATTGCTCACGGCTGCAATACCGTTGAGGCAACAAAAACCGCTCTTCGTCTTGCAGATTACGTTGTTACCGAGGCAGGTTTTGGTGCAGACCTTGGTGCCGAGAAGTTCTTGGACATCAAGTGCAGAGCTACCGGCCTTGCTCCATCTGCTGTTGTTCTGGTGGCAACCGTTCGCGCTCTTAAGTACAACGGAGGCGTTGCCAAAGCAGACCTTAACCAGCAAAACGTTGAGGCGCTTAAAGAGGGTATTCCTAATCTGCTTCGCCACGTTGACAACATCCAGACAGTCTACGGTCTTCCTGTAGTTGTTGCCATCAATGCATTCCCAACAGACACTTCTGAAGAGCTTGCTCTGGTAGAGGAGGAGTGCAAGAAGCGTGGCGTAAATGTTGTACTGTCTGAGGTTTGGGCAAAAGGCGGTAAGGGCGGTCAGGCTCTGGCAGAAGAGGTCATGCGCCTTTGCCAGACTGAGTCTAAGCTCACCTTTGCTTATGATCTCAAAGAGTCTTTGAAGCAGAAGATTACCGACATTGCCACTAAGATTTACCACGCCGATGGTGTTGAATTTGCTCCAAGTACCGCCAAGCAACTTCAGCAGCTTGAAGAGCTAGGCTTTGGAGAGCTTCCTATTTGCATGGCAAAAACTCAGTACTCATTTACTGATGACCAGACCAAATTGGGTGCTCCAGAAAACTTTAAGATTACCGTGCGAGAAGTTCGTGTTTCTGCAGGTGCTGGCTTTGTGGTCTGTCTTACTGGCTCTATTATGACCATGCCGGGACTTCCAAAGGTTCCTGCTGCAGAGCACATTGATGTTCTTGATGATGGAAGAATTGTGGGTCTTTTCTAATGTCTTATCCCTCTTCACCAGAAGAAGTAGCGTTTACAACTTATAGCGCAGACTCTTATGCTCAGCATCTTGCTGCTAAAGAGCCTATTCCTGGTGGTGGTAGTGCCGCTGCCTATGTAGGAGCACTTGCAGTGTCTTTGGCTTCAATGGCTGGTGTGTATGCACAAGGAAAACCTGCCTATGCTCAGCATGAAGACGATCTTGCAACATACATCGCCCGAGCTGGAGCTCTTCGCCAAGACTTCATGGAGCTTATGGATGAGGACTCTCGCCAGTTTTTGCTGGTTTCCAGCGCGTTTAGTGTGTCTAAAGATGATCCAAAGCGCGTAGAGATTGTTGAGGATGCTCTTAAAGAAGCAGCTCAACCTCCGCTGAAGGTTATGAGAAAAGTGTGCGAGTCCATTGAACTTCTCGAAGAGATGCTTATCAAGGGGTCTCGCATGCTACTGTCAGATGTGGGTTGCGGTGCTGCTCTGGCACGCGGAGCTTTGATTGCAGCTTCTCACACGTTGTTTGTAAATACACGTTCTATGCATGACACAGCGTATGCTCAAACATTGCTTGATGAGGCAGATAAGCTTCTGGACACCTATGTATCACGAGCTGACGCCGTAAGTGATGCGGTGAGCGCACAGCTGAGACAGGAGGCATAACATGAGCTCAGAGACTCTATCACGGGAGCTACGTGGTGCTCCTGTTGCTAAAGCGATAACTGAAGAACTTGCTGCTCAGGTTGAGGAGCTTCGTGAGCAAGAGGTAACTCCTAAGCTGGTTATTGTTCGCATTGGACAGAAAAGCGATGACCTTACCTATGAGCGTGCGGCATATACGCGTGCAGAGAAGGTTGGCTTTGAAGTTGAGACCATTGAGCTTCCTGAAGACGCTACGCAAGAGCAGGTAAATGCTACGTTTGACCAAATTTCTTCTGATGTAACCGTGCATGGTTGTCTGCCTATGCGTCCTTTTCCTGCTGGAATTGATGAACATGAAGCACTTCAGCATCTAGCACCAGAAAAAGATGTTGATTGCGCAACTGATTCCATGCTGCTCGCAACGCTTTGTGGAACTCCTGGTGCTCTGGGACCTTGTACTGCAGAGGCAGTTCTCGCACTTCTCGATTTTTACCAGGTACCCCTTGAGGGAGCGCCTGTTGCAGTTGTTGGTCGCTCTAACGTTATTGGTCGTCCAGTAGCTGCACTTTTAAGTGCAAGAAACGCTACGGTGACGGTGTGCCACAGCAAGACCAAAGACCTTGCTGCTACGCTTAAGCAGGCAGAGGTTGTGGTTGTGGCTGCAGGTCGTGCGCACCTTATTGGGGCTGACTACGTAAGAGCTGGTCAGACCATTATTGACGTGGGCATTAACTGGGATGAAGCAACTCAAAAGCTTGTTGGTGATGTTAATACAGAGCAGGTAGCTCCTCTGGTAAGTGCTTATACTCCTGTTCCTGGCGGTGTAGGTAGCGTGACAACGGCAATTCTTGCTCGCCATGTTGTTGCCGCAGCTCAGAGAACGCTTGCATAAGAGTGAAAGGTAGGTTGCCTCATGGCAGCGGAAAATAACTATAAAAAGCTTGACCAAGAGCGCGTAAAAGCCGCGGTCACTGAGTTTTTGCTTGCTATTGGTGAGGACCCAGAGCGAGAAGGTCTGCTTGATACGCCAGACCGTGTTGCTCGTGCTTGCGTGGAGCTCTTTGGTGGCATGCAGGAAGACCCTGCAGCTCATCTACGCAAACAGTTCCATGAAGAGGGTAATAAAGAAATGGTTATTGTCCGCGACATTCCCTTCTCGTCTACCTGCGAGCATCACATTCTGCCATTCGTGGGCAAGGCACATGTCTGCTACATTCCACAAAATGGTCGCATTACCGGTCTTTCCAAGATTGCTCGCTGCGTCAGCGGATATTCTCGCCGT
>CABKMA010000060.1 GCA_902373375.1 uncultured Atopobium sp.
TTGGACTGGATTTGGTGAGCAGTACGGTATGCACTGCTGGCTTCTTTCTGGACACGGTACCGTTAACCTTATTACCGGTATTACCAACTCTTGTGACATTGTTTTTTATGAGATTGGTAAAGGCTTCTTCTATGACAATGATCATCCCGAGGGCATGCAAGAAACATTTAGAGCCTTTGGACTTGGAGCACTATCTGGAATTGATCTTCCAGAAGAGGCCTCTGGCCGCGTTCCCGATGCGGAGTGGAAGTGGAATTATTTTACCAGCTCACCTGATGATGCACGTAAATGGCAAGGCGGAGATAACTGCAACCTTGCCATTGGTCAGGGTGATCTTCTGGTAACTTGTCTTCAGATGGCAAATGCATACTGTGGCATTGCAAACAGAGGTCCTATTTATAAGCCTCATGTTTTGAAGAGCATTAACGCCAGAAACGGCAACGGTTCTGTTATCGAGTACAAAAATGAGGTCATTCTGACGCCAGATGAAAAAGATGAGCATCGAGATATTGTTGCTCGCGGTCTTTATGGTGTGGTATATGAAGAAGCTGCTCATCAGACTATCCATTGGACCAATCTTGATGTCACTGTTTGTGGTAAGACGGGTAGTGCTGAACAGCAGTCTGTTGGTGAGCCGGTTGGTTGGTTTGTTGGTTATGCGCCTGCTGATAAACCTCAATACGTTGTTGCTGCAAATCTTGACTGCGCTCCTTCTGGAGCAGGTTCTGGTATGTATATTGTTCGAGATGTTTTTGGTGCAATTTATAATCAGCCAGATAATGTTGGTAGATAAGGAGGCGAGAAACCCATGGCGCTTGATTCATCTGCGGTTACAAAACAGAAAATGAACTCACCTTTTAGAAGGCGTGGAGGTATTCCTTCGGGAGGCCTAGCTAAGAAAGAGAAACTCTCTGGTAAGAATATTTTGAACAAACTATATCTAGCGCAGCTTGTTCCCGCGGCACTTCTCGTCCTGATTGGTATTGTGGTTATTTGGACTGCATCAATGAACATAGCCGAAGCTAGTTTTCCAAGGCATCTTTTGGGCATTGGCTTGGGTCTTATATTTGCCATTTTTATGTGGCGCTATGACTATAGAGCTCTTGCAAATATGACAAACGTGTTGCTTGTCAGCGTAATAGTACTGATGATTTTGCCTAAAGTTCCAGGTTTTGGCGTCTCTGTTAAAGGCATGACAGGCTGGGTTAATATCCCGCTTGTTGGCTTTAGATTCCAGCCATCAGAGTTGGGCAAAATTGTCACTATTTTTCTCATGGCCTCAGTATGCGCCCAATATAACGGAAAAGTAGAAACGCTTAGAGACTACGTAAAGCTTTGCGGAACGTTGTTGGTTCCGTTTGGCTCTATTATGCTTTTGCCAGACTTGGGAACTGGCCTAATCATTTTGGTTATCGGAGCTACCATCATTGTTTGTTCTGGCGCAAAACGTTCTTGGATTTTGATAACTGTTCTTTTACTTATTGCTGTTGTTGCTCTTGTTGTTGTAACCTCCATGATTCCCGGTATTCCTCACATTCTTAAGGAGTACCAGATGAAACGTCTTACTGTCTTTTTGGATCCATCAGTTGATCCTTCAGGAGATGGCTATAACTTGCAACAGGCAAAGATTGCCGTTGGTTCAGGTGGCTTTATTGGAAAAGGTCCTGGTAACGCTACGCAGGCAAGCGGACGCTTTTTACCAGAGGCGCATACAGACTTTGTTTTTGCACTTTTCTCAGAAGAGTTTGGCTTTTTTGGCGCTTTCATTATGCTTTTACTTTTTGCGTGGATGATTTTTGCAACTATTCTTTTTGCCATGAAGACTGACAATACCTTCTCTAAACTGGTGCTTGTTGGTTGTGCAGCCATGTGGTCGTTTCAAGTATTGCAAAATGTTGGTATGTGCATTGGAATTATGCCTATTACAGGTATTCCACTGCCTTTTATTAGCTTTGGATCAACGTCAATGGTTGCTCAGCTTGTTTCTGTAGGAGTTGTCCAGTCAGTGTACAGACATAGAACCAAGGCGGCATAAGCTATGGCAAACAGAAACAGCCTTGGCAAGCTTGCATCTTCTGTCATACAGGAATTTCGTGGCTCACTTTCATCTCTTGAGCCAACATATTCACATATTTATGTTGATCCTCTTGCCTCTGAAGAAGTAATTCTTGCTGTTCATGCCTATTTTATGCCCGAGAGAACAGATGCTACGGTTCGTGTTTCTAAACTTGCTGATGGCGTTTCGTTTGTGTCTGGAGGTACCGGCCGCACGGGAAAGAACGCAACTATTCCCGATATTGCAGTGCTTATTCCTACGCCAACTTCACAGTACGAGGAAGTTCTTACTATGTTGGTAAGCCATTCTGTTCCTTGTGCGGTGGTTGTTGAGTCTTCAGTTGAAGCTCCTAAAATTGCGGACGCCCTTTATAACACGGGACTTATTAGCATTATTGCGGGTACTACTGAAGAAGCACTTTTTGATCGACTCTCTTCATGGATTGCAGTAGCAACAGAAAAATCGGTTTCTTTTGCGGCTGCGTATCCTCTTTGTAGGACTCAAGTAGTCAAGCAAATAACTGCTGCGTGCGCTAAAGAAAATGCGGCTATTGGAGCTGTAGCGTTTGTTCCCGGTTCTGATATGCCGTTAATGACCGCACGTCAAATT
Source organism: uncultured Atopobium sp. (assembly GCA_902373375.1). GTDB lineage: Bacteria > Actinomycetota > Coriobacteriia > Coriobacteriales > Atopobiaceae > Lancefieldella. The sequence goes on from CABKMA010000060.1 coordinate 2,666, forward strand.
AGGCTTGCGCTTGATATTACCGCTGCTTATAACATCAATATAAGTGTTGAAACCATCGCTGAACTTCTCGGCGTTGTGGGTGCGGGATTTGGATACCGCACCGTTGCACGCACGGTCGCAGGCACAGTTCCAGGATTTGGCTGGGCGCTTAAGGCTGGCATGGGGTACGCAGGTACTCACACTACTGCTCGCGTCATTCACGCATATGCTCGCAAAATTGTCGAGAAACGCGATGGGATAGCAGGTGATTCTACCAAAACTGGCGCTTCAGGTGCTTCTACAGGCGCAAGCGCAACAGCAGATACAAATTCACAATCAAATACCGTAGAGATAGCAACCACACAGTCCCTCGCTAAAAGATAGAAAGTAGACTATCGTGCGTGTTAAACGAGAAAATCTCTTCCATCTCATTGAGCCCATGCTCCCACATGTCGAGAAACCCTCAAGATACTTAAATCACGAGTGGGGAGCGGTAGAGGAGCAAGATGGTCCTTTTCATGTTTGTATGGTTTACGCTGACGTGTACGAAGTGGGTCAGCCTAATTTGGGCATTGCTATTCTCTATAACGCTTTGAATAAGGCGCCTTATATTTCTTGTGAGCGCGCCTATCTGCCTTGGACCGATATGGCAGCTTTGATGCGCAAGCGCAACGTTCCTCTGCTTTCGTTAGAGGGTGCTGCACCTTTAGCGTCTTTTGACGTGGTGGGCTTCACCCTTGCGCATGAAATGATTGCTACCAATATTATAGAAACGCTCGATTTAGCAGGTATTCCATTGCTTTCTGAGGAACGTGATGAAGAGGACCCGTTCATTTTTGGAGGCGGTCCTTCTGTTTGGAACTCTGAACCTGTAGCTCCACTTTTTGATGCAATTCTTTTAGGAGACGGTGAAGAAGCGCTGATAGAGATGTGCGAGTGTGTGAGGACTTCCAAGCTTGAAGGGGTTTCTCGCCAAGAGATTTTGCAGAGGTTGTCTGAGATTCAAGGTGTCTACGTGCCATCGCTTTATCAGATTGTGCATGACAATACCTCTACACGTTGGGGCTACGCAGTTCCTAAAGAGGGAAGTGGCGCTCCAAGCGTGGTCTATAAACGTTGTCTTCCAGACCTTTCGGTGACAGACCCTGTGGCTCAGCGTATTGTTCCGTATACTGAGATTGTTCAAGACAGACTGGCGTTAGAGATTCAGCGTGGCTGTGCTCGTGGCTGTAGGTTCTGTCAGGCAGGAATGACGTACCGTCCTGTCCGTGAGCGCCCTGCTCAGCAGATTATTAAAGCAGGTGAGGAAGGCCTTCTGAAGAGTGGCTACGACGAGGTCTCGTTGACGTCGCTTTCTACAACGGATCACTCACAGTGCGGCTATATTCTACGCCGAATGAATTCTGACCTGCGCAAACGCGGTGTGCGTATTTCTATTCCATCACAACGTATGGACGCATTTGGCGCAGAAATGGCAGATGCAGTGTCAACTTCAAGACGCGGTGGTTTGACGTTTGCACCAGAAGCGGGCTCTCAGCGTATGCGAGACGTCATTAATAAAAATGTTACCGAGGATGATCTTGAATCCGCTGCAAGAAACGCATTTGAAAACGGTTGGCGGCGCATGAAGCTCTACTTCATGATGGGTCTTCCAACTGAAACTGATGAAGATATCCAGGCTATTCCTGCAGTTGCTAAACGTATTTTGGATATTGGTCGAGAAATCGGTGGCAAGGGTGTTACGGTTTCTGCTTCTGTTGCCGTATTTGTTCCCAAGTCTTATACGCCATTCCAGTGGGTAGGTCAGATTTCTCGCGAGGAAGCCCAGCGTAGACAGCAGCTGCTTTTGTCTTCAAATCACGACAGGGGACTCAAGATTGCCTATCACGATTCTGGTACTTCGCTGGTAGAAGGCGCACTTTCAAAGATGGGCCGCGACGGTTTTAATCTGATTTATCAGGCTTGGAAAAATGGTTGCAAGTTTGATGCGTGGACTAGTGAGTTTAACCTTGATGCCTGGAACGCGGCTGCAGAAAGTCTGGGTTTCTCGCTGTCTGATATTGCAACAGAAACCTTTGATATTCAGGCAAAACTTCCGTGGGATCACACATCTCCTGGTGTCTCTAAGGGCTATCTACAGCGAGAATATCGTAAAGCAATGGATGAGGTTACCACACCAGACTGTACGTTTACCTCTTGTACGGGATGTGCAGTATGCCAGACCTTGAAGGTCGACAATGTGTTGATGGGGGTGCGCTCATGACAGAGAAGCAGGTAGAGAGCGTAGCTTCTGAGGCACTTGAACCAGTAAAGAAGGACTGGCGCACTGGTAAGCCACAGATTCAGCCAGAGATTATGACAGAGCGCGGAGCAGAGATTTTTAGGCTCCGTGTGGCCTACAAGAAAGATGATCGCCTTGCGTTTTTGGGACATCTTGAGCTTATTGGTACCATTGAGCGCTGTGCTCGTCGTGCTCAGTTGCCATTCAGGGTAGGTAATGGCTTTGCCAAACGAATGGGTGTGCAGTTCTCTCAGGCGCTTCCCGTAGGAGCTTCGTCTGAGGCGGAGTACTTTGACTTGAAGCTCACAGAATACGTGGACCCGGATGAAGCGTTAGAAAGGTTGTTGTCGGCTACGCCTCCCGCGCTTGCTCCGTTTGCTGCCAGCTACGTTGATCGGTCGCTGCCAGCGCTTGAAGCATGGTTGAATGCCGCTCACTGGAGATGCGACATTTTGGGAGAAGGTCTTAGGTCAGATGCGTTGCGTTGGGGATTTGAGGATCTTCTCGCCAAAAAAGAGCTGACGTATATGCGCGGAGACAAACAAAAAGTGGTCAACTTAGAGACAACGTTTGCTGGTTATAGCATTTCTGAGAGCTCATCTGATACGTGCATTTCATTTGAGCTTGATACGCTTCAAGATCCAAGAGCGGCGCTTAGACCTGCGGTTTTGATTTATGAGGCTCAAAAAATTGCAGCTCAGGCTGGAGTAGACGGCTTACAAGGCATTGACTCATTGAAGGTATGTCGCGTCTCGCAAGCACATCTTTCAGAAAATGGGCTCCTTGTGAAGCCTCTATAACATGTAGTTTTGTCTTGGAATTTTCTTAAATATGCAGTAGACTGTTACGAGTTGTGTTTCTCGCCGAGGGACATGGGACACCGACAGTTTCCCGCGGATGCCACAGGTCACGGCGGTGAAGATCTTTGCTCGGATCTTCAGAAATGCAAAAGATAGTATTAATCGTTGCAAGAATCAGCAATGAAGGGTTACACACATGTACG
>CABKMA010000061.1 GCA_902373375.1 uncultured Atopobium sp.
GGTGGCGGTACTGGTACCGGCGCTGCTCCAGTTGTTGCTGATATTGCAAAGAATGACGTTGGCGCACTGACCGTTGGTGTTGTTACTAAGCCATTCTCCTTTGAGGGTCGTCGTCGTTATGGTTCTGCAGCTGACGGAATCAAGACTCTTTCTGAGAATGTCGATACACTCATTGTTATTCCAAACGATCGTCTGCTTGATCTTTCTGAGAAGAAGACCACCATGCTTGAGGCATTCCGCATGGCTGACGATGTTTTATGCCAGGGCACCCAGGGTATTACCGACCTCATCACGGTTCCTGGCCTGATCAACCTCGACTTTGCAGACGTCTGCACCATCATGAAGGGTGCAGGTAGCGCAATGATGGGCATTGGTATTGCTGCTGGTGATAACCGCGCTGCTGATGCTGCAACCGAGGCAATTTCTAGCCGCCTGCTTGAGAGCTCTATTGAGGGTGCAACCCGCGTTCTTCTCTCTATTGCTGGTAACAAAGACCTTGGTATTCAGGAGATTAACGAGGCAGCTGACCTGGTTGCTAAGAACGTTGATCCTGATGCAAACATCATCTTTGGTACTGTTGTTGATGAGTCCTTAGGTGATCAGGTTCGCGTAACCGTTATCGCAACCGGCTTCAATGACTCTAACGTTCAGCAGCAGCTTCCAACCCTGAACACTCAGAGCGCAAGCCGTCCAAGCCGTCCTGCTCAGCCACAGCCAACTCGTCCTGTGACTGCTCAGCCACAGCCTGCTCGAACCAACAACTCTTCTAATGAGAAAGAGTTTGATATTCCAGACTTCCTTAAGCGTAGCCGCATCTAAATATGTGCGCGCTGAATAGACAGTGCTTACACGGCGTGACCCTGCTCATGGATCTAGAGGTTCCATGCGGGGTCACGCTCGCATTTACCGAGCGCACTGGCGGTTTTTCAGAAGGGGAGTTTAGTTCTCTTAATCTGGGCAGTAGGTGTGGAGACGATCTGCAACATGTGCAAAAGAATCGCCAGCTGGTTTTAGAGGCTCTTGGAGCTGGTGAGTTTTTCTCGCGTCTTCTTATTCCTCATCAGGTACACGGAAGCAACGTTGTTTGTCTAACTTCAGATACACCAGAGGCTTTTAAACAGGCTAAAGCTGAGGCAGAAGCTGGCGCAGATGCCATAGTATGCACGGTTCAAAATACGCCCGTGCTTCTGGCGTTTGCCGATTGTGTGCCGGTGATTCTTGTAGCTCCGGGCGGATTTGCGGTGGCGCATTCTGGCTGGAAAGGCACTATTGCTCGCATTTCTGCGCGCGCAACAGAGGCGCTTTGTCAGGCAACTGGCACCAATCCTTCCGAGGTCAAAGCCTACATTGGTCCGCATATTGGCAGTGCTGACTACGAGGTTTCTCCCGAGCTTATCCAGATGTTCTCACAAGAGTTTGGCTCTGGCGTTGTAGACTACGCATCTGGAGAGAGGTACTTAGACCTTGGATATGCCGTCAGGGCTGCACTGGTAGATGCTGGTGTACGCGTGTCTGCTATTGAAGAGGTTACTGACTCGACCGCCTCTACAACAGAGAGGTTCTTCTCGTATCGTGCAGAGCATGGCACGTGCGGAAGGCACGCGGCTGTTGCTTACCTGGCTGTAAAGTAGGGTAGAAGTCGTTTAGCACTATCGGAGAAGACGTTTAGCGCTACGTAAGATATCGATGTATTCACCGAAAGATGATGGCTATGACGTACGATTCAGATGAATATCTTGAGTTTATTAAGGCTCGTAAAGCTCAGATTGAGTCTCTTGTAGCGGATGCTGCAAAAAAGTCTGGCAGAAGCGCCTCTGAGATTGAAATTGTAGCTGTCTCCAAAACTGTTCCTGTTGAGGCTGTTCTTGCAGCTTATAAGGCGGACTATAAAGTTTTTGGCGAGAATCGCCCACAAGAGCTGACACATAAACTGACATGTTTATCTGAAACTCCTTTTGCGTCTGCAGTAACCTTTGACATGATTGGCAATCTTCAGAAGAACAAGATTAACCAGGTAGTTGGTAAGGTTCGCTACATTCATTCGATTTCTTCCGAGCACCTTGCAGAGGCGGTTTCCAAGCGTGCTGAAGTAAAGGGTACTGAGGAGTCTGTTCTCCTTGAGGTTAACGTTTCTGCCGAGGCTTCAAAATCGGGTTTCTCGCCAGAAGAAGTGTCTGAGTCTATCCAAAAGATTGTTCAGCTTCCTCACATTTCTGTTGTGGGTTTAATGACTATGGCACCAAAAGATGATCCAGAGCGCGCAAAGAGAACGTTTGCAGGGCTGAGAGAATTGCGTGATAAGCTGAGCACACAAGTTGGTTTGAAGTTGGATGTTCTTTCTTGTGGCATGAGTGATGACTTTACGTATGCCATTGAAGAGGGTTCTACTACAATTCGCCTGGGTCGAGTATTGTTTGATCCAGCCTATACATTGAGTGGGCACTAAAATAGTTACAAGTTTTGATACAGTAGTAAGAAGTTACGTGCGTTACAGAAAGGCATAATGATGAGCATTCTTGATACGCTAAAAGCAAAATTCCGTGGTGGTCAGGACGATGAGTACTATGAGGATGAGTATTATGGCGATGAGAGCTATGACGAGGTAGACGGAACATCTTCTCGCTCGTACGATGACCGTGCACAGCAAGGCTCTTCCAATAGACTACTGGGTAATCCATCCAGACCAGAGGCAGAGAGTGTCTCTGTTTACACACGTTCTGGTAAGCCAATTAGTACTAATCCAGCTGCTTCTTACAATCCTCAACAGGATATGCGCTCCCGTGCTTCTGCATACGCATCTCGTCAGGAGCCTTCCGGATACACTCCTTCTTATGAGCATACTGTGAGCCCAAATTTACCTACTCCGGGTGATATTGGTCTTCGTCCTGTAAGCCGTACAAGCTATTCTGGACAGCTACCTCCATACGTTCTTCGTCCTGTTTCTTATGACGATGTTCAATCGGTAGTTCGCCGTGTTCGTACTGGTCAGCCTGTTGTCCTTATCTTTAAGAACACTAACATTGAGGTTGCTAAGAGAATTTTGGACTTTAGTTTTGGCCTTTCTTATGGACTTGACGGCGCTGTTGAAGAAGTTGCTGATCGCGTTTTTGTTGTACTTCCTCATGGCGTCTCTTTGACGCAGGCTGATCTTGATAAGCTTGCTGATGAGGGTGAGATTACCAGGTAACTGGAGGTTTTTGTGTTCTCGTATTATGTTTTAAACGCACTCTATACCTTGTTTAGGATTTACAGCATCTGCATTGTGGTATGGTGTTTGTCCTCTTGGATTACCGTTTCAAATGATTTGGTTAAGAACATTCTTGAGGCTATTGGCAAAATTGTCGAGCCATATCTCAGTGTGTTTAGGCGCTCTATTCCTCCAATTGCTGGCGTTGACCTCTCACCAATTGTTGCGCTTTTTGTGCTTAATCTTGTGGAACGTTTTGCCATTTCGACGTTGGGCTTTATACTAATATAGGAATTTAGTTTGTCTTTATTTACAAACTGAGTAGTTTTGATGTGTGGTACGTCTACTCGCAGACTGAAAGGGAACAAAGATGGCAATCACACCAGCAGACATCGAGCAGCAGACATTTTCTCCTGCTGAGACCGGTTACAACCCAGAAGAAGTTGACGCATTTCTTGAGCAGCTTGCTTCTGAAGTTGATGCAATGCTTCAGAAAATCGCTGACCTTAAGGGCCGTCTGACCAGCGCTGAGCAGCAGCTTGCTGCAGCACAGGCTCAGGTTACAAACCTTGAGGAGAACGCAAGCGTTCCTTCTGTTGAGGAGACAAACGCTGCAGCTATTGCTGCATCTGAGCACCAGATTTCTCAGGTCCTCATTGTTGCTCAGCAGAGCGCAGATAAGCTTGTTGCAGACGCTCGCGCAAACGCAGAGCGCATTCGCAACGAGGCAGATCAGAAGGCTCGTGAGGTTATCCGTCAGGCTCTTGCAGAGAAGCAGACTGAGCTTGATGAGATTGATCGTCTCAAGCAGTCCCGTGAGGACTTCCGTGCTGAGTACCGCAAGCTTCTCCAGCACTTCTTGGATGACGCAGACTCTGTCTTCCCAGAGACTGTTCTTACCAACAATGTTCCAACGGGTTCCCAGAATGCTGCACAGTCTTCAGCACAGAAGACTCAGATTTCTACACCTGCACCTGCAGCTGGTGACTTCAACGACCTTGACTAAGTCTTAGGTTGTTACATTTGTACTGATAAGCGCTCAGTTTTACTGGGCGCTTTTTTGTTACAAGTCGTTTTGATAAGCAGTCTTATAACCCAGAAGTAAGCTCTTTATGAAACGTCTGGTTTTGTTCTATATGATGCACATCCTTTCTGTTTTCTCGACCTTGATAGCGGGTGGGTACGCCTTGACTCCGCGCCGCTTCTGCATTTGTGCTTGCGGTGAGCTCAGGAAGTCCTTGCCATACTCGTTTTGGCATCCAATGAGCGCGCAAGTCGTATCCTCTTTCAGCCGGTCCATGACCCTCCAGACCAACCCCTTCATAGAAGCGTCTCCACATGGCTTGCACGTATTTCTCATCAGTTGCTAAGTCTGTTCTAGAGAGCAATTCTTCTAAAGAAGTGTCATCAAGTTGAATGGTTCCAAATGTTTTCATTTCTGGTGTATAAAAACTGATCACATGATGCGCTGGATCAACAATAAAAAACCGTTCTGTACTCATTCGTTTGACAAAGTAGTTGCAGGTTAGTGGTACTACGTTTGCATTAGGCTGAAATACGGACATAAACGAGCCGTCCGACATGCGAGAAAACCGTACGAATTGGCGTGTGTGCTCTCGTTCAGTTTCTACCTGCCTAGCTAGTGCGTTAAATTCTGCTACGGTGGGGTCAGCAATATCTTCAAGTGCTCCTACACCATAGGAAAATGCAAGACGAATGTATCTATGCACAATCTCTGGCATAGTATGTGCATCCGAGGCACATGCCAAAACAATGCGGCGCGTTATTTCTTTTGTACCTACTTTTTTCTCTAATCCAGTAAGAACTCGTCTTGCTAAGGCTACTACTGAGTCATCAGAAGGGTCTGGCCCACAGAGAACGTGCTCTTCAAGGCTAGGCTGACAAAAGCTTTCTCTAACAAGACGTATATGTGCTGGGTTAGCATGTGAGAGATAGGTGAGTCCTACAGCCCCTACAACGCCTTCTAAGCTTGGATTACAGGAGATAACAACCTTCTGAGGCTTGGAGAGTCTTGTAAGTCTCTGAACAAGCGAGATAAGCTCTACGCTTTGATCAGAAGAGCCTGAGTTGAGAGGACTCAATACGACGTCTTGTTTTGTTGTATGAACTTGCTTTGGCATCAGCAATTACCCTCTGTTTAATCAGTTCTTGGTCAAGTGGAGCTGAGGCATCTCTTACGCCACAGCAGGTCAGAAAGTGATGAGACCGTTTGAGTTGTATTCCCAGCCGTTTAAGATCATCAAAGGTGAGGCGAGACTGTCTTCTTGCAGCAATAATTCTTCGTGCACCGGTAGGGCCAATACCGGGCACTCGTAAAAGTATTTCTAGTGGTGCATCCATAAT
>CABKMA010000062.1 GCA_902373375.1 uncultured Atopobium sp.
ACTCTGTGATAATATAGAACGAACGTTCTATATTAGGAGGTGCAATGGTAATTCTTGGAATAGACCCTGGTCTTGCTCACACTGGATGGGGAATTGTAGAGACAAGGGGTTCTGAATGCCGTGCACGCGCCTATGGATGCATTACTACAACTGCAGATGAGCCAATAGATATACGCTTGGGAAGAATCTATAACCAGATTGTTGAGGTTATAGATAAGTTCTCACCAGAAGCTCTTTCTATTGAGAGTATTTACTTTGGGCAAAACGTTAAATCAGCTATTCCTACCGCTCATGCTCGCGGTGCTGCTATTGTCGCTTGTTCTAAAGCAGGTCTTACCGTTGGAGAATATACTCCAATGCAGATAAAGCAGGCTGTTGTTGGTACTGGAGCTGCAGATAAACAGCAGGTTATGTATATGGTTCAAAACATTTTATGCTTGGACCATCAGCCTCATCCAGATCATGCAGCAGATGCTTTAGCTGCTGCAGTTTGTCACGCTAATCTTGTAAGAACTACCTCGCTTGGAAAGGGAAGAATACAACTATGATTGTCCAGCTTACGGGCACACTAGTATCCGTTACTCCTTCAGTTGCTGTTCTCGATGTTAACGGCGTTGGGTATGAGCTGGGTATATCAGCTTCAACAGCCGCCGCACTTCCACAAGCGGGTGAAGCAGGTGTTACTGTTTTAACTCGTATGGTAGTCAGAGAAGATTCAATGGAACTCTTTGGTTTTGCTTCGCGAGAAGAACGTGCGCTTTTTGATCGTTTACGTGCAATTTCTGGAGTTGGTCCTAAATTAGCTCTTTCTGTTCTCTCTACGTTTACTCCACAGCAGCTTGCGGTAATTGTGGCTACTAATGACGGAAATCGACTTAAGAGCGTTTCCGGTCTTGGTAAGAAAAAGGCCGAGCGCTTGGTTATTGAGCTTTCCGATGTGTTTGCAAAAGACGCAGAGCTTAAACAGCTTGTTGGACTTACTTCTCCTGCAGACTTAGATGTAATTCCAAAACCTTCTGTAACTTCAGTAGAATCAGAAGCTATTGAGGCCCTTCTTGGAATGGGCTTTACTTCTCAGGAAGCAACACTTGCTCTTGAGGGCTATGAAGAGGCTGATGCTATTACAATTGAAGCTGCTATTGGATATGCATTAAGGCGTTTGGGAAGTGGTAATTAATGTGGGAAGCAGATGCAGATAACCTTTTTGAATCATCGTCTACTCCAGCTCCGTTTCCAGGACATACTTCTCAGCGTGTAGTTTCTAGTGGGCTTCAGGCAGAAGACCTTGAGCAAGATAGAAATTTGCGCCCAAAAACGCTTGATGAGTATCTGGGTCAGGAGCGCGTTAAGTCCAACCTGCGTGTTCTCATTGAAGCAGCAAAAAGTCGTAATGAGCCGCTTGATCACGTTATTTTTTCTGGCCCTCCAGGTCTTGGTAAAACAACGCTTGCAGGTGTTTTAGCAGGTGAAATGGGCTCCAAGCTTCATACAACCTCTGGTCCTGCAATTGAGCGAGCAGGAGATTTAGCGGCAATTCTCACCAATCTTGAAGAGGGAGATATCCTCTTTGTTGATGAGATCCATAGACTTAATCACCAGGTTGAAGAAATTCTGTATCCAGCAATGGAAGATTTCTTCTTAGATATTGTCATTGGTAAAGGTCCTGCAGCTAGGTCAATTAGGCTGGATATTCCACGCTTTACCCTTGTAGCTGCAACAACAAGAACAGGACTTCTAACTGGTCCTTTGCGAGACCGTTTTGGTATTTCTTATCGCCTTGACTACTACACCATTCCTGAACTGCAGACTATTGTCATGCGTTCAGCAAATATTCTTGATGTTAAAGTTGATGAGCAGGGTGCTGCTGAAATTGCTTCTCGATCAAGAGGTACACCGCGCCTGGCTAATCGTTTACTAAAACGTGTAAGAGATTACGCTCAGGTTAAAGCTGAAGGTACTATTACCTGGCAGGTAGCTTCAGAGGCACTTTCATTTTTTGAAATTGATGAGCTTGGCTTAGATGTAATGGACGTGCGTGTTTTGCGTGCGCTTTGCGAGACGTTTAGAGGTCGTCCAGTTGGTCTAACAACCATTGCAAGTGCAGTTTCAGAAGATCCCTCTACGCTTGAAGATGTTTACGAGCCATACCTTTTGCAACAAGGGCTTATCATTAGAACTCCTCAAGGTAGACAGGCAACGCACGCTGCATTTGATCACTTACGTATTCCTGTTCCTACTAACTAGTAGATTGGAACAAAATGCTTCAACGAGATTACATTCTGGAAGTAATCGATGACTTTACTTCGACGGTTACAGCAGGTTTGGGAAATGCTCTAGAGACCCAAACTGAAGAGTCTCTTGATGGGGTAGAGGCAGCTGTTGCAGAGCTTATTGATTTGAGTCCAGAGACCGCCCTTGCGCTTTCGCCAGATTCTCTTGTTACTATGATGCTGCTCTCGGGCGTAGCTGATTCAGCCGCCGAATATGTAGTGTACGCACTCGACAGACTTTCTCATGTTTATGATCAACTAGGAGATGAGGATAAGGCTGGTCTCAGAAGACAGCAGGCAGTAGCTGTTGCACAGTCCTTCTCGGTAGATCAAAACGCTACTCCAGAGCAATTTAAGGATTTTGAAGCAAAGTATTTTGGGTAGCCACATTTTATAAGCTAATAAATAAACCCCAGCTCAATATGAGTTGGGGTTTATTGCTATAGAGCTTCATGTCTATTTTTTGTTACCAGATAACAATCTTTGTTCCATAAGGAATGTTGTCATAAACCCATTTGGCGTTTTCTGTTGCAAGACGTACACAACCGTGAGAACCATTGTATCCAAGCTTGCCATCTCGGACGGTATAGCCGTCGGAGTTATAGAGAATGGAGTGAATAAGATACTCGCCAGAAATGGTCGTGTAATACCAGCACCTAAAGCCAGAGCCAAAGTAAAGGCCTTTGTTACCTACAGTGAATTGGCCATGAGGAGTCCACATTCCTGGTGCTCCTGTAGTGCACTGCCATTCATACCAAACAACCCAGTTGCCGTGATAGCCCTTATATACAGCAAAGCGATTGCCGGTAGTATCGATCTGGATAAGCCAGTTGGTGGCACTGTAGTAGTTCTGAGCGTAACGATACATATCGGGGTAGTAGCAAGGTTGTTCCTCCATGGCGCCATTAGCACCAGCCCAATAGAGTTTGCCGCCCCATGTCAAATAACCGGTTTGCATAGAACCATTATTGTTCAGGTAGTAGTCTTTGCCGTTATCTTTAATCCAACCGGTTTTCATTTTGCCATCTGAATCAAGGAAGTACCAACTTCCCTTTGAATAATTCCAGCCAGTTTGCTTTGCTCCATTGGAATCAAAATAGTACCAAGTGTCGTGAATATTAAGCCATCCAGTTGCTGGTGCGCCATTTGAAAGATAGTAAAAATCTTTATTGTTTTCTTTAACCCAGCCTGTCTTAACTTTATGATCAGCGCCGACGTGTAAAGTTAGTCCAGGAAGCTGCACTGTTCCTGTTGGTTGAGAGCCATCGTCTGCAGAGAAAACTCCCTGGGGAGAAATGAATCCAGTAAGTACTCCATCTGGGCCTGCCCAACGTTTTATACCATCTGGGCGAGTAATCCATTCATTTTTTGCAAGACCATAGCTTTTGTCAAAGTAGTAATTCTTTCCATCAATAGAATGCTCTCCGACAAATGCAGCATGATCAACTGAAGATGGATTAAAGTACCATGTTTTATTGTCAGGCGTAGTAAACCAGCCAGAAACAAGCGCACCGCTCGATTGCGCCCATGACCAACTACCATTTGGTAAATGAACCCAATTATTAGCAGTCATGCCAGAATTTTCATCAACATAATATGAACCGCTAGGGAGCTGGAAAAGTCCAGTTTTCATACGATGAATTGGGTCCTCGGGATCAAAATAAAACCATTTACCATTTGGGAAATGTTTCCAACCTGAATAAAATGATCCATAAGTGTCTACCCAAGACCAAGTGCCATCATCATTGTGAACCCAACTACTTCTATATAGTCCGTCGTTTTCATCAAAATAGTAAGTTTTGTCACTAATTGTTACATTGCCGGTAAGTGCAGGATGTTCTGGAACCGATGGATCAAAGTACCAGGTTTTACCATTTGGAGTGTTAAACCAACCAGAAGCAAGTGCTCCATTTTTTTGAGCCCATGTCCACTTGCGAGTTGGCAGCTGTATCCAACTGTTGGAAACCATACCTGCGTATTCATCAATGTAATAAGAAGTATCAGAAATTTGAATTGTTCCAATGAGCATATGATGACGAGGGTCTTCTTGATCAAAGAAGAACCACTTGCCGTTAGGCATGTGCTTCCATCCTGAATAGTAAGAACCATCTTCAGAGGCCCAAGACCAAGAACTTGCTGAGCGATATACCCAGTTATTTTTAATAAGACCTGTTGTCGAATCGAAGTAGTAGAACTTACCGTCGATTTCAGTTTCGCCAATAATTGCTGTATGTAATGGGTCATTTGGATTAAAGTACCAAGTTTTTCCGTTTGGTGTTGTATACCAGCCTTTGATTGTATTACCGACGGCATCCATATAGTGCCAACCAGAATCATCTTTAATCCACTGGTTTGTAACGAGTGTTCCATCTTCGTTGTAATAGTGGAATTGACCGTTTTCTTGTCTCCATCCAGAAGTTGGTGAAGTTGGCGTAGTTGGCGCAGTTGGCGCAGTTGGCGTAGTATTGTTTGTTGGTGCAGCGGGTGCCTGGTTTGCTGTTGGAGTTGCAGACGAAGGAGACTGAGAGTTTTCAGTTGTTGCGACTGTTTCATTTGTTACCACAGGAGCAGCAGTTGAAGAGGTATCAAGCGATTCTGCAAGAACAGGTCTTGTCTGCAATCCGCAAAGCAATGTACTGCCTAAAGCGGCAATTGCAATAAGCTTTCGCATAGAAGGTTTGCTAGAAAAATACGTTTTTTGCTTCATAGTAATATCCTTCTTTGAAGGGATAACTTTCTATATAAATAATAGTTTGATATGTCTAGTATCGTTCTTGTAAATTAAGCTTATACAAATTCTCTATTTTTAAGAAGAATACTTAACTAATACAAATCGTTTAGTAGCAGATTCATCTTTAAAAAGATCTGATAGATAGTCTGTTTACTCTACCGTCACCGGCAGATGGTGTAAAAACCTCCTTGAGCGGTTTCTCGTTCCATAAGTTGTCAATTAAGGTATTATGTTTTATGTGGCTTGACGTCACGGTATCGCGCTCCACAGGCGCAGTTTTGCCCTGCGGGGCTAAGAAAGA
>CABKMA010000063.1 GCA_902373375.1 uncultured Atopobium sp.
GATTTTGTTCTGACCTTTGAGGAGCTTGCGGGAATGATGGAGTCTAAGGGCATTGACTACACCAAGCTTGATGATGATAATTCCGACTTTGAAAACGCCTCCCATGATGGTCGCGCTTTTGCAGTGGCCGGTGGCGTTGCAGGTGCCGTAGTAAATGTCATCCACCAGAAGTATCCTGATAAAGAAGTGCCTGTCATGGCTGTTGACGGTCTTGCTGAGTGCCGAGCTATGCTCAAAGATGCTGTTAAGGGTAAATATCCTGGCTATCTTCTTGAAGGTATGGCGTGCCCAGGAGGATGCGTTGGTGGTGCTGGAACGCTGAGTGCCGTTAACCGTGCAGCCGCAGCAGTTAAGCGCTATGCAAAGACTGCCTCATCTGAGCTTGCCTCTGCCAATAAGTACAACGATCTTATTCCAGAGCTTGCTGGTACCGTTTCTGCCGAGGTTGAGATTGCTGAGGTCCTTGAGGTTCAGAAACCTGTTGAGTAGAAATACTCTCTTACATTAAACGTAAAACGCCGGTGTGCTGCATCGGCGTTTTTTATACAAGGGGTAAATAAAAAGGACCTGCGTTAACAGGTCCTTTAAGTTTTAGCTGAGAGATAGTCAACTAAATAGTGATTATTTTGAATTACTCAGACTTTTCATTTTTCATGGATGCATAGAACGTTGCATGCGCAAAAACGTCTTTAATAGTTTTTCCATTAATAAAAGGAAGCGCGAGAAATTCGTCTACCGTTGGAACTAGTTCAGAACAATCTACAAAGTGGTTTTTTGAGTTTCTGATACTGGTGTCTTGAGCTCTCCATGCCTCAAAATTGACATCAGTGAGGTAATAAACCTGGTGTCCGACTTGCATGTACACAGAGTGATTACTGTGCAGGTACTCTACCAGGTCTTCGTAAGAAATCTGGAGAACCTCAGAACTTTTCTTGCCCATGATGCAATCCTTTCCACGTCGCTTGCGCGCAAATTATGGATGCAGTTTTATAGACTATACCGCCCTCAGAATACGCTTATTCAGACGAATTAAGAGGCATAGGCAAGCGGACGTTTTTTCTCGCTCAACGGCAATGAATAAATGGTTGCAATTTTTAGTGCTACTATTTGAGAATTTCTTGCACCATTTCTTCTGCAGTATCGCAAAGCGTGGTAGCGCCTGCAGTTAGAAGCGTTTCTTTATCCCTAAATCCCCAGGTAACGCTAATGCAAGGCATACCACTATTGTGTGCTGTTGCAACATCAACCTCGGAGTCTCCAATATAGACAGCATCTTGAGGGTTAACACCAATTTGAGCAAGGGCGTAATGGACAGGCTCGGCGTCAGGCTTTCTTTTAAGGTCATCTCGCTGACCCAGCGCAAAGTCAAATCTACCTGGAAAGAAATTACTCATTAAATCTGCAATAGCAAAATCAGGTTTGTTGGAAACAACGGCACACTTAACACCTGCTGCTCTGAGCGTATCAATCGCATCAAGGATGCCAGGATAGGGTGCAGTATTGTCTAAGCTATGGTCAGCGTAGTGCTCTTTAAAGCAAGCAAGTACTCGCTGGTATGTTGCATCATCGGTACCTTCTGGCACAGCGTCACGGATAAGTTTAGCAACGCCATTTCCAACCATCTGACGGACCTCATCAACGGTGTAAGTGGGCATACTGAATTGCTCAAGGGCGTAATTTGTTGCCCAAGCAAGATCAACAATAGTGTTCAGAAGTGTTCCGTCTAGATCAAAAACAGCGGCTTTATAACTCATTTGTACTCCTTTTGTTATAGATAAAATGATAGTGTTCAATATAAAACGTTGTTAGAAAGTAATGAAGTTAATAAGGATACTAAAGACTATGTCTATAACAAGTTTAGTTTTATTTTGTCTAAAGAAAATGCTGTTTCGCTAAAAGACTGTCTAAGAATACTCAAAGAGTATATAGAGAAGGAAAAATAGAATGAAATCCATTAAATTTGATGATGTGTCATATCATTATCATAATTCCGATAAAGGAATTCAGAACTTCTCTTTAGAAATCTCTAAAGGTGAATTTATAGCGGTAATTGGTAAGAATGGTGCAGGTAAATCAACTTTTTTGAATTTGGTTGCTGGACTATTAAAGAAGTATGACGGAAAAATTATTGTTGAAGAAGAGATACCCTTTAGAGATGTTGGAGTTTGTCTACAGAAACAATCAATCGATTGGTATTTAAATGTCTTTGACAATGTGTACCTTGGTGCAAGATTAAGTGGGCAAACATCTAGCGATGCTAAGGAAAGTACTCATAAGATCATAAATTTTCTTGGATTGTCTGAGTTTGAAAAATCTTTACCTGATGGCTTATCTGGAGGACAACAACAGCTCCTGCAGGTTGCAAGAGCGTTGGTTCATAAACCAAATTTTCTTATTCTTGATGAGCCAACCTCCGGGCTGGATGTAATCAAAGGGGATAATTTATTTAAATATTTAAGAAAAGAATGTGATAACAGAAACTGTACGGTACTTGTCTCCTCACATGATCTTGGTTTGTTGGAGGAGTATTGTGATCAGGTTTTATTAATAGAAGATGGTAAATTAAAATTTTTCGGTAAAATTTCCGACTTCTTTTTACAGTACTCTTATGAAAAATTAGCGCGAATTACTTTTGATGGATTGTTGTCGCTTAACAATCAAAGTGATTTAGTGTCTTGTTGCCCTTGTTCGATTGAAGAAAATGAAATAACAATACGTGAAGATTATTTTCAAAAGCTGCCTGTTCTTATCGGTAAGTTACAGGAACTTGTTTCAATAAAAAATATTGCTTTTAATAATTTGACACTGAGACAAATAATTTTGGAAGGATCTGATAATGAATTTTAAAAAAGAAAGTTTTGGTCTTTCATCATTTGTCATCGTTGTAGAAACAGAGCTTAATGCACTTAAGTCAAATAAACACATAATATATAGCAGCTTATTGACTCCAATTTTGTATTATGTTTTTTATGCAATAGGAATTCAGTCAACATTTGGAGATATATATTTTCATGGACAGTATATGTCCTTTTTGTCATTTGCATTTGCTGGCATTTTGATTATGTGTTTATTTCAACAAATGAATCAAAGTGTCTATAGGTTGGTCATAGATAAGCGATGGAATATTTTGCCGATTAAACTTGAGAGTGGTATTAATCCTGAGTGTTATGTGTTGGGTATTTCAACACTTCCTTTTGTAGTAACACTAATTCAATTAATAATTCTTTTGGCTATTTCAATGATTACTGGTATGCAGATAAGTCTTTGGCAAGTTTTTGGCATGTTTTTGTTACTGTGTATTTTCATTGTATTCTGGACATCAATTTTTTCCTGTATTGCATTGCTAATTAATGATTACAAACAGCGAGATTTTATTTTGAGTGTAGTAATGACGCCTTTGATTTTTGCCGCACCACTATTTTATTCTCTTGATAATGCTCCTATGATTCTGCAAGTTATATCAAAATGTAACCCACTGACATATCAATTAGAATTAATAAGAGATGTAATGATTGGATATTTTGACTGGGGATTACTGGTCTTTTTCTTAATAATCAGCATAATTGCATTGCTTTTTTCAGGAAGTGCACTAAAGAGAGTGGATTATACAAATGAAGAACATTAAGTCTCTTTTGCTTTATGGGCTCAGAGCGAAGAGATAATTAATTCAAATGATTAAAGTGCTCTAATTGAATAGGAGTACAATGTTTTATCTATGAGCAAGAACGTGCCGTCTACACGTTTTTGCCGTCTTGAAGGCGCTTTCCGATTTGGCACAGGGAAGCAAAGACGAAAGGATAAAAATGGATTGTTCCACAGAAAACCCCCAGAATTATTCCGCTCACGCAGCTGTTGATTTGCACAGCATGCATACGCATACCTGCGGAGAGCTTCGTGCAGAGCATATCGGTCAGACCGTTACGCTCACTGGTTGGGTTTGGCGTCGTCGTGACTTTGGTGGCCTGATTTTTGTTGACCTCCGTGACCGCGAGGGTTTGACTCAGATTCTGTTTGACCCAGATGTTGATGCAAAAACATTTGCAACTGCAGAGACTATTCGTCCTGAGTGGCCTGTTCTGATTTCCGGTACGGTTCAGCATCGCTCTGAAGGTCAGACTAATGAGGCTCTTGCTACCGGTGAGGTAGAGGTACTTGCTTCAAAGATTGAAGTTCTTAACACTAGCGCTGTCCCACCATTTCAGATTGAGAACCACATTGACGTTAACGAGGACCTTCGCTTGAGGTACCGCTACGTTGACCTGCGTCGTCCTCAGATGGCACAGAATCTTCGTATGCGTTCTGATTTTGCCTTTGCGCTTCGTGAGGCATTCCATAAGCGTGATTTTACCGAGGTAGAGACTCCAGCGCTGTTCAAATCTACTCCTGAGGGTGCTCGTGACTTCCTAGTTCCATCCAGAATGCAGGGCGGAAACTTCTATGCGCTGCCACAGTCTCCACAGCTGCTGAAGCAGTTGCTGATGATTGGCGGTATTGAGCGCTACTACCAGATTACTAAGTGCTTCCGCGATGAGGACCTTCGCGCAGATCGTCAGCCCGAGTTTACACAGGTTGATATGGAGATGGCATTTGTCCGCGAGGAAGATGTCATGGCCGAGCTTGAGGATATTCTGGGCGATGCATTTGCAAAGATGGGCATTGAGTTCCCAGCTCCATTGCGCAAGATTCAGTACTGGGACACAATGGATACCTACGGCTCCGATAAGCCTGATACCCGTATTGGTATGGAACTTCACGATGTCTCTGAGGTCTTCAAGCAGTCCAGCTTTAAGCTCTTTAGCTCTGCCGCAACAACTGATGGCCAGTACGTTAAGGCAATCAACGTTAAGGGTGCAGGCACCTGGCCACGCTCTCAGGTTGATAAACTTGCCGAGGTAGCCGCCAGCTTTGGTGCCAAGGGACTTGCATGGGTCGCCTTCAAAGAGGACGGTTCCGTGGGAGGTCCTATCACCAAGTTCTTCTCGCCAGAAGAACTTGAGGCACTGCGTGCAGAGATGTCTGCTGAGGCAGGGGACTTGATTCTCTTTGCTGTGGGCGGCCGCCTGGAGACAGATGGGATTCTTGGTGGTATGCGTCTGCACATGGCAAAGGTCTTGGATGTACCGCGAGAAGGTCATGATTTCCTCTGGGTTGTTAACTTCCCACTGTTCCACTGGGATGA
>CABKMA010000064.1 GCA_902373375.1 uncultured Atopobium sp.
GTCTACACAAATAACGGGCATGATAACTCCTTAGTGCTATAAAAAAGAAGGCCGGCCCCTAAAGAACCGGCCTCCTTGGCCATACGATGTATGAGTGTTACTCAGTAACAACAACCTCACGGTCCTTGTAGAAGCCACAGTTAGGGCATACGTGGTGAGGAAGCTTTGGAGCGCCGCACTGTGGGCATACAGAGCGAGCTGCTGCGTTAAGCTTGCTGTTTGCCGAACGACGGGTGTGGGTTGCGCCGCGGCCCTTCTTTTGTTTAGGTACTGCCATCTTAAACCTCTTTTGCTCTTGCTAGCGCCCCTAAAACACATGAGGGCGCGACCCATTCACATAATGCGTTGGATACTATACCACGTACTGACTCATTTTGTACGTAGATACAGCATTTCTTCACCATAAAGGAGAAGAAATTTTATTTTACTCTTTCGAATCCGGCTCAATCACAAGATTTTTAAGAGCCGCAAACGGATTTGAAGCTAGTTTTTCTTCTTCTCTCTTTTGCTCAATTTGAGCCAAATGACCGCAATCTTCTTCATTCAAATTACAGCCACATACTGGGCAGAGTCCCTTGCAGTCGGACTTGCACAGCACAACATAAGGCGTCTCCATAACAAGCGAAGGCAAAAGAGCCTCTGCAAGATCGATGGTTTTATCGGCATTTACTAAAACGTAATCTGCCTCATCTTCATCGTCTGCAGAAATTACAGGCTCTTCAAAAAGATAATACTCATCTACCTCTGCGTTTAAAGAGAGATGTGCGGCCTCAAGACAACGGTCACACGTACCAACTGCGTCAGCACGAAGCATTCCGGTAACCAAAATGCCCTCACCAGCGTTGGTAAGCACTAGATCAAAATCAATCCCCATGGGAAGAGAAAAATTATGCTCCCCTAGCTCATACGAGTCTTCATTAAGATGACCCGCATAAGAAACGGTATCGCCTGCATTTGCAAGACGATCATCTAGTGCATACAGAACCGGCTGCATTAGAACTACCAGGCAACGTTATTGCTGGTGTTACGGGGACCAGAGTTCTCATCAAGTGTCTGACGAACACGAGAAACAGAATTTGTCAGGCTCTTAAGGTTCTCCTCAAGGTGAGCAAGAACGGTATCAGCGTACTCCTCAGCGTTATAGCGGGTATCACGCTCGTACTGCTCTGCCTGGTCACGAATACCATCTGCTTGCTGCTGTGCAAGGCGGACAACCTCTTGATCACCAGCAAGAATCATAGCCTGCTGCTGAGCATCAGCAATAATTGACTCTGCCTGAGCACGTGCGCGCTCAAGAGTCTCATCTTCTTCCTTGATAATGCGGCGAGCGGTTGCAAACTCTTCTGGGAAGACACGACGAATCTCGTCAAGCAACTCATAGAAGTCCTGGGCATCAATAATCTTCTTGTTACCGCCATCCATAAAAGGTGACTTAGCCTCAGTTACTATCTGCTCAATCTCAGATACAAGGCTCTCAATTTCCTCGCCTGGCTGCATCCAGGGCTCCTTTCAATCCAATACACAAGCCGTGTTATATGCAGTTATAGCCCTAATGAGCGCCACGCATAAAACACCTTTTTAAGAATGTTAGCAGAATATAATGAAAATGCAGGGCAAATATACTTAATTACCGCAATTATGCAGAGCTTCAAGCTTTTTAATGACGTTCTTTGGTACCAAAAATGATACATCTGCGCCCATGGATGAGATTTCTCTGACAATTGAGGAAGAAATATAGCCGTACTCTGGACTGGACATAACAAAGACGCTCTCCAGCTCAGGTGCCATATGAGCATTAAGATCTGCCTGTTGCAGCTCATACTCAAAGTCTGTCATAGCTCTAAGACCTTTAACAACACCACCTGCACCATGAGCGTTGCAAAAATCAACCAAAAGACCTTCCATAGGCTCTACAGAAACGTCCACAAGACCTTCATCTACCAGAGCATCTTTGAGCATCTGCACACGCTCTTCAAGAGAAAACGTAGTTCCAGAGCCGTGTTTTTGCTTTGAAGCTGCAACAGCCACCGTAACGTTTTCAAAAAGGCGAGAAGCTCGTTTAATTACATCAAGGTGTCCATTTGTGACGGGATCAAAAGTACCTGGTACAACCACGTGAGTGATGCTATTCAACGTATCTCCTATCCCTCACAACGAACAAGTAAATCAACTTGTGCAATACCATAACGCTTGCTCTTAGAAAGCACAAAGTCATCAAGAGAAACTGAATCAGACTTATGGCTATGCTCATAGACTACGACAGCATCTTTTGTCAGACTTCCTAACTGCGCCAAGTCTTTGAGCAGCTTGGCCACTACCTCTGCCTCTACGGCATAAGGAGGATCCAAAAACACGACGTCAAAAGGACCTCCAAACAGCTGGGATGACTCAGCTAAATGCGCCGTATCACCACAGATAACGCTCATCTCAGAGGTGCTTACACCAAGAGACTGAGCCGTGCGCTTAATGCGATCACACGTCTTTCTGTCTTTATCAACAAAAGCAGCGTACAGAGCTCCTCTAGAAAGAAGTTCAAAACCCATAGCGCCAGAGCCTGCAAAAGCATCAAGTACTCTAGACTCACTGAGGTCAAGACCGCGAGAAGCCAAAATAGAGCTTGCAATGGCCTCACGCGTACGATCAGTGGTTGGTCGCGTAGTCCCCTTGCCATCAGGAGCCTCAATTGCACGACCTTTCCATTTTCCGCCAACAATCCTCATGGGTTTCTCGCCACCAAACCTATCGCATACTGTAGTTTACCTGCAGGTTATTACTTATAGCCAAGCTCTTCAAAGTAGACACCAAAGCGATCTTTTGCCTCAATTCCCAGCGTAGCATAAGCCTCACTGGTAAGATTTGGGTCGTGAGCAGTAATTGCCAGAGCGTCTATGTGAGCCGCCTCAATTAGATCCGCATCTGCATAGAGATCAGATATCTTGAGCGTGGTGCCGCCTGACTGACGATATCCCAGAGTCTCTCCCTCATGTCTAAGCTCAAGGTCAAGCTCTGCCAGACGCGCGCCATCAGAGGTTTGCTCAAGAGCGGCTAAGCGCTTTCTTGCGGTAGAGCCTCGCTTGGCGTTACTGGCCAGATACACAGTTCCTGGAAAGTCTCCTCGACCAACACGGCCTCTGAGCTGATGAAGTGTAGCCAAACCAAAACGATCAGCGTTAAAGACAATCATGACCGTAGCGTTAGGAACGTCAACGCCAACTTCAATGACGGTTGTGGAGACCAGTATCTGCGTTTTATTTGCGCGGAACTTTTCCATTACCTGATCTTTTTGAGCCTCGGGCAATCTACCGGTCAAAAGATCACAAGTAAAGTCCTTGAAAACGGTCTTTGAGAGTTCCTCGTACACACGAGTGGCGCTGTAGAGCTTACCATTTGTACGAGCGGCCTCAGGAACATCTTCAAGTTCTTCTTCAGAATCACTTGGGTCAATCAAAGGACAGACTAAATACGCTTGATGACCTGCTTGAACAGCCTCAGAAACAGCAGCATAAGCCTGATCAAGATTTTCTGGCACACACAGTTTGGTGGTAACGCCAGCTCCTGCCTTTGGTCTCTTAGTAATCCGAGATGTGTCAACATCTCCATATAAAGAAAGCGCCAGCGTACGCGGGATTGGCGTTGCGCTCATGGCGAGAAGATCTACACCTTGTCCTTTTTTGCGCAAAGCCGTTCTTTGATCAACGCCAAAGCGATGTTGCTCGTCAACAACAGCAAGCGTAAGCTGCTTGAATACTACGCGCTCAGAGAGAAGCGCAGTAGTGCCAAAAACAACAGACAAAGAACCGTCAGCTAGACAGAGTTCAATCTGACGCCTCTCCTCTTCAGAGGTAGAGCCTGTAATAAGCGCCCACGTAATTCCAACAAGTGAGAGCAAAGGACCTATTTTTTGGGCGTACTGTTGAGCAAGAACTGAAGTAGGAGCCATCACAGCCGCCTGAGTTGAAGAGTCTGCTGCTGCAGCGAGGGCAACGGCAGCAACAGCTGTCTTACCAGTTCCAACGTCACCCAAAAGCAAGCGATTCATAATGCGTGGAGCAGCCATGTCAGAAAGAATCTCTTGAGCAGCATGATTCTGCTCATCAGTTAACGCAAAAGGTAAAGCCTCAATCAGAGCTTTAACCTTAGGTCCATCTATAACGTGCTCAAAAGGCTTGTGGCCTGCAAGTTCCAAGTTTCTTCTCGCCAGAAGGGCAAGTTGCAAGCTAAAAAACTCATCAAAAGCAAGACGGCGACGAGCTTGTTCAGCGGCGTCCAGACTTGTTGGAAAATGAACCTCACGAAGCGCCGATGCAAGTGACATAAGGCGGTGCCTGGAGACAAGCTCTGAGGGCAGCCAATCACACACGCTTCCTGTATCTGCCAGGGCTGCTGACATAATGCGACGCATCCATGCAGGGCTCACGCCCTCGGTAGCTGGATGAACCGGAAGGATAGCTGCCTTTGAAGGAGTCTCTTTGGAGTGAGACTCATCGTTTGAGTCAGTCTTTGCCGTACTCAGAACTTCATAGAACGGCGACTTCATCCGACGATAACCATAGGCAAAGAGCACCTTGCCGCTCAGCGCTACCTCATCGTCAACGTGAATTTGCTCAGCTATCCAAGGCTGCCTAAAAAATGAAGCCGTGAGTACACCTGTATCATCCACAACCTCAATCTCTACAATGACCATTTTGGGGCGCGGACGTTTGCTCTTTACCGAAGCAACGCGGCCCGTAATGGTAGCGTCCTCACCTATCTGAGCAAAAGCAATCTGCACGCGATGAGAAAAATCGAGATAGCGGTGAGGCACGTTGAGCAAAAGGTCTCGTACACGCAGAATGCCGAGACGCTCAAGCGCCTCGGCACGATTTGCATTGACATACCTTA
>CABKMA010000065.1 GCA_902373375.1 uncultured Atopobium sp.
ATACTTGCCAATTGCATTAGCGTATTGAGCAAAAGCTTTTTCTTCTTCGTCAGCAATAAAGTCTTCAGGAGAAGCCTCTACTGCAAGTTTCAACTCATAGCGTGCAGCTTCAGAGACAATATTTTTTTCTTGTGCACATTTGGCTACCAGGCGGTCTACCTGCTCACTAAACATATCGTTAGCGGAATGCTTAATCACTCGGCATCACCGCCTGAGTGTGGATTATTTGGTCCGTCAATATGTGGTCCGCCTGGGCGTGGGCTACCAGGGAAGCTAGGGCCGTTAGGAGCGGCGCCTCCAGCAAGTGGGCCGTCAGGGAACGAATCTGCAGAAGCAAGTAAGGCGTTTGTCTGCATTTGCAGCTCTTTTTCTGCAAGCTCAACGGTCTTAGGGTCTCTTGCGCGAACTTGATCTGCAATCCAACGGCCAAGAACACCGCGCCCTATTAGGTCATTTCCTTCTTGCAGTAACACAGTTGCTTCTGCAATGGCGATGATGAGCTCGTCCTCAGAGTAGGGGAGCACGTTAAGGCGGGAGAACTCTCCTTCAGGCAAGTCTTTCTGAACAAAACAACAAAGTGTTGCCTCTGGATAGCGTTCTATCAACAGGTCAAGATAGTGTTCTGCCTTAACCAGCTCATGCTTCTTGAAGTGTATGGACAGGTGAGCTAGTAAAGTCCACGGATCATCTGCTCTGCGAGGAGGATCAAGCTTGCGATATTTATCTATGAGGCTTTTGAGCGCGTCCTCGTCCTCGAGTTTTGCGTACGCGAGTGCAAGCGTAAAACGAGCATCGGCTGCGTCTGCAGGGTCAAGCTCTAGGAGTTTCTCGCCATATGTAATGGCATCTTTGTTGCGACCGCAGATAAGTGCGCGAGAAGAAAGTGCTGCCAGCCAGCGCTTATAAGGGTTGATAGCCAGACGCTGGGCAAGTCCTGCTTGCTCGACGGGGAGCCCCTGTGATGATTCCTGCGCTTTTTGGTAGCATGTGGCTTCGACCTCGGGGAGCTTCTCTACAAGGAACTGGTAGTAGGCGTCAAAAAGCTTGCTATTTGAGGCGTAAAGCATACGCTGGGCGTCAAAACAGTTGGAATCCAGTTGAATTGCCTGGTTGAGGAGGTGTTTTCCCTGTTCGATAAGGGTCTGTGCCTGAGATTCTTCGACAAAAGGCAGGCGATAATCAACAATCTCAGCTGCTTGCGCAACCAGATTGAACGCGCGGTCTTCGTCAGTTTGGGAGAGAGAATCGCGATCGTTAGAGAATCGCCAGTTGAAGTCTTTCATTAGCGTGGCAATGCTACCCTCGTCGCTGACTTGGGTGCGAGCGAAGCGGAGGATAAGCCGCTGATAGTCTTCTTTTACTGGATCAAACGCCACAAAATTCCTTTCTCTTTTACGTAATGATATAGCAGGTTATTGAGGTGTGCAGTTCAACTCCGTGAGCGTCGTAAGAAGATTGTGAACGGCAGTTGAAAATGTTTGGAGTGAACGGGTTTCTCGCTAGAGAAGTGTATAAATTTTGAATGATATTGCATAAAATGGCACATTTATTTTTGTACAGGTATCCAGAAATGAGATAAAATAGAAATGTGAGAAGAAATAATTGCGAAGAATGGCTTCGCTAGCCACTTAGGGAAGTGGCACATAGTTAAGGAGAGGTTTTATGGGACGTTTTACTAATCCGCGCGATCTGTATTTTGGCGAGGGCGCTCGTCACGAGGTTAAGAACCTCAAGGGCAAGAGAGCAGTTATCGTTTCTGGTGGCAGTTCTATGCGTCGCGGCGGCTTCCTTGATGATGTTGAGAATGATCTCAAGTCCGCAGGTTTTGAGGTTGCTCACATTGAGGGTGTCGAGTCCGATCCTTCTGTTGAGACCGTTATGAACGGCGCTGCTAAGATGTCTGAGTTCCAGCCAGACTGGATCATTGCTATTGGCGGCGGCTCTCCAATCGACGCAGCTAAGGCTATGTGGATTAAGTACGAGTATCCAGAGACCACTTTTGAGGACATGTGCAAGGTCTTCGGTCTTCCTGAGCTCCGCACTAAGGCTCACTTCTGCGCAATTTCTTCTACTTCCGGTACCGCAACTGAGGTAACTGCATTCTCCATCATCACCGATTACCATAAGGGTGTTAAGTACCCAATTGCTGACTTCCAGATCACTCCTGACGTCGCAATTGTTGACCCTGAGCTTACTTACGGCATGCCTGTTAAGCTTGTTGCTCACACTGGCATGGACGCACTGACCCACGCTATCGAGGCATATGTTTCTACCGTTGCTTCTATGTACACTGATGGTGACGCTCTCCATGCAATCCGCGAGATTGTCGAGTGGCTGCCAAAATCCTACAAAGGTGACAAAGAGGCACGTCAGCACATGCATGACGCACAGTGCATTGCTGGTATTGCGTTCTCCTCTGGCCTTCTGGGCATCGTTCACTCCATGGCTCACAAGACTGGCGCAGCATTCTCTGGTGGTCACATCATTCATGGTTGCGCAAACGCTATGTACCTGGGCAAGGTCATTCAGTTCAACGCTCGCGACGAGCGTGCAAAGGCTCGCTATGCATTCATTGCTAAGGAGATTCTGCACCTTGAGGGCAACACAGAGGATGAGCTGGTAGCAGCACTTGTCCAGAAGATTCGCGATATCAACGATGCTCTTGACGTCCCACAGGGCATCAAGAACTACGGCGAGGGCGGAACCAAGTCCGAGACCTCCATCATCGACGAGAAGGAGTTCTTCGAGAAGGCTCCAGAGGTTGCTCGCCTTGCTATCGAGGATGCTTGCACCCTTTCCAACCCACGCAAGCCTACCCAGGAGGAGATGGAGCAGCTGCTTAAGTGCGTCTACTTCGATCTTCCTGTCGAGTTCTAAGATTTAGCTTAGATATTTAGCTTCACTAAAAGCCTGGTAGCAATGAGTTGCCAGGCTTTTTATGTGTGGGTGTGGATGTGAGCGCAAGTAAGTATCATGGGAACAACTGTTTAAACTTGGATAAGAGCTTACTTAAAACCAGATAGTTAAGCTAAACGGTTAAAACTAGATAGTTACATCTTTTACATTTTACTTGCCGTACAATAGAGGGGTAAGAAAGTTAATAATCGCGTGGCACAGAAGGAGAAAAATCGTGGAAGTCAACGGCCTTATCGACCATACAAATTTGAAGCAAAACGCAACCGCTGAGGACATTAAGAAACTTTGTGCCGAAGCAAAACAGTATAAGTTTGCAACTGTCGCTATCAATTCTTGCTGGGTTTCTTTAGCTCACGCCGAGCTCGAGGGCTCTGGAGTTGGTATTACTTCCTGTGTCGGTTTCCCTCTGGGTGCCGCTTCAACTGCAGCTAAGGTTGCTGAGGCTAAGCAGAGTGTTGCCGACGGTACCACCGAGATTGATATGGTCATCAATGGTGGTCATCTGGTTGCGGGTGATGACGACTATGTTATCTCTGATATCAAAGCTGTTGTAGAGGCTGCAGGCTCTGTTCCCGTTAAGGTAATTCTTGAGTGTTGTTTGCTTGATGATGAGCAGATTGTTCGTGCTTGCAAGGATTGTATGGCTGCTGGAGCTGCTTTTGTTAAGACGAGCACTGGCTTTAGCACAGGTGGAGCAACTGTTCACGATGTTGCTCTGATGAAGCAGACTGTTGGTGATACCTGCAAGGTCAAAGCTGCCGGTGGTATTCACAATAAAGCCGATGCTGAGGCAATGGTTGCGGCTGGCGCTGATCGTCTGGGATGCTCCAGTGGAATTGCTATTGTCACCGAGTAGCTTGCTGGACCGGAGCTTATCAAATTAGCGTTTTACAATTTAGTGCTTTGCTGATTCGGTGGCTTACAGCGTAGATGAGCAAATATAAAAAACGACTTCGTAGCATGTGCTATGAGGTCGTTTTTGTTGTTGCAACATCATAAAGATGCGGCGAAAAAATCCGTAAGTGAAGTGTCGAGAAAACCGTCAGAGCTGAGAATAGCGCGATGTCAGCACCGTGAGCCGTGCGTAAAAGGGCGCCGTCGTTAACTGACAACTACTTCGCCAAAGCCGAGGCTGTGGGCTTGTGATTCGATTGCTCGCATACGCTCGTCGCTTGGAGAAGGAGAGTTCTCCATCGGACCGCGAACGCCAAAGTGCCTGAATTTCATGAGACGAATGCGCGTCTTATTGACCTTCTCGCCAAGCGTTAAGGCAATTCCATCAACTGCGGCTTCGGCGTCGTTCCAACCTTCGGTCACAATGACACGAACCTCTTCGAGCTTGTTTTGCTCGGCCAAAAAAGCAAGATTTTTGCGAACCGTGACGCCATTCTCGCCGGTTAGATGATCAAACCACTGATCATCCCAAGCTTTAACGTCAAGCATAACGCCGTCCGAGAGGGCTAGTAAGTCGCGGTATTCAGTGAAATCGATGGTGCCGTTGGAGTCGATGAGGCAGCTCAAACCTGCTGCATTGCAGTAGGTGAAGAGCTCGTAGAGGAAATCGGGACGGAGCATGCATTCACCGCCTGACGTGGTGATTCCGCGGATGAATGGCATGTTGGAAATGCAGCGATCAGCAACTTCTCGTGCGCTGAGTAGTTCAATTTTTGGTGTGGATTTATGCTGACAAACCTTGATGCAGTTGTCACAGTTGATACAGATAGAGTTGTCCCACACAACTTTTCCATTGGCTATAGATAGAGCGTGAGCTGGGCATGGTTTGACGCATGCCTGGCAAGAAATGCATTCCACTTGAGTCTCAGGGTTGTGGCAGTAAGCACAACGAATGTTGCAGCCTTGGAGAAAGACA
>CABKMA010000066.1 GCA_902373375.1 uncultured Atopobium sp.
GTGTCCAGAAAGAAGCCAGCAGTGCATACCGTACTGCTCACCAAATCCAGTCCAATAACCTGTACAATACCAGCTGGAATTTCCATCACAAATACCGTATTTAAGTCCAGCAAAAGTTGTAAGTGCCTTAATAGTAGAACCAGACGGATACTGACCAGCAATAGCACGGTTCATCAAAGGATAATTTGCTTCTTCGGAAGAAAGAGTATCCCAGTCAGAGCTGGAAATGCCTCCAACAAACATTGACGGAGAATACGTTGGATAGCTTGCCATAGCAATAACTTCGCCGTTGGTGCAATCAAGTGCTACAACACTTGCGCTGCGACCTCGGAAGTCTTGAGCCCTGACTGTGTTGATAACACTAACAAGCGATGCTTCTGCGGCTTTTTGAATCTTAGAGTCAATGGTCAAAACAACGTCAGAACCACTTTGTGGAGCAATAGACGTTGAATGCGAGAGAACATTTCCAGCTGCATCAACATATACCGTTTGCTCTCCACGAACACCTTGGAGCGCAGATTCGTACTGATATTCAACACCCGTTTGTCCCACAATATCGCCATGAGCATACACAAAACCGCCGTCTGCAGTTTTACTGCTTTCAAGCTGTTCTTGTGTAACTGTGCCCGTGTAGCCAACAACGTGAGCCGCAAGAGAGCCGTTTGGATAAGCGCGCTGAGTTCGCTCCTCGATTGACACTCCATCAAGTAGAGCACCATGAGCATAAATATAAGCAACTACACGCCTAGATACGTCAACAGCAACCGTACGTAGTGCCTGAGCACCGTCTGAGGTATCCAGAATCTTTCTACGTACAGCAAGCATAGGCATACCCAAAAGATTAGCAAGAATCTGCAGTTTAACGTAATCTTCTGCAACGTCTGCTCGTGCTACGACCGTTGGACTTGGCCTATTAGTTACAATTTCTACACCATTTCTATCCAAAATACGACCGCGAGGTGCGGCGGTAGTAACGGTACGTGTTCGGTTACGCTCTGCCTGCTCGGTATAATCTGCTGACGATATGAGCTGCATGGTCCAAAGACGACCAATAAGCACAGCAAACATGCCACCAACTGCAATGGCAAATCCAATAAGTCTTGACGAGAGGGTTTTCTCGGCAGAGCCATCAGAGCCACCTGATGCCTTGGGAGCACCGCCACCAATATCAAAGGTAAACGGAGAGTCTTTTCTGCCAAAGGTAAGATATACGATGATTAAACCGATTGCCGCAACAGCGCAACAAGCAAGGATAACAAGGGTGAAATTCATGCTTACCCCTTATTTAAGGCGCTGTGGAACTCGATGAGATCCGCGATAGAGCGTTGATCCGCCCAAAGAAGAACGAGATCTTTGGGAGTGTGAAAGAACATAAAACATAGGTAGAGCTGCCAAAACAGTGAACAACACAGTAGGTAAAGACTTAAACAGCAGCCCTTCAAAGAAGTTGCCACCAGAACCAATCAAGGAATTAATAAGCTGATACATAAAGGTAACCCCAAGGCACTGAATTGCAATGAGACCCATAGAGGTGCCAAAATTACCAGAAATACGATCTCTGACCTCTTGCCCAATAAAATAAGAACTAACCACAAGCAAGAGTGCCATAAGACCAATAGGACTAGCAGAAGTCAGATCATAGATAAGTCCTGCAACAAACCCACTTACAACGCCAGTTTTTCCACCATATTTTAAGGCAATAGCTGCCGAGAAAATCAATGCAAAATTGATGACTCCCCCGCCAAAAGAAACCTGAGGGGTAAGTACGATTTGCAAAACAAAACAAATAACAGCAAGAACGGTGATGCTGCGTGTATTTTTATTTCTGTCAGAAACCTGCATACATCCCCCTTAATCTGTTCTGCCACTGTTATGTTGTGTATTACCCGTTGGAGGCGCAACCGTTGCATTTTGTTGAGAGTTTGTAGTGCTATTTGAAGAAGTGTTACCTGACGAGCTATTCGACGAAGATCCTGAAGATCCATCCTTTGAGTTTTTATCCTTACTTTCCGAGTCAGTTGCTGTCGGAGTGTTTTGCTTATCAGCCTCTGCAATATCACCTACGGTGGCTTTTTGCTCCTCAGAAAGAGACGTAATAACCATTACTTCTTCGTTGCTACTAACATTTCCATAAGGCTCTATAACAATGGTGTAATAGAGCGATCCTGGAGCAGCTTCAACGCTAGTAACTTTACCCAGAGGAAGTCCCTTAGGAAAAACTCCACCAAGTCCACTGGTAACTACTGTATCGCCCACTGCAACCTTTTGGTTGGTATTAATCAGGTTGAGAGTTATCTGCCTTGACGCAGAGCCCATCAGCATACCTTGTGCTCTGCTACTTTGTACCATAGCAGCCACACCGCTTTTCTCGTCAGTAATAAGTCGGACAGTAGAGGTGGTGGGTCCGCATTCGATAATCTGGCCAATAACGCCGCCACTATCAACAACAGGCATGCCAACAGCCAGTCCAGACGAAGTTCCCTTATCAATCACAATGGTGTTATTGAATGAGTCCGTAGAACCAGAAATGACACGAGCGCCTGTTGACTGTAAGTTATAAGTATTTTTAAGGTCGAGAAGACCTTGCAGGCGCTGTGTAGATTGATTTGTCTCTTCAAGCTCGGCATTTTTTGAACGCAGTTGCTCATTTTCTGCCTTAAGGTCAGAAAGCGTCTGCTGGTCTGCAGTTAAATTACTAAAAATGTTACCAATACCTTGGAATGGCATAGCAATAGCAGAACCTGCCATTCTCAAAGGCATAGTAATAGTAGAGAAGCCACCTCGAACCATCTCGAGTGGACCTCCTGTACCCATACGAGCGCTTACCGTCAATAAAACAATTGAAAGCAGCGAGAGAATAATAAAACTACGGCCGCCCGTATGTTTATTATTGTTAGATTCAAGGCCTGATGAAGCACCCTGGATCTGATTAGATAAAGGCATATTTATTGGCCTGCACTCTGAACAAATCCACCGGACAATGCATTAGCCTCAAGAACCTTTGCACAACCGGTAACAACGTTTTCTAGAGCAGTTGGACTTACATTAACGGGTACGCCAGTCTCTTCGCGAAGTCTCTGATCAAGACCGCGAAGCATTCCGCCGCCGCCAGTAAGCAAAATACCGTAATACATTAGATCAGAGGCAAGATCTGGTGGAGTTACATCAAGAGCATCTTTAACAGCCTTAGTAACCTCATCAAGAGGACGATCAAGCGCACGACGAATCTCTTCTGACTCAATGCGAACAGTCTTTGGAAGACCGCTCATAACATCACGACCGTTGACCTCTACATCAAGCTCTTCTGCAAGAGGTGCTGCTGAGCCAACCTTAATCTTGATATCTTCTGCGGTGCGCTCACCAATAGAAAGGTTATACGCATCACGGACATGCTCAAGAATAGTCTGATCAAACTCGTCACCTGCAGTTCTGATGGACTGCGAGACAACAATACCGCCCATAGAAATAACGGCGACCTCAGTAGTACCACCACCGATGTCTACAACCATGGAACCTGTAGGATCCTCAATTGGAAGGTCTGCACCAATAGCCGCAGCCATAGGCTCTTCAATCAAGAATGCCTGGCGAGCGCCTGCCTGAATAGTTGCTTCAAAAACAGCGCGTTTCTCGACAGATGTAACGCCAGAAGGGACGCAAACAACAACGCGTGGACGTGGTGACCAAGGATATTTACGCTCACGTGCCTTCTCGATGAAGTAACGAAGCATAACCTCAGTAACATCAAAGTCTGCAATGACGCCGTCTTTAAGAGGGCGCTCAGCAATGATGGAACCAGGAGTGCGGCCAATCATACGCTTTGCATCTGCGCCAACGGCCAAAACGCGGCTCTCACTTTTATCGATTGCAACAACCGATGGCTCATTGATGACAATACCCTGACCGCGAACTGCAACAAGAGTATTTGCAGTTCCTAAATCGATGGCTAGGTCTCCGCCATATTCTCCGAAGAGCGAATCGAAGATAGACATGATATCCAATCAAACGTGCTACGCGTGTGCGTAATAATCCTGCAGAAAGAACGGTTAAAACAGTTTAATACTAGTTGCCAGACTTTGGAGAGCTAGAAGAACTATTGGAAGAATTAGAAGAGCTAGATCCATTAGTTCCAGTATTAGTTCCTGAATTAGAAGAGCTAGATCCATTAGTTCCAGCATTAGTTCCTGAATTAGAACTGTTAGTACCAGAAGCTGTACCAGAGTTCTGGTTATTCTGACTTACATACGAGGTGGTAACGCTTGCAACCTTCCAGCCAATACCATCACGAACAAG
>CABKMA010000067.1 GCA_902373375.1 uncultured Atopobium sp.
ATAAAGTCTGTATGACCACAATCAGTCATTGCCATTTTTGCCGTAGAAACAATGGTAGGTAATGTGTCTGCCATTGTTCCATCAAAATCAAAAATAATAAGCGAGCGATTCTGTAGATCTGAAGCTACATCAGAAGTTACCAAAGCTTTGTTTGCATCAGTTACGTTGTGCATTACTGCCATGTCAATCCAATCATCCACATATGTGAGTATAGCGTTCGTGGCAAAAAAACTAACCAGTCAATGACAAAAAAGGAGCTTTGACTTCTCAAAGCTCCTCTTCACATATATGAATAACAGTACTGCCAGCTACAGCTCGTTCATAACGCGGACAAGTTTGACGGCATAGTTCTTATCCATTGCCCACGTACCAGCAAGTTTGCGGATAATGTTAGCTTTCTTAGCAAGAATCCATGCACCGTAGCGAGGGTCAACATCTTGAGCCTTGCTTGGGTCAACTGTCAGAGGCTCATAGCCTGCGTATACGCGAAGGTGCAAAGCCTGTGCACGAAGTCCCTTAAGAACGGTATCAAACGAAAGTCCGCGAGCTCCGTTTCCAGTTGCACCAAGACCACCAAAGTTGCACTGTTCAGGAAGTACATCGCCACCAAAGCGAAGGTTACCTGTCTCAACCATGACCTGCGCATAGAGAAGCTCTGGACGAACCCCCTCATCAATGGCAGCTTGCCATAGTTGATTTACAAAATCGGTTCCGGTTGCAGCGCCCTTCTCCGCATAAACAGCTGGATAGGCAGCACCTACGCGTTTATTGAAATCTCTCTGAAGTACTTCTTTAGAGACAAGAGGAGCACCAAGAACACTGGTACGGTCAGAGAAATTACCCCGAGTTGGCTCAATTGGAGAATTGTTATCTGCTGGTATGTTGTTGTTTACAGCGCCTCTATCTTCTCCATTGTTATTGCCATTAGCGTTTCCGCCTCTACCAGTATTTGTATCAGTAGGATTCATGTTAAGAACGCCGTTTGCATCTGCATGTACAACACGACCATCTGAAAGCGTGACATCTTGAGAACGGAGAAGTCCGTTTGTCTCATCAAAGTAATAGTACGATCCGTTAATTGCTTGAAGACCAAAGAGAGCACCGTGCTCAGTAGTTGATGAGTCAAAATACCACGTTTTACCGTTTGGAGTATCGAACCAGCCAGAAGCAAAAGCCCCGCTTGACTGAGCCCAAGCCCAAACATTGTTAGGCAATGCAACCCAGTTATTGGAGGTCATGCCATTATTAACATCAACATAATATGAGCCACTAGCAGTAGAAATAACGCCAGTTTTCATAAGAGGATACGTTGCGTTCTCATCAAAGTAGAACCATTTGCCGTTAGGCATATACTTCCAGCCAGCATAAAGAGAGCCGTCAGTATTAGCCCAAGCCCAATTACCATCTGGCAAACTAATCCAACCGTTAGAAATAAGGCCACGAACAGCATCAATGTAGTACTTCTGATAGCCATCGGACATTAAACCAAAGGTAGCTCGATAGTTATTATTGCTATCAAAGTAGAACCACTTGCCGTTAGGAATACGCTTCCAACCAGACTGCAATGAACCGTCTTCTGTTGCCCACGACCAAGAGCTATCAGACCAATGAATCCAATAATTCTTAACAAGACCGTCTATTTCATCAAAGTAATATGACTTTCCTGAAATAGAACTTTGGCCAATAATAGCAGCGTTATGAATACCATTAGAGTCAAAATACCAAACTTTATTATTTGGTGTGGTATACCAGCCAGAAACTGCAATTCCTCTTGCATCAAAATAATGCCATCCATTATTATCTTTTAGCCAACGGCTGACATAAGGAGTTCCCTGATCATCAGCATACTTCCAGCCATCAGCTACTTTGCGCCAACCAGGTTGCTCTTTTACTGTCGCGTCAAATTGCATCTGACGAGTAATTTCTTGGCCATCAGAAGATTTTGTAGTGATATATAAGGTATATTGGCCACTTGTTGGAAGAGCAAATGTTGCTGAAGTATCCGCTGTGTTAGATGCTACCGTCACCTTTGATCCATCTGGGCCAACGTAACTATAGGTAAATGTTGCACCAGTAACTACACCAGTAAGTACTGGTTTAAGAATTACATTATTTCCCTGTTGGACTGCGGAAACACTCCTCATATTCCACCAGGTGTCGGAGTGATACATTTCCCAAATTGCCCAAGCATCGGCCCAACCAATATAATCAACCTTTGAATTGGGACCGAGATCTCTAAACTCAGCAGCGTGAGTAGGGTTAGATATAAATTGGTGCTCAATAATTACGCCAAGAATACCTTTTTGACGAGCATAGCGAACAATACCAAAGTAATCGGACTCGTCGCCATTCTCGTAATAATCTGTTCCGTACTTATCGTTATAACCACGCTCAGTAGCTCCATCGCCACGAGTGACAATACCTGCTTTATTTCTTAAGTAATAGTTGACTTTATCTGCAAGAGTCTGCCCTGAGACATAAAGGTCATGGTTATAACTTACATCATGAGGTACTAAAACCTCAGAGCCTGTAGCGGATGCTGGGCCCGCGTTGTAGTGCAAAGAAATAATGGCACAAGCATTTGCATCAACAGCGCGTTGTACACGAGTCCTAAGTGATGGATCTTCATGCTCTCCACGAACTACTACAACAGAGACTCCCCATTGCTCAAGGTATTTTTTAGCATACATAGCTGTAGCCCAAGCAATATCGCCTTCTTTTATGCCGAAATACGTTGCACCTGGATCTCGACCATTTGTTCCGTCACTGTGACCAGGATCTAGCGCAATTGGCCTTCCTGTTGCACGAGAGAGTGCCACAGCGTCACTCAGAGACTGGCTCTGAATTATGTTGCCCTGAGCATCCATCGTGGTGTAGGTAGTTGCATATGCGCTTTGAACTGTTGTTGCAAACAGTGACATAACAACAAAAAA
Source organism: uncultured Atopobium sp. (assembly GCA_902373375.1). Lineage (GTDB taxonomy): Bacteria > Actinomycetota > Coriobacteriia > Coriobacteriales > Atopobiaceae > Lancefieldella. Next base: position 2,934 of record CABKMA010000067.1, read on the forward strand.
CAAAACAGCAAGCAACTTTCCGCGAGTGTTAAATAAACTGCGATTCATGCGGTCCTCCGAAAAGTATGTGTTTTACTCCTCTTCATAGTTAGTAAAAGTTTACACTAGACTGACATTTCAACAATAAAAAACACAAGCTCACCGCAACTTGATTGGAACTAAGTGATTTTCTCGACACTTGAAGATATTCTTGCAACAGATATCGAGGCAGCAATTTTTGATTTTGATGGCACTATTGCTCATACGCATCATATTTGGAAGCTTGTTGACCAAGAGTTTTTTGAGTCGCGAGGTATTCCTTATACTCCAGAAATTGGCAAGATTCTCTCCCCTCTTGGATTTGAAAAAGGTGCCGAATGGGCTATTGCTACCTATGGACTAAAGGAAAATCCAGAAGAAATTGTCACCGAGTGGAAAGAACTGAGCAAAAAATTTTTTGTAAACTCAGTGCGGCTTCGTCCTGGTGTTGTTGATTTTATTACCAAGTTGAAAGAAAGAAACATCTCTACTGCTTTAGCAACTGTTAACGAGCCAGATCTTCTTGCTCTCCTTGAATCTCGTTTACACCTGTCTACACTATTTGATACTCAGATATTTGCGTCAGATGTTGGTTCAGCAAAAGATGAACCACATCTCTATAGAGAAACTCTTTTTCGTCTTAAAGCTAAAGCAGAAAAAACAATTTTGTTTGAAGACATTCCAATTGCTCTTAAAACAGGAAACTCTCTTGGTCTTATTACCTGTGCGGTCAGGTGTGACGATGAGCTTCAAGATATCGAGAAACTCTCTGAACTTGCTGACTTCACCATTGAACACTGGTATTAAAGCTCCTGGATAACGTCACTGTAAAAATGGACTGTAACAAAAAAAGGAGACCCGAAGGCCTCCTTTAGATGGTAGTGTTCGCAAGTACTAGATCTTGTGGACGCTAGAAGCCTGGAGCTTACCGTTCTGTCCGGTAGTAATCTCAAACTCAACAGGCTGACCCTCATCGAGAGTCTTAAAACCGTCCATCTGAATCTCGGAGAAGTGTACGAACAGATCGTCGCCATCCTCACGAGAGATGAAGCCGTAACCCTTGTCTGGATTAAACCACTTTACAGTACCCTGAGCCATTTCGTGCCTTTCTTTCTTAGCCCCGCAGGGCAAAACTGCGCCTGTGGAGCGCGATACCGTGACGT
>CABKMA010000068.1 GCA_902373375.1 uncultured Atopobium sp.
CCAATAAATCCAGCTCCACCAGTTACTAAATAGGTCTTCACACTAACCTCTTTCTACCTTCGAAAGATATGTTGCAAGAGCCTCCTGCCAAGGCCTCATACTATTTCCAATAGTACTCTCAAGATGGCCGTTTACCAAAGAAGAATACGCAGGGCGAGAAGCGCTTTCTGGGTGCATCTCTTTCCACTGGGCAGATGTTACTCTAGCAACCTTACAGTCAAGATTGCTGCCAGCCATAATAGCTTCAGCAAAATCAGCCCATGAGCATGTTCCCTCATTGGTTGCGTGGTAGATGCCATAGTTCTCAGTAGCGGCAATGCACAAGATTGTGTGTGCCAAATCATTTGCGCTGGTAGGATTACCTACTTGATCATCAACAACACTAATCTCTGAATACTTTGCACCAAGGGTGCGCATAGTTGCCACAAAGTTCTTGCCAACATAACCATAAAGCCACGCCGTTCTCACCACAAACGTTTGAGGGTTTGCGGCCAGCGCAAGTCCCTCTCCTGCTAATTTGGAGCGACCGTAAGCAGAAACAGGACAAGGAGCATCTTGTTCTGTGCGAGGAGAGCTTTCTTTACCGCTAAAGACATAATCAGTGGATACCTGAACAAGCTTTGTTTGCGTAGAGCTGCAAGCTCGTGCAAGATTCATAGGACCAAGCGCATTTACCGCAAAAGCCATATCAAAATTGCTCTCGCAACCATCTACATTTGTTGCAGCAGCACAGTTAATAACAACGTCATAGAGTTCATGCTGAGCAAACCATGTAGTAACTGCCTTAGCACTAGTGATGTCAAGCTCGTCTGCGTCGGTATAATCAACATCTGGCTCAATGAACGACTCTGGAATAAGGCCAATCTCAGAAACCCCGGTCTCAAAAAGGCGTTTGAGTTCATTACCCAACTGACCATGAGAGCCAGTAATAAGAACGCGCATACTACTCTCCCTTTCCAGAAGGAAGAATACGTCCCTCTGCAACACTCTTAAGGTGCTCACCATACGTTGATTTACCGTAACGATTAGCGCACTCAATAAGTTTAGAGCTGTCAATCCAACCGTTCTCAAAAGCAATTTCTTCTGGAACGCTTACGGGAAGACCTTGTGCCGTCTCAACAGTACGAACAAAGGTTGATGCCTCAAAGAGAGACTCCATTGTTCCCGTATCCAACCATGCAAAACCACGACCAAGCGTAACAACATCAAGGGTGCCATCTTCAAGATACAGGCGATTAAGATCTGTAATCTCGTACTCACCACGAGCGCTTGGCTGAACCTGTTTTACCAGTTCAGTGACGCGCTGATCATAGAAATAAAGGCCAGTAACAGCATAGTTAGACTTTGGCTGAAGAGGTTTTTCTTCAATTGAAATAGCATTGTAGTTTTTATCAAACTCAACAACACCAAATCGCTCAGGGTCATCAACGTGATAGCCAAAAACGGTAGCGCGACCAGAAGTTTGTGCCTGTTGAGCAGCCTTTCTGACAAGTCCTGAAAGACCGTTTCCATAGAAGATGTTGTCTCCAAGAATCAGAGCTGCAGCATCATCACCAATAAACTCTTTACCAATAACAAACGCGTGAGCAAGTCCATCGGGAGAAGGTTGTTCGGCATAGCTGATAGAGATGCCAAAGTCAGAACCGTCACCTAAGAGTTTCTCGAAATTTGGAAGGTCTCGAGGAGTAGAAATAACAAGAATATCTCTAATTCCTGCCAACATGAGCGTTGACAATGGATAGTAAATCATTGGCTTGTCATAGACAGGTAGAAGCTGTTTAGATGTAACAGTTGTCAGGGGATAAAGCCTGGTACCGCTACCTCCTGCAAGAATAATGCCTTTCAAAATTACTCCCCATCAATTAGATTTCTCATCACATGTTACGTATAGTAACGCGTATAAATAAACTTACCAAAGTCCTATTCAACAGCCGTAATTTTATACAATCTGTAGGGACCTTCTCGAAGAACAACCTCAAATCCAGGATCTTTATCAGTAATCTGCAAACCTGAGAATACAGAGCTTTGGTTTCCTAATAAAGCTGGATTTTCTAAGTCTAGCAACAGGACATATCTTGCACCAGTTTCTCGCACTGCCTGCTGAACCTCTGGATTACTAGCCACCTCATTAAGCCTTGTACGAATAATTACACTTTGTGGCAATTCTTTCGATTCTACCTTTGCGCGGTAAAAAATGTTCATGCCATAAAGTGAGTTCAGAACAAGCGAGCCGTCGTAAGGGTTATTAACTACCAGGTCATTGCCAACAATCTGAAGAGCTTTTTGTACGAACTCGTCTTCACTAGCTTTATAAGTTGTCTGCTCACGAGGCTCAAAGACCTCATTAAGCCAAATAATACCAAAACGAATTTCACTACGCTCTTTTCTGGGCAAACTTGCCAAGTCCCACGGACTCAAAAGAGCACAGCTCCATAACAAAGCAACAATACACATGAGAACGCCAGAGCTCTTAATAAACATGCAAGGCCTGCATGTTGTCTGTTCTTCATCTACAGAATTATCACAGGTGATATTTTCTGAACTTGTTTTCTCGCCTTTGTTGCCCTTTTCTTTGACTGTCTTAATAACGTGTTTGATCAGGTCGAATACAAACGTGATTGTTGTTTCCATACCAATAATTGCAATAGGAACTGCAGCTATTGCTACCATCGCGGCGGTTCTTTCTGGATCGGTATACCAAAATCCCGAGAAAAACCTCTTGATAGGAAGCACATCAGAAAGACTAGCCACATAAATGACGGCAGTCATGAAAAATACCAAAATGAGCCAGCGCGAATTTTTGTTCAACAAACAGCTCACAAATCCAAGCCAGAACGCAACAGCAAAGAGAACCTGGGGCATATTCATCAGCAAGCCAAAGTTCAATACGGTTTGAGCTGCTGCAAGCGGTTTGACATAAATCTCCCACACAAAATTGACCGTAGGAGCCAAGAAGCTTGTATTAAGCAGGAAAACCCAAATACCAACCGCAAGACCCGCTGTTACAACTTCCATAACCACTAAAAGCGCAATACCTTTTGGTCTTGAAAGCGTAAATTTATCTCGAAGGAAATTGGTAAGTCGTGGCAAAAAACTGCAAAGCACATAAGGTAAAACACAGATAGCCCAGAAGAAATCTGCGCTTGGATGCATCATAGCAAGGGCGAGAATACCCATCACACACAAAAGCACTAGCCTTGGATTTACAAACGAAGCCGACTTCAGCTGTTCAGCAGTAGAATCATTTTTGTCCGGAACAGCACCATTAAGCATCAAGATGAAAAGTACAACAGCACTAGGAACAGCACAGAATCCCATTACGTTTGGAAATACTGCATGAACAGTAACCATTCGAAGAGGAAATGCCAGCTGTGCAAAAACTACAAATGAGGTTAAAACGCTGGTAACAAGGTTTTTCTTTCCTATTGTTTGAAGCAGTGCGCAAATACCCACTGGATATATAACTGCCACAGAGACAAACCACACAACGTTTTCTGTCAGTGCTTCATTAAGACCAGTTATGGCCGTAGTAACAGCAGCTACCGAGTGAAGAGCATTTGGATAAAAGCCTTCATCAAAGAAAGGAGTCTGGAGCTCAGGTCTTGCTCCGGTATAAAAAGCTGCATGTAACATTGAATAAACACCAGACTGAACATTTCTTGTAATGTATGCCAGGTGTGCATAGTTATCAGCAGACTGTAAAAACCATGACGGATTTCTAATTGCTTTATGAAAAATAACAAAGAAAATCGCAGTAGAAATAAAAGCGGTTATTAAGAGAAAGGCTCCATTCACAGAGTTCTTCTCAACATCGTTTGTATGAGATCGATTTTGCTGTGTTGGCCTGACCTTCTGAATAAGATACGAAAGTCCAGCGGCAATCAGGATAAAAAGACCAACACCCCCCAAAAGCGGTGTCACGCCTCTTAATCCCAGAGGATATATTGCAATTCCAGAAAAACCAATGAGACAGACCGAGATAAGCGGAGC
>CABKMA010000069.1 GCA_902373375.1 uncultured Atopobium sp.
ATCTATACGCTGCTTGAGTCTATCCGCATTTGTGCACATCTCTTTATGCCATTCATGCCTACCACATCCGCAGAGGTTCTTCGTCGTATGAGTCTTGACGAGGCAGAGATTACCTCTACCGATACCCGCAGCGAGTGCGTATGGGGCAAGCTTCAGGGCGGCCTGGCTGTCTCTAAGGGAGACGCTCTGTTCCCACGTCTTGCAAGCAAGTAATCGTGTCGGAGTATGCATCGCATCAGACATCGTGGCTTGCTAATCAGCGCGCCACTAAAGAAACGCTGGAACGTTTTGGCCTTGCCACCAAATACAAGCTGGGCCAAAACTTCCTGGTACAAGACCATGTTATCGAGAAGATCGTCCAGCTTGCAGAGGTTCAGCCCACTGATGTGGTTGTCGAGGTTGGTCCCGGCCTGGGTACCCTTACGGTGGCCTTGCTCGACAACGCCCGTGCGGTTTGCTCGCTTGAAGCAGACTCTGAGCTGGAGCAAGTCTTAGCAGTAACCTGCAAAGAGCCTCATCCAGACTCGTTTGCGCTGGTTATGGGAGATGCGCTGGCAATTACGCCTCAGAAACTCTCCGAGGCTTACAGCACGCTTCCTGCCGTTACCCAGAGCGCCCCGTCGAGCGTCCCGATGCCAACAAAGTTTGTATCCAATCTGCCGTATCAGGTGGCAGCTACGCTGATCCTTAAGTTCTTCCAGGAGCTTTCCTCGCTTGAGCGTGCGGTAGTCATGGTGCAGGCTGAGGTGGCCGATAGAATTTCCGCCAAGCCTTCTACCAAGGCATATGGTGCCTATACCGCTAAGCTGTCTTTGTTTGCGCAGGTTACCGGTAGATTTGAGGTGGGTCCTGGCAACTTTATGCCTCCACCACGCGTTAACTCTGCTGTGGTCCGTCTTGATCGCACTCAGGCGAGAAACCCGTTGACCTCCGAGCTTCTTTCCGAGGAAGAGCTCTTGCACACCATGAGCGTTATTGATGCCGCCTTTGCACAGCGCAGGAAGACCATTCGTAATTCAATGAGCGCTTCTGGTTTTGATAAAGACAAGCTAGAACAGGTATTTCTCGCCACAGGAATTGAGCCTACGGCGCGTGCAGAAGTTTTGACCAGCCAAGACTTTATTTGTCTTGCAGCAGCTTTGGAGCCTTTGAGTGAGTAAGAAAAAGCATCATCTACCAGCAGAAGAAGTGGAAGCACTTTCGTTTTCTGACGGTCAGCTATTCCATGATATTTACGGTACGCCTCGCCCAGCGCCGCGTATTTTGGCGCCGGTCGCCGATACCCATGGTCATTTGGGCAGCCTCCACGAACACAGCGCTGCAGAGTCTCTTGCTCGCGCTGCAGCAGCGGGCGTTCGCATGCTTATTGTGCCCGTAGATATTGCAACGGAGTTTCCTCATAAGTGGGCAGATACCAGCGCTTTTATTGCATGGTTTGAGGATACTCTGAACCAGGCTCGCGCTGCTTATACAAAGCTTACTGAGGCAAATCTCTGCGTACCCTGCGATTTACCTGCAGAGTATTTGTTTGAGCACACATATTTTGTGGTTGGCGCACACCCTTATAGCGCACCAGACTACAACCAAAAGGCTGAACAGCGCTTGTTTGAGTTGCTCGAGCATCCTCTCTGTGTTGGTGTGGGTGAGATTGGCCTTGATTTTGGACCGTACTGCGAGGTTCCAGAAGAGGTCCAGCGCCAAGCATTTGAACGCCAGCTATCCATTGCACACGAGCACAATCAACGCGTTGAGCTGCATTTGCGTGATGGTGCTGATAACACGCACGCTCATGATTTGGCGCTTGAAATACTAAACCGTCTGGGCGTGCCTAAGGCAGGCTGTGACCTGCATTGCTACACTGATGGTCCCGAGGTCATGAAGCCCTTTGCAGACCTTGGATGCTTTATAGCTTTTGGTGGGGCAGCAACGTTTAAGCGCTCCGATGATATTCGTGCTGCAATGATTTCCTGCCCTGAGGCGCAACTGCTCTCAGAGACGGATTTCCCTTACATGGCTCCAGAGCCTTTGCGCGGAGGGGAGTGCACGCCAGCGATGGTGGTGCATACCGTTGAGCGCTTGTCGGAGCTTCGTTGGCAGCGACTTGATATCCCCAAAGAGAAGACGTATACCATACTGTGGGAAAACGCCCAGCGCTTTGTAGGACTTGCATAGCACAGCAGGAGGTGAGCACGCATGACAAAAATCCTGGTAGTAGAGGATGACCATCAGATTCAGCAAGAGTTGGTACTGCTGCTGCAAAGAAACGGCTTTGAGGCTCAGGCACTTACCTCTTTTGTGTCTGTATCTCAACAGATTATTGCTGCGCATCCAGACTTGGTTTTGCTAGACCTCAACCTCCCTGGTATTGATGGACAACAGATTTGTCGAGAAGTACGACAGCTCTCAAACGTTCCTATCATCGTGGTTACCAGCAGAAATACCGATCTTGATGAGCTTATGGTGCTCTCGTTAGGAGCGGACGATTTTATCGCCAAGCCCTATAACACCCAGATTTTGCTTATGCACATCACTTCGGTTTTGAGGCGCGCAAATAGTGATGTCACAACAGGAACAAAGCTTTCACATGCAGGTGTGACGCTTGATTCTTCTTCCTGTAAGGTTTCTGCAAATCAGAAGAGTGTTGAGCTGACCAAAAACGAGCTCAGGATACTTTCACTTTTGATGCAAAACGCGGGAACGGTTGTTTCTCGCCAGCGTATTCAAGAGGAGCTGTGGCAGTCAGACGAGTTTGTTGATGACAATACGTTGACGGTAAACATTAGTCACCTCAGAAATACCCTTGCAAGCATTGGAGTTGAGGACTTTGTTATGACACGCCGCGGGCTTGGTTACGTTATTGAGTAGGCCGCTATGTCGTTTCTTGAGTATCTAAAAAATCGAACTATTTTCTTTCTTGCGCTCATAATAAGCTGCACGTTAATTGGTCTTATGCTCAAAGGTGTTGGGCTTAATGTGTTTGCTATTGCCTACTGTATTCTGGTTTTGTGGGTAGTGGGAACAGCTGCACTTCTTGCAGATTATTTTCATCGCCGTTGGTTTTACCAGCAACTGGTCGAGAATTTAGCGGCAACCGATAAAGAGAGCTATCTGGTTCCTACCATGTTGGATACGCCTTCAACGCTGGAGGAGAAGCTTTTTAAGGACGCGCTTTCAAGCATGTCCAAGTCAATGATGGATCAGCTTGCTGATGAGCATATGCAATCAAAGGCATATCGCGAGTACATTGAGATGTGGGTGCATGAGATTAAGACCCCCATTGCTGCGGCACATTTGGTCGCTCAAAATAATCCATCGCTACCGATGGACGACGTACAAACACAGCTTACCAAGATTGAATCACTGGTAGAGCAGGCGCTCTTTTATGCACGCAGCGCATCTGTAGATCGAGATTTTTCTATCAGAGATGTTAATCTGCAGTCCATCGTAAAAGATGCTCTAAAAAATAACGCACGTGTCTTTATTGACGCTGGCGTCTCTCCGCATTTTGATGACTTGGCCCATGTGGTCAAGGCTGACCCAAAGTGGCTTGAGTTTATTTTGCGACAGCTTCTCATCAATGCAGCAAAGTATTCAAATCCAGAGCTTGCACCTGGCGAGAAGAACGTTTGGATTTCTGCCTCTGTCTCAGAGCCACATGAGGGAACCACTTCGACAACCCTTTTTATTAAAGATAACGGTATTGGTATTCCTGAAGAGGATCTTGCCCGTATTTTTGATAAGGGATTTACCGGCCAAAATGGACGCAAGTACGCCAAATCTACCGGTATGGGTCTCTATCTTTGTTATGAGCTCTG
>CABKMA010000070.1 GCA_902373375.1 uncultured Atopobium sp.
TCATGATTGGCTGCTTCTTGGTGCCGTCGGAGTCAATGTACTCAAGCTGGAAGTTGTGAGGCAGCTGGAAGTCAAGCTGGATGGTTCCGCACTGCCAAGAACGGCCGAGGCAGTCGGTCAGATGGAAGTCAATCTTAGGACCGTAGAAAGCGCCGTCGCCCTCGTTGATAACGTAATCGATACCCATGGACTCAAGTGCATCCTTGAGGCCCTGCTCTGCGCGCTCCCAATCCTCGTCAGAACCCATAGAATCCTCTGGGCGTGTAGAAAGCTCCACACGGTATGGGAAGCCAAACTGGGCATAGTAAGCGGTGATGAGGTGAGATGCATCCGTAACCTGCTCAGTAATCTGATCAGGGCGGATAAAGAGGTGAGCGTCGTCCTGAGTAAACTCACGAACACGGAACAGACCGTGCAGAGCACCCTTCATCTCGTAGCGGTGGTCAAGACCAGCCTCAGCCAACTTCATAGGAAGATCCCTATAAGAACGTGGCTTAGACTTGTAAATTAAGCAAGCACCAGGGCAGTTCATAGGCTTAATGGCAAAGTCCTCTTCATCTACCGTGGTGGTGTACATATTCTCTTTGTAGTGATCCCAGTGACCAGAAGTCTCCCAAAGGGAACGCGAGAGGATCAGTGGAGTTTGAACCTCCTGGTAACCAAAGCGAGCCTGCATCTCATGCCAGTACTCGGTCAGAGCGTTACGCAGAGCCATGCCGTTTGGAAGCCAGAATGGAGAGCCTGGACCAAAGTCGGACATCATGAAGAGCTCCATCTCACGACCAATCTTTCTGTGGTCGCGCTTCTCGGCCTCTTCAATCATCTTGAGATACTGAGCAAGCTCATCTTTGGAACCAAATGCAACACCATAAATTCTGGTGAGCATCTTGTTGTTCTTATCAGCCTTCCAATACGCACCAGAAATGCTGGTCAGCTTGAAAGCCTTAACACCCTTGGTGTAGAGCATGTGAGGGCCAACGCACATGTCAACGTATTCACCCTGCTTGTAGAAGGTGATATGTGCGTCAGGTGCAAGATCGCCAATGTGCTCAACCTTGTAAGACTCGCCACGCTCCTTCATGTAGGCAATAGCCTCATCGCGAGGAAGCTCAAACGTCTCAATCTTGAGGTTCTCTTTGACAATCTTCTTCATCTCAGCCTCGATAGCTGGGAAATCGTCCTCGTTAACCTTGGTATCTCCAAGATCAACGTCATAGTAGAAACCATTTTCGGTTGCTGGACCATAGGCAAACTGTGCATGTGGGTACAGACGCTTCAAAGCCTGAGCAAGCAGGTGAGCTGCATCGTGGCGAATAACCTCAAGATCTTCAGCTGGATTGTTAATCTCGCCCACATGGCCGTCGTTATATAAAACCTTCATGTAAAACCCCTCAGAGGTAGCTACTCATAGAAACAGGCACGGCGCCTACTCTGCTCACGTGGGAGCTTAGGAGCAGACGCCTACATAGTCTCTGTTGTGAAACACCAGATTGCCATCATAAAGACAAAACCAAACGTTATTGAATGCGAGTACGGCAGTAAGGGCAAACCTTCCAGTCTGCGTTCAATGGACGATGGCATGTTGGGCAAACGTTTCTAACCTGCGTATTGCAGATTGGGCACACGATAAAATCGCGGTCAATTGGAGCGGAGCACTTAGGGCAAATGCCGTAGTGGGACAGCTGGTGCTCACGAAGAGCAATGTCCAAGTCCTGCTCCTCACGGTCAATGAGGTAGCTGCTTGGACGCAAAATAACGTATGCAAGCAGACCAACAACAGGAACAACAGAAATGACTGCCCACATCCACCAAGGCTCTGCGCCACGACGCTGAGCATCGCGAATAACGTAGATAATGGAAAGGATATAAAGCATTACGACGCAAATAACCATGAGGTAAATAACCATACGTACCTCAGGTGTAATAATCTGATCAAGAATCTCCTGCATCTGACAGCCCCTTCTGCTGGCTTTTTGTTCTCTCCTAAATCGTACGACAAACCACCTCAAAATAGAGCGTAATGTCGCAGATAAATTTATTTTACCAAAGCATCGCTAAATTGTGCAGCAACCTCGCCAGCAAGTGAAATTGTTCCACATGCTACAAAGCCCTTCTCGCGCAAGGCGTCCACTGCCTCAGGGACACTTTTGTAGACAGCTACCACGTTAGCGCCACAAGCTTTGTACAGTTCAGCAAGGTCATCTGCGTCCATGGCGCGGTCGTTATCTGTCTGGGTTACCGCTACCTCAGGAAACTCTTTGGCGAGAAGTTCTGCGATGCCCTTAACGTCTTTATCTGCAAAAACAGCAGTCAAAAGCATAGGTCGGTTGGTAACTTCTGGCTCAATTGAGCGGATAGCAGTTAAGAATGTCTCTATTGACTGGGGGTTGTGAGCTGCGTCGATAAGCACTAAAGGCTTTGGCTGAAGCAACTGAAACCTGCCAGGCGTAGGGCATCTTGTTGTGGAGAAAAACGCTTTCTCTGCATCAAGTGAACGACCCAGAAAATCTTCAGCCAAGCAGGTTGCCAAAGCAATGTTTGCTGCTTGATAGCTTGGTTTAAGTGCAGCAAGATCCTCGTAAGTTGCACGAGGTGTCACAACCGTAAGCTCCAGCGGAAATCCAATACTCTTAGGCTTTTTGGTAATAAAGAAATGCGCATGAGGCAGCTCTGGATGGTCAGACGATTGACCAGCAGAAACCTCACCTTCTACGTCTTCTGGCTTGTCAGCCACAAGAAGGGTTGGAACAACGCCCGCAGAAGCTGCCTGGGACAAAAATACATCCTGGACGCTTTGAGGAGTTGTCGTTCCCACACCAAGCACGCAGGTACGACCAGGCTTGATAATGGCGGCCTTCTCGCCAGCAATAGCCTCAAGGGTATCGCCTAAGATGCGTGTGTGGTCCAGGCCAACGCCTGTAATGGCAACGGAGGTGATGTTTTGAGCAGCACTTGTTGCGTCCCATCTGCCACCCATTCCACACTCAAGTACGCAGGCGTCAATCTCTTCCTCGGCAAAAACAACCAGAGCTGCAACCGTAAGCAGGTCAAACTCGGTGATGTCATAAGGACGCTTACCCAAGGCGGCTCGCTGAGCGTTGACGCGCTCCCCTGCTACTTGAGCTGCAGAGACACCGTGAGCAAAAGCCGCCTCAGAAACGGGCATGCCGTTGATCTCCATGCGCTCGGTATAGCTGATGAGCTCAGGAGACGTGTACAGAGCAGTCTTGAGACCCTCTCCCTTGAGCAGGGCTGCCGTGTATCTAGAGGTAGACGTTTTACCGTTGGTACCTGCAATCTGAACACTCTTAAAGCAGAGGTCAGGATTGCCCAGCTCTTTGAGCATGTCTTCCACGCTCTCTAACAGGGGCTGAATACCAAACTTCTTTGTATCGTGAAGCACCTTTAAAGACTGCTCATAACTCAGCTCAGGCACAGAAAAAGGAACGGAATAACTCATAGTGCACATACCTCTTATAGACCAAGCAGACGCATAGCCTCTGCACGGGTTTTCTCGTTAGTCTTAAAAATACCGCGAACCGCAGACGTGGTGGTCAAAGCGCCTGCTGCCCTAATGCCGCGCATGCTCATGCAGGTGTGCTCGGCCTCCATAACCACCAAAACGCCCAAGGGATCAAGCTCTTCTACCATAGCGTCTGCAATCTGGCCTGTAAGGCGCTCCTGCACCTGCAAACGGCGAGAATATCCGCTGACGCAGCGAGCAATCTTGGAAAGACCGGTAATGCGA
>CABKMA010000071.1 GCA_902373375.1 uncultured Atopobium sp.
ACGGTGGATACCTTGGCATGTGGGACTGGGCAGTTGTCTGGCCAATCATGACCGGCCTCATGAAGTTCCTGTCCTATGCAGGTCTTGCAATTGCTGTTATTGCTCTTATTGCAATTCCTCAGCTTCAGTACCGTGCAAACAAAGACACGTACTTTATGGAGGTTGAGGATTACCAGAAGTGCAAGGAAATCCGTGCACAGAAGGCTGCCGCTGCTAGTGCGGAAAGCAAGTAACTTCGTTCTTTCTACCCTGAGCAGACTTCTTCTGCTCAGGGTTATTAGTAATACTCGGCACATTGTTTGATGCAGTATTTGCTTTATGAGCAAGCTACACAGTGTCTAAATGGGTATATACACAATGTGTTAGTAATCAGCTTATTTGATTGAAGGAGTCAACATGAACGCAAAGATTTTGGTAGCATGTGCTAACGGTGCTGGTACCTCTCTAATGATGAAGATGACCGCTGAGCGTGTTACTCAGAAGCTCAACATGGGCGTTGAAAAGATTCATCACTGTGCTCTTTCTGAAGGCGTAAGCTCTGCTCGTCAGTACGATATTGTTTTTGCACCTCTTAACTTCCTAAACATGTACGATGATGCTGCTAAAGCTGGCGTCACTGTCATTGGTCTGCGCAACGTTCTTTCTGACGCAGAGATGGAAGAGAAGCTCAAAGAAACTGGCGCTGCTGAGAAGTTTTCCGCATAGTTCAGCTTTCTAAAGAATCGAGCACTTTAATGACTTTTGAAAAGAAAATTCTTGCCGAGATGCCTAAGTGCTATGCACTTGGTATGTTTGAGGGAAAAGATACGCCAAGCTTTTTAGCTGCTGTCGAGAAGGACGGTCCAATCCGTCGCTTTACGCTTGATGGTGAGCCTCTAGAGACTGTTGCTCCAGGCCCTGGCGGAGTTATGACCATTACTCAGGTCCCTGGCAGGAAAGATCAGTTCCTTGCAACCCGCAAGTTCTTCTCGCCAAACTTTGGTGGAGATGACGCGGCAATTGCATCCTATACCAAGCAGGCAGACGGTTCGTGGTCTGAGCAGATTCTCTGCGACCTCCCTTATGTTCATCGTTTTGGCATCCTGAAGGCTGCCGACGGTCAGCTTTGGGTTCTTGCTTGTTCTATCAAGGGTGGAGCTGAGACGGGCGTCAAGGACGATTGGCGTACCCCAGGTGCTGTTTGGGCTGCTCCTCTGAGCGATAACCTTGAACAGTACACGGCAGACAACCAGCTTAAGCTGACTTGTGTTGCTAACTATCAGGTTCAAAACCACGGTTTCTGGACTGCACCTGATAAATCCTATGCTTTGATCTCAACCGCCGCTGGCGTGTTTAGATATGTGCCACCAACAACTCCTCAAGGTGCTTGGGACGTTACCTGCCTTCTTGTCCAGCCAACAAGCGATATTGTTGCTACAGACTTTGACGGTGATGGCAAACTGGAGATTCTTACGTTCTCCAAGTTCCATGGTGATACGTTGGCAATTTGGCACGAAGGCCAGACTCGCGATCGCTACGAGCAGGTTTGGTGTGACCCACAAAAGCGCAGCTTCCTTCATGCGCTTTGGTCAGCAGACCTTAATGGCGAGAAGTGCGCAGTTATTGGCAACCGCAAAGATGGCCGCGATTTGTTGCTTGTTAGATACGTTGACGGTCAGTACACCGTAGACGTTATCGACCATGAGCTCGGACCAGCAAACTGCATGGTGTATAGGTATGACGGCAGTGATTTCATTGCTGCTGCATATCGTGAGACAGACCAGCTAGCTCTCTACAAAGTAGTGGAGTAGAGCTGCGTCAAATCAAGCGCTTAGGATACGTTTTTGTGTATGCAGAAACTTCCTCAGCTTCGCTTAGATTACTTACCTATACACCCAAGTACTAGTCCTCAATTTTAGAAAGGAGCGCGTAATGGCAGATTTAAAAGACGTCACACGCGATAGTTGGATTATGAGCACCTTCCCTGAGTGGGGAACTTGGCTCAATGAAGAGATTGATAACGCTGTAGTAGAGCCAGGCCAGGTAGAGATGTGGTGGCTCGGCTGCGTTGGCATTTGGTTTAAGACTCCTGGTGGAGCAAACGTTGCTGTCGATTTTTGGGCAGGTAATGGTAAGCGCACCCACGGCAATGGCCTTATGAAGCCTGGTCACCAGATGGCAAATATGGCTGGCGTTCGTGCAATGCAGCCAAACCTTCGCAACGTCCCCTTTGTTATTGATCCATTTGCTATCAAGAATCTTGATGCTGTTGTAGTAACTCACATTCATCAAGATCATATGTCCAAGGAACTTGCAGCTCATGTTATTAATAACAACATGACTACCATTGACGAGAATGGCAAAGAGATTCCAGTTCCATTTATTGGACCTAAGGATGCAGTTGACATTTGGGTTGGCTGGGGCGTTCCTCGCGAGCAGTGCATTGTTGTTAAGCCTGGCGATCGTGTCAAGGTTAAGGACATGGAGATTTGTGCGTACGATTCTTTTGACCGTACCATCATTGTTACCACTACTGATACCACTGAGAACCGTCCAAACCTTTGGGGTAAGTGCCCAATGGATATGGACGAGAAGGCAGTCAACTACCTCTTTGTCACCCCTGGTGGAAACATCTATCACTCCGGTGACTCTCACTACTCCATTTACTTTGCTAAGCACGGTAAAGACATAGCTAAAGAGTTTGGTGGCGTAGACGTCTGCTTTGGCGCTTATGGCTGCAACCCAATTGGTATCCAGGACAAGATGGAAGCAACCGATATGCTTCGTATGGCTGAGGCTCTTCAGGCTAAGGTTGTTATCCCAATTCACCACGATGTTTGGACTAACTTCCAGGCAGACGTCCAGGAGATCAAGGTTCTTTGGGACATGCGTAAGGATCGTCTTGACTACAAGTTCCACCCATTCTTCTGGGAGGTCGGCGGCCACTACACCTATCCACAGGATAAGGACCGCTTTGCTTACCATCATGACCGTGGCTTCCACGATTGCTTCGATCACGAGCCAAACGTTCCATTCCGTAGCGTTCTCTAAGGAGCACTCTCTATGATGCTTAAAGAGCTTCGTGATGAAGTGTATGAAGCAAACATGGACCTGCCAAAGCATGGCCTGGTAGTTTTTACTTGGGGTAATGCTTCTGGTCTTGACCGTGAGCGTGGTCTGTTTGTTATCAAGCCATCGGGTGTCTCCTATGAGAAGCTGAGCCCAGAGAACTTGGTTGTTTGTGATCTTGATGGAAACGTTGTCGAGGGTGAGCTGAACCCATCCTCCGATACTCCAACTCATGCTTGCTTATATCGTGCATGGGGCGATAAGATCGGTGGCATTGTTCACACTCACTCAACCCACGCAGTTTCTTGGGCACAGGCAGGACGCTCTATTCCTTGCTATGGCACTACACACGCAGATTATTTCTACGGAGATATTCCTTGCGTGCGCAGCCTTACCAAGGATGAGGTAGAAAGCGCGTATGAGCTTGAGACCGGAAACGTCATTGTTGAGGGTTTTGCTAACTTGGATCCAATTGC
>CABKMA010000072.1 GCA_902373375.1 uncultured Atopobium sp.
AGATTTCATAATCCTCGCGAAACATTGAGATATCTAAATCATCATCCCAAGGGATAAACCCTTTATGTCTGACAGCTCCAATGGCTGTTCCGCCATATGCTTGATATGAAATGCCAAGTTCTGTACAGACGCGATCAAGCTCATCCATCAAAAGTGTGGAAAGAATCTGAATTCTTCTCAGTTCATCGGGGTTCTCGTATGTCTTAAATCCGTCAGACTCCACTAGGGCTCCCATTCGCCATCATCCGATAACATTCTTATAATACTAAACATCGGAGCTAATCGATTGGATATAGCAATGTATACACCTCAGGATCACACGTTTGCTATTTGCGCTTATGGCGAGAGTCCCTATCTAGAAGAGTGCATTCTCTCGCTCAAGGAGCAAACACTGTCTACGAATATTCTTTTGGCTACTTCAACACCAAATGATCTGATTAAGTCCCTTTGCAAGAAATACGACATTCAAATGCATGTCAATCCTGGCCCAGGTGGTATTGCTGGCGATTGGAATTTTGCTGTAAGCGTTTGCACAACTCCATTGGTAACCATCGCTCATCAAGATGACCTTTACAAACCTAACTATGCAGAGTACATGCTTAAACGTGTAAACAGCTCTTCTAGCCCACTCATTTACTTCACCAATTATGGTGAGCTGCGTGACGGTGAAGAAGTTCTTGAAAATCGTCTGCTTAAGGTAAAGCGTCGCCTCTTGTACTCGCTCTCAAAACCAGAAAATGCAGGTAAGACGTGGGCCAAACGTCGTGCACTTGAGTTAGGTTGTGCCATTTGCTGCCCAAGTACCACGCTGGTCCTCCCCAACCTTGAGGTTCCTGTTTTCAAGGCTGGATTTGGTTCTAACCTAGACTGGGAAGCTTGGGAGGCAATTAGTAAACGTGAGGGTGATTTCTTATACGACACCCGCGTGCTGATGCTTCACCGTATTCATGAAGATTCTGAGACCAGCCACCTTATTCACGATAACCGTCGTGAACAGGAGGACCTGGAAATGCTCAAAAAGTTCTGGCCAACTCCCGTTGCTATGCTTATCAACCTGGCTTATAAGAGTGGCCAGAAGAGCAACGGCTGACAACATCTGTTCTCTACACAAAAAGACCCGCAGCTCAATGAACTGCCTCCCATTTCTTGGACATAAGAAATGGGAGGCTTTTTATGCGTATGGATTGTAGGGTAAAGTACGATGTAGAGGTGAGGAGAAAGGCAGCAGAGCTCTTTGCTTCCGGTATGGGATTTCGTACGGTTGCAAGTACTCTTTCTGCTCCACTCTCAACTGTAAAAACATGGCACCATATATACCACGCGTTTGGAAGCGAGGTGCTACTGACCATGGATGGCAAGCAAGCTCTCTATACCTACGAACAAAAAGTTGCTGCAGCAAGAGCTGTCATTGAGGACGGCATGACAAAGACTGAAGCGATGGCCAAGTTTAAGATTATGTCGCTGGCACCACTTAAGCTCTGGTGCAAGCTCTATCGTACAGGTGGCGCAGAGGCTCTTAAGCCAAAGCCAAAAGGAAGACCTAAAGGCTCTAAATCCAAGCCACAGAAACGCACCCGCGAGCAGGAACTTGAGGAGCGCTGCCGCAGGCTCGAGACCGAGGTAGCCTACTTAAAAAAATTGCGCGCCCTGGTCGAGAAAGACGAGCTCTGACCGGGGTAAAGGCTGAGATTGTGAGTGCTTTGCGGGTCGAGGGATACTCTTTGTCCTATTTGCTGGAGTGCTCAGGGCTTTCAAGGTCTACCTACTACTACGCACGAGCTCACCCAGTAAAGCCAACACGCCCAGAGCTACACCGCGCGGTTGCAGAGATTTTCTCGCGTACTACAAACGGATGCGGTCACAGACAGATAGCCATGTGTCTGCGCGCTGAACTGGGTGTAAGAATCGCCGACAAGACTGTTCTTAAAATCATGCGTGAGATGGGTGTTCGCTGTAAGATACGACGTGAGACAGACTATCACCGCTATAGCTCCTATAAAGGTGTTGTCGGTAAGACCTTTGAAAACGTCATAGGACGCGACTTTTTTGCCGATGGACCGTGGAAGAAGATGGGTACCGATGTCACAGAGTTCAAGCAGCCGTGGGGCAAGGCGTACTTTGCTCCCGTCTATGACTTTGGAAGTAAAGAGATTGTCGCATGGAGCACAGCGAGGGGTCCAAACATGGTTCAGCAAAAAGCTCTTCTCGATCAACTTTTAGCGAAGATACCTAAAGGCGTAACTCCGATTCTGCACAGCGATATGGGTTGGCAATACCAGCACAGCGCATGGTGTAAGCGACTGAAAGATGCAGGAGTTGTCCAGAGCATGTCCAGAAAGGGTAACTGCATAGACAACGGTGCCACCGAGCAGGTCTTTGGTCATATGAAAGACGAGTTCTTCCGAGGAAGAACGTGGCCTAACTTTGAGTCTTTCAAAGCAGATTTGGACGCATATGTTATGTACTGGAATACACAAAGGCGTCAAGTTAAACTAAAAGGACTGACCCCGGAGGAGTTCCGGAATCAGTCCTTGGTGGCCTAGCTCTGTATTAAATTCGTCCAAGTTTTGGGACGCAGTTCACAACAGCTACGGGTCTTTTTTAGTTTGTTTGAATAAAGCTAATCTATTCTTTACTAAAGAGCTCACTCCAGTCTGGAGTTGCAGAAAGAACCGTTCCTACAATAATGACAATGCAGCAAATTACAACCAGTGGAGATGGAATTGCTTCAGGCATAATTGCTGGCAAGATAATACCTGCAAGAGCCGCAAAAATTACCGACCACGCAGAGTAAGAAATGTTCAGTGCCATACCGCGAGAAGCGCCAATGGCGTCAATTGCCTTGTAGTAAAAGAGATATGAGGCAGTACCTGCAAGAGCAGCAATAAAGACAACGCCATTAGCAGGAGTTAGTGCAACCTGTGCAGCAAAATCAACGGAACCAGCCAATGGCAAGACGAGAAGGCCGTATGCAAATGCAGAGGTGGTTTCCCTAATCTGAAGAGCAGTCTCATTATCAACAGCATCGTCTTGCATACCCCAAGCCAAAATAACCGCCTCAGAGCCCCAGCCAAAGACACAAGCAGCAACGCCCAAGATACCCACAAGAACGTTTCCGTTACCCTCGCCTGCTGCTGTTGAGAGACCAATAACCATGACACCAACAAGAGCAACAATAAGAGCAATAACCTGCTTTAAGTTCATCTTTTCTTTGAGCAAAAGCCATGCTAAAACCGAACCAACTGCAGGATAAAAAGCTGAAATTGCAGCGGTGTAGCCAGGTCCAATGGTGTTAATAGC
>CABKMA010000073.1 GCA_902373375.1 uncultured Atopobium sp.
GCTGGCGGCGTGAGGTATATGGTTGGTTCGGTGAAGGCAGGCCGGGTATTAGTTGGAGAAGGAATAACAAAACAAGAAAAACCTGAACTTCAGAGGGCTATTCAGAGGATTTCTGGCAGTGGCTCCTATGAAGTTTTATATGGTGATGAGTTTGATGTCGGTCGCTTTCATGTCCGTGTTGTGTGGCCACATAGGGGCTATAAGGCTCAAGAAGCAAATGATGCGTCAGTAGAGCTGTATGTGACATATAACGATGGTCAAAACACTCTTACCACACTCTTAACAGGTGATGCCGAAAGAGATCAGACTAAAGAAACTGTGGATGCAGGTGATGTGGGTGATATAGATTTCTTAAAAGTTGGACATCATGGAGCCGCAAAGTCGCTTTATCCAGATACAGCTCGTGTGCTAAAACCCGAGGTAGCAGTTGCAAGTGCTGGAAAGAATAATCGTTATGGTCATCCTAAACAGGAAGCGGTAGATATCTTAGAGGGTGTTGGAGCAAGGTTTTATTGCACCAAAGATTATGGAGACGTCACTGTATTTCCTGGGGAACATGGACCTAGGGTGAGTGTGCAACATGCTAAAGTAGATACAGATTTAGAGGAGGAAAAAGATGGCGGAGCAGGCTAAGCTACTAGCTGCATATTTGGCTGTTGGCCCTGATGAGATGAAGCGTGCAAGGGCTATAGACAAGCTTAAGAGCCGTCTTAATCAGAGCTTTATTACGTTTAATCTTGATGAGATTTCTGTAAATGCGGAGTTAACTTCTGAATCTGTTTTAACATCTGCTCAGACACTTCCAATGGGTGATTTTAGGAGAATTGTTGTTATCGATGACGCAGGTAAGTTACCTAAATCTGTATCAGAGGCTCTTATTGAGTATTTAAAGAATCCTAATCCAACTACTACGTTGATGCTTTCTGCAAGCAAACTCGCCAAAACAACAAGGCTCTATAAGGCAGTTGAGGCTCTAGGTAAATTAGCTGTTATTAATTGTGGTGCTATTACTAGAAATGAATTACCTAAATATATAGAGGATCTTGGAAGAAAGTATGGGCTACAAATTTCAGCAAATGTGGCCAATGAACTTGTAAGTCGTGTGGGCGATAATACCACCATGCTTGATTCTCAAGTCAAATCTCTAGCAGCTCTGCTGGGTCGTCCTGGTGCAATTGACGTTCAATTTGTAGAAACTCATGTTGCACGAGTAACTGAGGTTAAGCCATGGGATTTTCTCGACAGTTTATCGGCGAGAAATGCCCAAAAAGCTTTGGAGCTTTACAGTCAAATGGATGAGTCAGGAGCAATTGGCAATCTGTCGCTTATGACTGGACGCGTAAGAGAGCTTATTTGCGCCAGATCTATGGTTAAGCGTGGTACAGAGCGGGAAATTGCGTCTGTTTTAGGTAAACAGGACTGGCAAGTGAGAAACTATGCACGATGGGCACGCCAATTTTCAGATGGAGAGCTTGAACATATTCTGGGCTTTTGCGCAGATGCAGAACGTGGTCTTAAGAGTGGAGAAGATAAAACAACCATAATGACCAAGCTTATTTTTGCTCTCTGTGGCGTCTCAAATGTGTAGATTCGAAGAATTCAAGTAAGAAAAAACGGACTCCAAGGAGTCCGTTTTAAAAAAGTAAAAGTAGATAAGAACTACTTAAGGGTGTTAACAAGCTTCTGAACGCCACTCTTACGCTGAGCAGCCTGATTCTTGTGTACGATGCCCTTAGAAGCAGCCTTGTCAAGAAGACGGGATGCCTTGTTAGCTGCAACCTGTGCGTCCTCAAGCTTGCCTGCTTCAACAGCAGAGCGAACTGCCTTAATAGCAGTCTTAAGCTCGGAACGGACAGCCTTGTTGCGCTGGCGTGCCTTCTCAGCGGTGAGAATGCGCTTCTTCTGAGACTTGATGTTAGCCACGTGCGGTTCCTTTCGGTGATTACAATGTGAGGCCTCTTCGCTGAGACACGTTTGAGGCAGCTGTTGAAGTATAGCACGAAGGGGGTAGTTTACGCTATTATTTTCCTTATGAATACACAGGATACTTCACATATTCGCAACTTCTCTATTGTTGCACACATCGATCACGGTAAATCTACCATCAGTGACCGTATTCTAGAGCTTACTCATACCGTTGAAGAACGCGATATGGAATCACAGCTTTTGGACACTATGGACATTGAACGTGAGCGTGGGATTACTATCAAATCAAACGCTGTCCGTGTTATGTATGATGCAGATGATGGAGAGCGCTATCAGTTTAATCTGATTGACACTCCAGGCCATGTTGACTTTACTTACGAGGTATCAAGGTCTTTGGCTGCGTGCGAGGGTGCAGTGCTGGTTGTTGATGCAACGCAAGGCGTTGAAGCACAGACTGTCTCAAACGCAATGCTGGCTATGAATGCCAATCTGGACATTGTTCCTGCAATTAATAAGATTGATCTTCCATCTGCTCGTCCTGAAGAGGTTCGTGCAGAAATTGAAGATGTTCTTGCAATCCCAGCTGATGACGCGGTATATGTCTCCGGCAAGACTGGTGAGGGTATCCATGAGCTTCTTGAGGCTTTGGTGTATTTGGTTTCCCCTCCAAAGGGAGACCCTACGGCACCTCTTAAGGCGCTTATTCTTGACTCGTACTTTGACCAGTTCAGAGGCGTCGTTGCAACGGTGCGTGTTTTTGATGGCTCAATTAAAGCAGGCGATCAGCTTCTTATGATGCAAGGCTCTATGCCTTTTCTTGTTGAAGAAGTTGGCGCTAAGAGACCTCTTGAGATGGCGGTTGATCAGCTTTCTGTTGGTGAAGTTGGCCATGTAGTAACTGGCCTTAAAGACCCTGAAGCTGTCCGCGTTGGAGATACGCTTACCTATAAGCAAAATCCATGTGCAGAACCACTGCCAGGCTACCGTGAAGCAAAACCGATGGTATTTACTGGTCTTTTCCCCGTTGATAATAAGCAATACGAGAATCTTCGTGATGCACTTGATAAGTTGCACGTCAACGATCCGTCGCTCACGTGGTCACCAGAAACTTCTGTGGCTTTAGGTTTTGGCTTCAGAGTTGGATTTTTGGGTCTTCTCCACATGGAAGTTGTTAAAGAACGTCTTGAGCGTGAGTTTGATCTGGACTTGATTGCTACCAGTCCCTCTGTTGACTATCACGTCTATAAGACCGATGGAACTATGATTGAGATTACCAGTCCTCAAGATCTTCCAGA
>CABKMA010000074.1 GCA_902373375.1 uncultured Atopobium sp.
TCAGCGGCTCGTGTTCTACGCTCGCAAGAAAGGGAGAGGGTCTTTCTTCGAGCTACGGGAACCTGAAAGAAACAAGCAACTAAATTGCTTGAAACCATAATAAGTTAACCTAGGAAAACTTACAAGGATTATTTACCTAATTTTGCAAACTCTACAAAAAGTTAGACATAGTTTACATTTCTATGGATTTTTATCTTAGCATTAACAAAGTTCAAGATACCAGTTATAAAAAATCTCCCGCACCACATTGATGCGGGAGATCAGGTTAGCTTATTACGTGAGCAACCTTATGCTTTTGCTACTTCGTTAAGATTGGTAAGAATCTTTTCGTCTTTTTTATCCCACTTTGGAGCTGGACGCAAAAGCTGGAAGAGAATTGCTGCCAAGAAGATGAAGGCAACAACAGTCCACACACCAAAGGAACGAAGGACAAAGAACTCCCAGAACTGATTGATCATCAGGCCAACAATCCATGCAAAGGTGCACTGATAACCAATAGCAAACCAGAACCACTTAGAGTCGTTCATTTGTCGACGAATAGAACCTATTGCAGCAAAGCAAGGTGCGTCAAGCATATTGAATGCCACAAATGCACACATTGCGCCAACGTGGAGAATACTACTAGCATCGGTGAACATACCAGCAAAACCAGTCCACATGGTAACAGACTTCTCGCTTGCATCACCAAGACCGTAAAGAACACCAAAGGTAGAAACAAGATTCTCTTTTGCGATCAAAGCAGAAATAGAAGCTACCGTTGCCTGCCAATTTCCAAATCCGAGAGGAGCAAAGATACCACCAATAGAATTTCCAATAGCAGCAAGCAAAGAGAAGTCCAAAACATTGTCAGGAGCGCCCTGAATAGCTGGAAGATAGCCAAATACTCCATTTGCGCCGTCCCAGTTGGCCCAACCAAAATTGGATAAAACCCAAATTCCAATTGCTGCAGCAAAAATAATGGTACCGGCTTTAATAACATACGCAGAAATACGCTCCCAAATATGCATTGCCCAAGACTTAAGAGAAGGCATGTGATAATCAGGAAGCTCCATGACAAATGGTGCTGGCTCTCCCGCAAAAGCCTTAGTTTTCTTAAGCATGATTGCAGAAATAACAATCGCAGCTACACCCATGAAATAAAAGGCTGGAGCAACCCACCAAGCGGTAGTTCCTCCAATAAGAACACCCATAATCAACGCAATAATAGGCTGTTTTGCCGAACATGGAATCATAGTGGTAAGCATAATCGTCATGCGACGATCTTTCTCATTTTCAATAGTACGAGTAGAAAGAACGCCAGGAACACCACAACCAGAGGAAATAAGAAGTGGAATAAAAGACTTACCTGATAGACCAAAACGACGGAAGACGCGGTCCATAACAAAAGCAACGCGGCTCATATATCCGCAGTCTTCCAAGAAACACAACATAACAAACAAAACAAACATCTGTGGAATAAAGCCAAGAACAGCGCCTACGCCATTAATAACACCGTCAACTACAAGACTAGTGACCATGGGGCTTGCGCCAGCACCCTCAAGAGCGCCTCGGGCAAGTGTAGGAAGGCCTGGAACATAAATACCATACTGAGATGCGTCTGGTTCTGAAGCAGCTCCTGTAACAGCTGTTTTAAACCCGTCGGTAGTTACGCCACCCAATGTCTGAAGTTCTTGACCTTGAGCAAGAATTGGATTGCCATTCGAATCAACCTTAAGAGGATTACCATCTGTATCAACAAAATTGCCATCTTCATCATGTACGGGAGCACTTGTAGCGACAACGCTCTTTTGAGATGCTTCATCCTCAAACTTAGTAATAGCCTCTGAATCCCACTGTTTTGCGGAAATTGCAGCACGCACCTCAGTAGTATCAATGCCATCTTTATCAGCTGCATTTAAATAAGCATCGATTAAATCAGAATAATGATGCGAATCAAAATCATCTTTTGCCTGACTATACTCTGCATCTCCGATGCCTAATACGTGAAAACCTTTGTCAAACAGATTATCATTGACCCAGTTAGTAGCATTGATGCCAACAGTAGAAATAGAGATAAAGTACACCAGGGACATAACAATAACAAAAATAGGAAGACCGAGAATACGGTTAGTGACAACACGGTCAATCTTCTCGGAAGTAGACAGCTTCTTGGGTGCCTTTTTGACACAAGCTGCCATTACGCCAGCAATCCACTCATAACGATCTGAAGTAATGATGGACTCAGCGTCGTCATCACGAGATTTCTCAACTGCAGAAATAATCTTCTCAATTTCTGCGGTCTTCTCGGCAGAAAGATTAAGAGGGGCAATTGCGCTTGCATCGCGCTCAAAGACCTTAATTGAATACCAGCGAGAAAGAGATGCTGGAGCTAGGTCTTCAATTGCAGCAGCAATTTTACCAAGAGCTTCCTCTACCTCTGGGGTAAAGCACTTAACGCCCTCAGCAGGAGTTCCCTCCTGGCCAGCCTTAATTGCAGTCTTTACCAAAGTATCGATATTTTTGTTGTGAAGTGCAGAAACCTCAATGACCTCAACACCAAGTCGCTTGGAGAGCTCTTTAATATCAATAACATCGCCAGACTCTTTAAGAAGGTCAACCATGTTAAGACCAAGAACAACAGGACGACCAGCCTCAAGAACCTGAGTTGTTAAGTAAAGGTTACGCTCTAGGTTAGTAACATCGAGAAGGTCAATGATAGTATCAGGACGCTCGTTAATGAGATAGTCACGTGATACCTGCTCCTCAGGTGAATAAGGAGACAGAGAATAGATACCAGGAAGGTCGACAAAGGTAACATCCTTATCGGCGCGCCAATTTGCCTGCTTCTTCTCAACGGTAACGCCTGGCCAGTTGCCAACATAACCATTTGATCCTGTAAGCTCATTAAATAGGGTGGTCTTGCCACAGTTTGGATTACCTGCAAGACCGATAATAGTCTTTTGTGCCATTAGGCTTCCTCTACTTCGTGAACGTCTACTACTTCAATGCTTGCAGCTTCATCCTTACGGATGGAAAGCTCATAGCCACGGACCGTAAGTTCAATTGGATCTCCCAGTGGAGCTACCTTTTTGACGTGAACCTCAGTGCCTTTAGTAAGGCCCATGTCCATGATGCGACGTTTCACGGCACCTACACCCTTTAGCGCAGCAACCGTGCAACTCTCCCCCACCTTAAC
>CABKMA010000075.1 GCA_902373375.1 uncultured Atopobium sp.
CACAAGCAAAGAGTTGTGGAGGGTGTATGCGTTGTCCAAACTGTGGATCTGAGGTTGATGAGGGGGCTTTAACCTGTCCTCATTGTCAGATTGATCTAAGTTTGACCCAAAGAATTCCTGTTACTCAAGCTCACTGGTGTCCTCATTGTGGTGCCTTGGTGACTGGTGACGCAGAAAATTGCCCAAAGTGCGGTCTTCCTCTACCTCAGGTTGAGTCTACTACTCGGCCAGCTAGAGCTATCAGACCCACGCGTGACATCAAACTCCCAGAAATTGATAAGACTCCAACACCTGGCGAGAAGACCAATTCGCCCGCAGATGCTGAACACGGTATAGCTTCTGGTGCTGCAGCAGATTATACAGTCCAACAACAAATGGCAGCCGATGATGTTGACCCAGATGCTACCAGCGTGTTTGCTTCGGTAAGCCGCAGACCAGCTCCCCGTTTTGAATCAGCTATCCCTTCAGAGCCTTCAAAAGAAAATCTCCCAGAGGCGGAAGGAATTCCACGTACGCGTGTTATTCTGCTTTCAGCACTTCTCGTCACAACGCTGATAGTTGCTGCTATTTTTGTCATTACGCATCCGTGGAATCCTCAGGCAACAGATAATCGAGCAAAGGTTGAAGCACCAGTCTCATCTACTCCAACCACCACTCCTGTTACACATCTAAAAGGTCAAGACTCTGGAGCTGATCAACAAAATACAAGTTCAGACGCTGTGTTTGATGCTCTTGGTAGTGATTATCAGAAGCTGGGAGACCTTTCAAAGCGCCTTGATGATAATGAGAAAAAATTTGATCAGGTGGCAATTACTGGCTCTACTCAGGAGCGTTCTGACGGTCAGCAAGAAGCCGAGCAGATTTCGTTGGATATCAGTAACGTTATTTCTGACCTTTCTAGTCTTGATGATTCAAATGGAAATTATCGTCAGTCCATTGAAAATCTAACTAAGCTTGGTAACTGGCTTCGTAATCGTTCTGATGCTTTGAATGAGGGATGGAAGCAATCTGTTGCATCATCCAATCCTGCTCAGGACAAAGAGAGTATCTTGGCACCTGTTGATAACATCCGAGATTCCAGTGGTTCTAGCTCATATCAAAAACTATTTGATGAAAATTACGTGAATTGGAAACCGCAAAAGTAGTAAAAATTCGCTGTTTATCTGCTTTAATTTCAAAAATCTCATCATACTGGTAAAATAACTAGATTAGAAAAGAAGTTCTCTATCACTAAGGGTTTCTCGCGTTTTTTCTCTTAGATGTAAAGAAGCCTGGAGGAATTATGTTTGGATTTGATCCGTTATACACGCCAGAGCGTCAGGTAACTGGTACTGAGGTAGCTGTTTTTAATACCAACAAGGGAATCATTAAGGTTCAGCTTGACGGTAAGAATGCTCCTATTCATGTAGCAAATTTTTGCGAGCTCGCAGAGTCTGGCTTTTATGACGATACTAAGTTTCATCGACTTGTTCCTGGCTTTGTTGTTCAGGGAGGAGACCCTAATACTCGCGAGATGAGCGTTGAGGACGTTGTGCTTGGCAATCCTGGTCCTGATGGTATACCTGGTACAGGCGGTCCTGGTTATTGCATTAAAGAGGAGTTCAGCACTAATCCAAACAACTCTCATGTTGACGGTGCACTTGCCATGGCTCGCTCTCAAGATCCAAATTCTGCAGGCTCTCAGTTTTATTTCTGTCTTGGTCCTCAGCATGGTTTAGATTCTGGGTACACCGTATTTGGTACAACTATAGAAGGAATGGATGTCATTTCCCAGTTAAAGATTGGCGATGTCATCAATTCAATTAGAATAGAAAACGCTTAAAGCCAAGTCGCACAGACTCTTGGAGGATATTGTGAATCAACAGGCATTTGAGTTAGGTAAATCTGCATATGATCAGGGCGACTGGTTTGTAGCTGTCAGCCAGCTTGATGTGGCCAAAGAGCCAGGTGAGGTAAATGGCCAAATTGACCATCTTCTTGGTAATGCTTATATGAAGTTGGGACAGTTTGACTCTGCTGCTTCTGCGTATCAATCTGCACTTTCTGATGCGTCTTACGGCAAGGTTGGTGCTCTCTCTACCAATCAAGGTCGTGCTCTTTTGGCTGCTGGTAGGGTGCAGGAAGCAATTGCTGCTCTTACTAATGCTGTCCAGGATGTCTCTTATGCAACTCCTTATAAGGCACAGCTTGCTTTAGGCTCTGCGTACGAGAAGATTGGTGATACTCGTAACGCTGGAATTGCTTACAGAAACGCTGCGGTAGACGAGAAGAACCCTAATCCTTCGTCTGCTCTCTGCAGCCTTGGCGCATGCTTTATGGGTTTGAACAGACCTGTTGACGCAGTTGAGGCGTATCGTACTGCTATTGATTTTGCTAATCCTTTGGATAACTCCAATAAGATTTATGCAGATCTTGGTCTTGCTTACGTTGCAGCTAATCGTATGTCTGAGGCAGTTGATGCTTTCACCCATGCTACTGCAGACGGTGTCTTTATTCTGTCTGATCAACAGCAGTCCGCTTTTGATGCTGCTCGTAAAGCAATTACCGCTATTGCTTCTGATAAGCCATCTGAGACTGACGCCTTTCTTCAGGCAGCTGGCTATGGTGCCTACGATCCACTTGATCCTACAGGTATGTCTGGTGAACTTATTCCTTCTGCAGAAGATACTGGATTTTTCCAGATTACTGAACAGGAGATTATTGAGCAGGACAAGAAAGATAAGAAGATTAGACGTAAACACCGTCATACTGGCCTTAAGGTCTTCATTACCATACTTATCTTACTTATCTTAGTGGTTGGTGGTGCTGGTTATGCCTACTATCGTGGCTACGGATGGCCAACCCAGCAGTCCGTTGTTCAGGATATTTTCAACGCTAAGGCACAGGGCACCGATATTGGTCGCTATGTTTCTAGCTCTGTTTCCAGCACAACGCTTCAGCAGATTTCCAATAGCTTGCCATCAAGCTCTGCCGTTACCATTAACGGTGTTGATCAGAGCATGACACATTCAACAGTAAATGCTTCTGTCAGCCTTTCTAACGGTGGTAACGTTGACTATACCATTGAGCTTGTTCGTGATGGTATTGGCTGGAAGGTTGCAAGCGTTACCACCTCGTATGTAA
>CABKMA010000076.1 GCA_902373375.1 uncultured Atopobium sp.
AAAGCTCATGTGGATATGACGAGAAAACCTTCTCTGGTGCAGGAATACCCACCAGCTTAATCATATCAAGAGCTTTCTTGTTAGCCTCTTCTTTGCTCATATTAGGGTTATGAACAAGGATACCCTCACGAATCTGAAAACCAGATTTCATAACGGGATTCAAGGAGGTCATCGGCTCCTGGAAGATCATTCCGATGCGATTACCGCGAAAATCACGCATGCCGCCTCGAGGAAGCTGGGTCAGATCAGTTCCCTCAAAAATGATTTCTCCACCGGTAATTTGCGCAGGAGGTGTAGGAAGTAATCCCATAACAGACAGAGCTGTCATGGACTTACCGCAGCCAGACTCTCCTACTACCGCAAGCGTCTCGCCTTTTCGCATAATAAACGAGAGGTCACTTACTGCAGGAAGTGCGCCATCTTCAGTGAAAAGCGTGACATCAAGATGATTAACATCCAGAAGAACATTCTTTTTGCACTGCTCTTCTCGCTCTTTTAGAGCGGTCTCTTGTGCAAGTTTGCGCTCTTCAATACTGCAAAATTGTACTGACTGTCCATTTGGACCTTCGATGACGCGTTCAGACGACACGGCTGTAGCCTCGGCTGTCTGGTCATTCTCTTGTGCAAGAGTATCTGTGTTTTCTGCCATAAACGTAACCTCCTTTCTAAGAACGCATCTTTGGATCAAGGGCATCGCGAAGTGCGTCACCAAGCAAATTAAAAGACATGACGGTAATAATAATGACAATACCTGGGGCAATACTATAAAGAGGCTGTGATGCTAGATAAGGCTGAGATGCCGCAATCATTTGGCCCCAACTTGCCTCAGGTGGCTGAACGCCCAAACCCAAAAATGAAAGAGTGGCTTCAGAAAGAATTGCACTTGGAATTCCTAACGTAGAAACAACAATCAGCGTAGAAATACTGTTAGGCAAAAGGTGCTTTATGATGATGCGGAAGCTATTACCTCCGGACAAGATACAAGACTGAATATACTCAGAATTTTTTAGGCGCATAACATCGCCTCGAATCAGCCTTGCCGTAGTCGTCCACATCAATAGACCTAACGCAATGTAGAGATTAATGAGGCCTGGACCCATAACAAACATTATCAAGATTGCAAAGAGCAAGAACGGAAAACTGGAAAACACCTGGATGATAAAAGAAACTACCGCATCGACCCAGCGACCATAATATCCTGCTGCAACACCTGCGACAAAACCGATAAAAAGCGCAATGACCTGCGAGACAATACCAACAGATAAAGAAATCTGGCAGCCATAAATAATACGAGAAAGAATATCTCGTCCGTACTCATCGGTGCCAAGCAGGTGAGCAGCTGTTGGATTTTGATTCTGAATTACCAGGTTTTGATCTTTATAGCTATAAGGAGCAATAACTGGAGCAAGAATAGCAATTATCGCCAAAGCCAAAACGATACCCAAGCAAATCATACCCAGCTTGTTCTTTTTAAAAATATTCCAGCTTACCTGCCAATAGCTCCGCGCACGGACCTTCTTAGTAGCGGCCTGTTCCGCTTCTTGAGCCTTGGCGGCATCCTCAAGTACAGCCTCAGTCTTTTGGACCTTCTCGCTATTTTTATCACTAGTAAACAAAGCCATTACTCTGATGCCTCCTCTCCAAGACGAATACGTGGATCAACTACTGCGTACAAAATATCAACAAGTAGATAAATCACAACACAGATAATAGCCACATACATAACACTACCTTGAATCAATGGCAGGTCACGAGCGTTAATTGCGTCAATAAGTAGTTTGCCCATACCGTTCATGTTAAAAATCTGCTCGATAATAATGGAACCTGTAAGGATGTCTCCCAGCTGAGATCCAGCAATGGTGATGATTGGAATAAGCGCATTTCTAAGAGCATGCTTCAAAACAATAGCGGAGCGTTTAAGACCCTTAGCTTCTGCGGTTCTAATGTAATCCTGATTTAAAACATCCAGCATGCTGGTTCTAGTAACGCGAGCAATGCTTGCTGCATAGCGAGAACCCAATGCAATTACAGGAAGAACATACGCAGATGGAGTCTTGACGCCAGACAATGGGAACCACTTAAGCGTCAAGGCAAAAATAATCTGAAGTACCAATGCCACCCAAAAAGAAGGGGCAGAAATACCAAAGATTGCACCGGACATAAGAGTTCGATCTAGCCATTTACCATGGTTTACTGCAGAGAGAATGCCCATTAAAAGACCAAGTATTATTGCAAAAAGATATGCAAATACCGCCAAGCGCAGCGTAACGCCCACGGCCTTTGTCAAAAGTGCAATGACAGGCCGCTTTTGAGTGTAAGAAGTTCCAAAATCTCCGCCAAGCATTTTTACAAACCAGTTTGCATACTGCTCTGGAATTGGCTTATCAAGACCCATAGTATGGCGAACCTGCTGTACTGTAGCATCATCAGCCATATCGCCCATCATGACTCTTACAGGATCACCTGGAACAATGTTCAAGACAAAAAACGTTAAAGCAGAAATACAGACTACAACGCTCACTGCTTGAAGGATTCGTTTGATTAAAAACGATCTCACTCTTGAGCTCCTCTCCCTCTCAAGAAAATGAAGCGGCATCCAAGAACCTTAGATGCCGCTTTAAAGTTTATAGCAAAACTACTGCTTAGTTTTCTGGAACGGTGTAATCGGAATTAGATGTATCAATATCGACATCAAAGAAGTGATAAATCAAGTTTCCAACCTTAGCGTTCTGTACATACTTCTTAGCGACAAAAGAGTTCTTTGGCCAGTACAGAGGAAGTGTAGCAAAATCTGTACGAGTAAGCAGGTTGTCTGCGTCCTTGTAATCCTCTGTTCTCTTGTCCTTGTTAGACTCAGAGCGACCCTCAACAAGAAGCTTGTCAAACTCTGGGTTGTTGTAGAAGGAGGATTTCTTTGCTGCATTAGTGCTAAAGAAGTAGGTGTAAAGGTGCTGATCGCCATCAGCAAACAGTGGATACCAACCAAGAGTAGTAA
>CABKMA010000077.1 GCA_902373375.1 uncultured Atopobium sp.
CTCCTATTCAGAAAGATCCAGTTCGTGCTTCTGCAAGTTTTGCTGTGGGAGATCAGGTATCGCATAAAACTTTTGGCCCGGGCATTGTTTTAGCAGTTCAAGGCGATACTATTGAAGTTAAGTTTACACGTACTAATAAGACAAAGAAGCTTATGAAGGGCTTTGCTCCAATAGTCAAAATTGAGGGATAGCCATGATGTTGATGCATGACGGCTTGGTTTTGGGCCTCACTCCACAAGATTTTATTTTCAGGGTAGTTACCTTCTTAGTTGTATTTTTCATTGCGTTTTTGATTGAGCATTTTGCGGTAAAGCTCTCAAGAAAGGCTCTTGATTCGTCTAAGTTGCCGTCGGCATCTATCTTTGTCAATATAATTCGTGGAATTATATGGGCGTTTGCTATTCTCGCGGTATTGCAGCCTGTTTTTGGAATTCAACCAACAGCATTTGTAACTGCTTTGGGGGTTACGTCTATTGCCCTGTCTTTTGGCCTGCAGGACACTATTTCCAATTTGGTGGGAGGCTTGGGCCTTATGCTGGGAGGCGTGGTTAAGCCAGGAGATCAGGTAAGTATTGGAAACATTTCTGGCGAGGTCATCGACATGAACTGGCGCTCTACCATTGTGCGTGACCGTGGCGGTAAAGTGGACATCATCCCTAACTCTGTTCTCAACAAAACCGCACTGGTACATCGCACAAGGTGGGATGTGACTGAGGTTTCTGTAACTATTGTGCTTAAACCATCAGCAGATTTAGATGCGGTAACGCAAGAAATTATCGAGACAATCCAAGAAACTGTTGCATCTCAACTTGATAGAACGTTTCCTATTGAGGTTGAGGCTGCAAGCATTGCTGAAGCAGGTATTACCGTCATTATTCATGCACATATTAAAGATGACGCAAACGACATGAGTGTACGAGACAAAATTGTTCGAGCCCTGGCTGGTTCCAGTTGGCTTGCAGGAGTAGGAGCCTAACATGAAAATTGGAATTATTGGAGCCATGGAACCAGAGGTTGCCCTGTTAAAAGAGCAGATGACCATTGAGCGTACGTATGAGCAGGCTCGTATGCAATTTGTTGAAGGCTTTTTGGGAGAAGTTCCTGTAGTTGTTGTACAGTCGGGAATTGGTAAGGTAAATGCCGCAGCATGCACACAGATTTTGATTGATACATTTGCCGTAACGCATGTTATCAATACTGGTATTGCAGGTCTGCTCAGTCCTGAGTTAAGAGTAGAGGATATTGTCATTTCTTCTGATTTAGTTCAACACGATATGAATGTTGGACCTCTTAATTATGCTGCTGGTCAAATTCCAGGTCTTCCGGTTTTCTCGTTTAAAGCAGATGAGGACCTTGTAGAGCATGCTCTTGCATCAGCGCAAGAAATAGCTCCTGAACTGCAGGTTATCTCTGGTCGCGTTGCCTCAGGAGACCAGTTTGTAAGCTCATCAGAATTAGCGGACCATATTTACACAACATTTGGAGCTGATTGTTGTGAAATGGAAGGCGCTTCAATTGCTCAGGTTGCTTGGCTTAACCATACGCCCTTTGTAGTAATTAGACTTATGTCCGATAAGCCAGGTACTACTTCAAGTGTTGATTATTTAACGTTTGAGCGTGAGGCTTCTGAGCGTTCTGCTCAAATTACTGCAGCTATAATCAAAAAGCTTTCTTAGCAAACTGGGATAACTTTTAATTTTCACAAGAGGAATATTAAAGCTAAAGAGATAACTTACGCTGATTTAGCTATCCGAATGTTTTTAAACATAAATTTGTGATATTTCGATTATCATTGTCCCCGTTGTAAAAGTGGCTTGAAAGGTACCGAATGATAACTCTCGGACACTTTTTTGAGATGATGGTTGCCAATCCATTTTTGGCCCTCGTCATTGTCCTTGTTTTTGGATGCATTTTTGTCAATGGTGCAACTGATGCGGCTAATGCTATTGCAGAGGCAGTTGGAACTCGTTCAATCAAAGTAAACAAAGCAATTATCATGAGCGTTGTGTGCAACTTTGTTGGCTTAGTGGCTATGTGTCTTATTTCAACCGCAGTTGCAGACACTATCGTGGGCATGGTTGACTTTGGTAGCAATAATCATGAGGCACTTGTTGCTCTAGCTGCAGGCTGCGTAGGTATTGTTACCTGGGCAGTTGGAGCTTGGGCACTGGGTATTCCAACATCTGAATCTCATGCGCTTATTGCGGGTCTTACTGGAGCAGCACTTGCTATTCATGGTGACTTTAATGCTGTTAACTGGGCTGAGTGGAGCAAGGTCCTTATTGGACTGTTCTTCTCCACAACACTTGGTTTTGCAGCTGGTTGGATTATCGTGAAAGCAATTAATAAGCTTTGTGTACACGTTAATCGCCAACGTGCTGATGAGATGTTTGGCCACTTACAGGTAGTCGGCTCAGCTTTTGTTGCAGCCATGCATGGTGCGCAAGATGGCCAGAAGTTCATGTCTATTGCTATGCTTGCAATTGCCCTCTCTGCAGGTAATGGCGCTTCCGGCGCAGATGTATTTCCACTTTGGCTTCAAGTACTTTGTGCTGGTCTCATGGCAATTGGAACCGCAATTGGCGGAAGAAAGATTATTAAAAAAGTCGGAATGGAAATGGTAAAGCTTGAGCGTTATCAGGGCTTTGCTGCGTCTTTCTCAGCATCTGCGTCTTTGCTACTTTCTACGTTGACTGGCCTGCCTGTTTCAACAACTCATACAAAAATGACTGCGATGATGGGTGCGGGCGCTGCTAAAAATATGCGTTCTGTTAACTGGGGTGTTGCAAAAGAAATGGTTGCAGCATGGGTATTTACCTTCCCGGGCTGCGGACTTATTGGTTTTCTTTTTGCAAAACTGTTCCTGATGTTTTTCTAAGTACTTATAACTGTTTTTACGAGTTCTATTGAACCACTCAAATTTATTGGAGGATTCATGCTAGGTAAGCCAAAAGAGGACGTCTTCTACAC
>CABKMA010000078.1 GCA_902373375.1 uncultured Atopobium sp.
AGACCAACCTCAAGGCAGAAGTCCTGGACCTCGTCAAACTCCTCCTGAGGAACGCCCTCAAGAACAAGCTGGACCAGGGTACCAAAAGCAACGCAGTTGCCGTGAGGTACGCTGTGGCCACCAAGGGAAGTGAGGCCGTTGTAGAAGGAGTGAGCTGCTGCGCAGTTAACGTTGTCAGCGCCGACACCACTCATGTAGACGGCAGCCTCGCAGATAGCCTCAAGAGCTGGGGTTACAACGTTGTTCTCGCAAGCCTTAATTGCCTGTGAACCGTAATCACGAAGGGTGAGGTAGCACTCCTTAGCAATTGCCATACCAACGCGAGTAATGCCGGTTCCCTCAAGGGAAGGAGACTCAGTGCGGATGGATGCGCGGCCCTCAAAGTAGGTGCCCAGTGCGTCGCCCATGCCTGCTACCAGGAAGGAAACAGGTGCGTTTGCGATGATCTGGGTGTCGACCATAACTGCATCTGGGTTCTGTGGGTAGAAGAGGTACTTGTCAAAGGAACCGTCATCGTTGTAAATAACGGAGAGGCCGGTGCATGGAGCGTCGGTAGCTGCAACGGTAGGAAGAATAACGATACGCTTACCAGTGTAATATGCGGTTGCCTTTGCAGTGTCAACAGCGCTACCGCCGCCGATTGCGACGACTACGTCGATGTTGTCCTCCTCAACGATAGCCTTCATGTGGTTAATCTCGCCTTTGGAAGAGATGCCACCGAAGACTTCATAGCGACGGTAATAGTCGCCCTTGCCTTCGAAGCTCTGCTCAATCATGTCATGAGCTGCTTTGTAGCCGCTGTTAGAGCAAACAAACAGGAAGCGCTTTCCCATGTAGCCCATCTCTTTTTCAAACTCGAGACAAGCATTTTTGCCCTGAACGTACTTCAGTGGCTCACGCATTGCACGTAGCATTTTCATAGGTTCCCCTCTCCGGATACGTATGTTTCACCTATGTAAATTATGTTAGCACTGTCAAAAGAATATGGCAGTAAGGAAAAAATTTCTGTGGGAGCATTACTTTAAGTTAGCCCCACTAAAGCAATAGGATAGTTGGAAATAATTCAATTTGGAGATCTTATAATATGGGGAAATAAAAATAGAGGGATAGAAATAATCTAAAGAGGAAATGAATGTTTGAAGGAAGGTTAGCAACAACAGAAAAGAACATTCTGCTCTACGAATGGTCAAATTATATTAATTCAAGCGTTCTGATTTGGACCATCTTAACCCTCTATTATCTTTGGCGCGGTTTAAGTTATTTTGATATTGCACTAGTTCAGAGTGTTGGAGCAATAGCTACGGCTGTGCTTGAGATTCCAACAGGATGGATATCCGATCGTTGCGGACATCATATTGTTTTAAAAATTGCTTCTTTTTCTAGACTTGTGGCAATAGTGACTTTAACCTTAGCAAATAGTTTTTTACTGATGGTAGCTTCTGAATTGTTCTTTTCTTTAGCAAATGCGTCACAGTCAGGAGCTGGAAGTGCTTTTCTTTTCGAAGCAACAAGTGCAAATTTTAGGATGGATGGGAAGAATGGAATATATGCTCTAATTCTTTCAAAAATGACAGGAGTTCAGTCGATTATTAGAATTACTGTTCGTTTAATAGCTCCTGTTCTTTTTAGTATCAATCCTTTGATTCCTTTTGTTATTTCAATCTTTGTATATTTTCTTGGGCTATTAGTCACTTTGGAATTTAAAGAAAATAGTGTAAGTCCTAATAGGAGAAATAATTGCCTACCAGAAGAAGATGGATTTATAAGGACTAGAACTAGTAAATTGAATCTGAAAGAAAATGTACAGACATTTTTTCAGGAACTTATAAAGATTGTAAAAACAAATATATTTATTTCGCTTTGTACGGTTTCAGCAATTTCATTAATTTTAGTTAGTAATTACAGCCAGTTTATTGCCCCAAATTTAACCAGTATGGGATTTGATATAAAGTTCTTAGGGATTGTTGCTGCTGCCGCAAGTTTAGGCGAGTTTTTTGGATCGAGGCTTACGGCAAAGATAGTAAAAACACTTAAAGATTCTTATAAGAAATCCGCTGGAGATATTATTTCGTTTTCAGGAAACGTAGAATTTCTCGTTATTTTAGCTATTCTTTCCGTGATTGCAATCTTGATGCTATGCGCTGGGCTAATCTCAAGTATATACGTATGTATTTTTACTTATGTAGCAATTAATTTATTTTCAACCACCTTAAGTATTCTGATAAACAATCAAATGAATTTAATTGCTGAAGAGAATAATCGCGCAACATTACTTTCTGTATCAAATCAGATCGAAGAAATCGCATCAGTGGTTTCGGATCCGTTAATTGGAGTTGCCTTAGACCTTTCAGGATTTGGAACAACTTATGTTGGTCTAGGCTGCATTACTCTTGTGGTGATAGCCTTTATTTTTAGTATTCATTACAGAAAATATAGATAGTCATAACCTTAACTTCTCATAATCTATTGGGGTAAAGTTATCTGAAAAGTTTACGTGAACATACATTCACGAGCCGGCAAATGATATCCTTGTAGTGTCAAATTTTCGCACTGTGGTCTTTGGAGGACACATGCTTAGTTCTGTTGAAATCAAACCCGATGTCTACTTTGTAGGCGCCCTTGACTGGAACGCTCGCGAGTTCCACGGCTACACCACTGAGCAGGGCATTACCTACAATGCATACCTTATCCTGGACGAGAAGGTCACGCTCATTGATACCGTCAAGCGCCCATTCTCAGAGGAGCTGATCGAGCGCATCAAGAGCATTATCGATCCAGCAAAGATTGACGTTCTGATCTGCAACCACATTGAGATGGACCACTCCGGTAGCGTTCCTCGCATTCTGGAGCTCGCGCCAAACGCCGAGGTCTACGCAAGCGCACCTCAGGGCGTCAAGGAGCTCAAGGCTTTCTATGGCGAGAATATCAACGTCAACGGCGTAAAGACGGGCGATACGCTTA
>CABKMA010000079.1 GCA_902373375.1 uncultured Atopobium sp.
TATGGTGCCCCCAACGGGAATCGAACCCGTATTGCCGCCTTGAAAGGGCGATGTCCTAACCGTTAGACGATGGGGACGCGAAGAAAAAGTATAGCAAAGATGCTGCAGATTTCTAGGGCTAAACGGTACGATTTTGGGCTTTCATCTATTCTTCGTTTTCCCACCAGTCCAGACCGGCCTTAAATGCGTAGTCTCGAGCGCTCTGAGTTACACCAGGTACCGACTCTGCCCATGAAATAAATTCCGGCACGTCAGCGATAATCGCCTCAGCTTCGTGAACTGCGATAACATTTTCGGCAAACGTATCAGGCGTAAAGTTGATCCTGCACGGAATGTAGAGATCAACAAAAGATGGTCTGAGCAGCGCATACGCTGCCCCCTCGCCGAGGTTGACAAAGCCTTTCAGCGCGCGCTTTGCCGCGGGCATGCGATTTAACTTGAAGAACAGCAGCGTAAACGCCAGACGCATCCAGGCATTTGACTGATACCCGCAACTCTCGTCAAGCTTGTGGAGCCCTTCCTCATCTTCCAGGCGAGCAAGAACATATGCCAAGGTAAAACGTGCACCCAGCAAATCTGTTGGCGAGAAGAACAAGAGATCTTCACAGGCTTTTTTGGAAATCTTGAAGCAAGCACAATCTGTTGCAACCTGGGCAATCTGTGCGTAGAGGCGCAAAAGTGGACGTGCCTCAGCGCAGCTCCAGGCGTCACCGAGATTTTGCTTTGCTTGTTCTAGTTTTGGCCTAAAGATGGGGTCAAATTCTTTTTGCAGGTCAAGTAGGTCGTTGAGGATTGCTGCAGGATGATTGTTGGAGATTTGCGCAAGAATTCGCTGAGCTTCAAGGTTGATGCTAGTGCCAGAAAGATCTGGGTTTTCAGTAATATTTGTCAGCTGATTATGCAAAAGGTTAAGCAGGTCCATGCGGCTTGAGAAGAAGTCAGCATCGGAGTCAATTTCTTTAGTAATTCCCGCCTGATATCTGCCAATGACATTGACGTATTGAGCAAAAGCTTTTTCTTCTTCGTCCATAATGAAGTCTTCAGGGGAAGCTTCTACCGCAAGCTTTAACTCGTAGAGAGCAGCCTCAGATACGATGTTCTTTTCTTGCGCGCACTTAGCTACCAGGCGATCTACCTGCTCACTGACCATATCGTTAGCGGAATGCTTAATCACTCTGCATCACCACCTGAGTGCGGATTATTTGGTCCGTCGATATGTGGACCGCCTGTTTGTGGCCCATTGGAGAACAAATCATCAGAAGAGAACAAGGCATTTGCCTGCATCTGTAATTCTTTTTCTGCAAGCTCAACGGTCTTTGGATCTCTTATCCTCACTTGATCAGCAAGCCAACGACCAAGAACACCGCGTCCTATCAGGTCATTTCCTTCTTGCAGCAACACAGTTGCCTCTGCAATGGCAATGATGAGCTCATCCTCTGAGTAGGGAAGTACATTAAGGCGAGAAAACTCTCCTTCAGGCAAGTCTTTCTGCACAAAACAACAAAGCGTTGCCTCGGGATAGCGCTCAATCAGCAGGTCAAGATAGTGTTCTGCCTCGACTAGTTCACGCTTCTTAAAGTGAATGGCCAGGCGAGCAAGTAAAATCCACGGATCATCCGCCCCGCGAGGAGGATCTAACTTACGGTAGGTATCCATGAGGTTGTCGAGGGCATCCTCATCCTCAAGTTTTGCGTATGCGAGTGCAAGTGTAAAACGAGCGTCGGCAGCATCTGACGCATCAAGTTCCAGGAGTTTCTCGCCATATGCAATAGCGTCTTTGTTACGACCACAAATCAGAGCGCGAGAAGAAAGTGTTGCCAGCCAACGTTTATAGGGGTTGATGGCCAGGTGCTGGGCAAGCTCTGCCTGTTCAGCAGGGAGGCTCTGCGAGGACTCCTGCGCCTTTTGGTAGCATGCAGCTTCTACCTGGGGGAGTTTCTCCACAAGGAACTGGTAGTAGGTATCAAACAGCTTGCTATTTGAAGCGCAGAGCATGCGTTGGGCGTCAAAGCAGTTAGGGTCCAGCTGAATTGCCTGGTTGAGAAGGCGCTTTCCTTGATCGATAAGGGCTTGAGCTTGAGATTCTTCAGTAAACGGCAATCGATAATCAACAATCTCAGCTGCTTGTGCAACCAGATGGAATGCGCGGTCTTCATCGGTTTGAGGAAGAGAATCGCGGTCGTTGGAGAAACGCCAGTTGAAGTCTTTCATCAGCGTGGCAACGCCGCCCTTATCATTGGCTTGCGTGCGGGAAAAACGGAGAATAAGCCGCTGGTAATCTTCTTTTACTGGGTCAAACGCCACAAGATTCCTTTCTCTTTTACATAATGATATAGCAGGTTATTGAGGCTCGAAAGCAACTTTGTGAGCGTCGGAAAAAGTTGTGATGGCGTGCGTGAATGTTTGGAGTGGTTGGGTTTCTCGCCAGATGGGCGGTATTTTGGCTGATGACTGCATAAGCTCTGAATACTATTGCATAAAACCTATTGCATAAAACGACATTCTCATTTATGTACAGTTGTCCTAAATAAGATAAAATGAAAATGCTGAAAAGAAGTAATTGCGAAGAATGGCTTCGCTAGCCGCTTAGGGAAGTGGCACATAGTTAAGGAGAGGTTTTTATGGGACGTTTTACAAATCCACGCGATCTGTATTTTGGCGAGGGCGCTCGTCACGAGGTTAAGAACCTCAAGGGTAAGAGGGCAGTTATCGTTTCCGGTGGCAGCTCCATGCGTCGCGGCGGCTTCCTTGATGACATCGAGAATGACCTTAAGTCCGCAGGTTTTGAGGTTGCTCACATTGAGGGCGTCGAGTCCGATCCTTCCGTTGAGACCGTTATGAGCGGCGCTGCTAAGATGTCTGAGTTCCAGCCAGACTGGATCATTGCTATCGGTGGCGGTTCTCCAATCGACGCAGCTAAGGCTATGTGGATTAAGTACGAGTATCCAGAGACCA
>CABKMA010000080.1 GCA_902373375.1 uncultured Atopobium sp.
ACTATTGTCATGTTCCCTAAGCTCTACAAGAAGGCTGCAAGACTTCTTGCTGGAGATGTTGACCCAGAAACTGGAGAGAGCCAAAGCGATATCTTTATTTCTGTTCTTGGAAAGTTGGAGCGCTCCGATAGAGGAGACCAGGTTATTGCTCAGGAAGTTAATCCGATTGAGCTTAACAGTGCCAATAACACGCCAAAGACACTTGTGATTCATATGCCTGCTTCTCAGCTTAAAAGACAGGCTATCGAGACACTTGGACAGATCTTCTCGCGCTATCCCGGCATGGACTGCATTGAGATAAGGGTAGAAACAGACATGGGAGATGTTATGCGCATGGAAATTCCTACCAGAATAGATGGACGTAGCATGGTTCTTTTGACTGAGCTCAAAGATTTTATTGGTCAAAACGGATACGCGCAGATTGTTTAGATTGTGTCAATTATAAATTCGTACGGAACAATTAAATAATAACTGTTACTATTTAAGCAGCACTTTTAAGAAATTCTGACATCTTCGGATGTCGTGAGAGGAGAAAAAATGATCGACGCAAAGTTTTATCGTAACAAGAAGACAGGCGCTGTTGTTTACGGCGTTGCAGGCAACGTTGAGGCTGCAGGCCTTGAGCTTCTTCAGGCTGGCGTTACTGACGCCGCAGTAGAGAAGCATGTTCCATTTGTTACTCGTGAGGGTAACACTGTTACCGTCCGCGTAGGCGAGGTTGCTCATCCAATGCTCGAAGAGCACTATATTGAGTTTATCGCTCTTGTTTCAGAGAACGGTGCTCAGATTGTGCAGCTTAAGCCTGGCCAGGAGCCAGTTGCAACTTTCACCCTTGAAGAGGGTGTTGAGGCTGAGGCTTACGAGTACTGCAACCTTCACGGTCTTTGGAAGGTCTCCCTCTAAGGCTAAGCGCTTGCTTAACAAGCACAGCTTATCTGTGAATTTCAACGGAGCTGCTACTTGCAGCTCCGTTTTTATTACTACACTTGTTTGTTTTTGGGTAAAAAAATTAAGTACTTCAGGATAGGAATGGTATGCGCATAGCAGTTGCACAAATGAATACTCAGGCTGGAGACTTTGAGTTTACCGCCCAGGCTATGCTGGAATATGCTCAGCGGGCCCAACAACAAGGTGCTGAGCTCATCATCTATCCTGCACCAACTCTTACGGGACTGCTCAGTGTGCCAGAGGCTGACACAGATGGATTCCTTGCAGATCTTTCTGAGGTTTTGCATTATCTCTCAGAAAAACTTCCTATTGCTGCTCTCATTCCTGTAGTAACAGAGTTCGATGGAAGCGCAGCGAGCGAGGCTCTTCTCGTCAGAAATGGTGCCGTAACCCCACTTAAATTAACTGCCCAGATAGCGCACATGAGCGCTCTTGCTCGTTCTTCTAGCTCCACGCAAACGTCTGGCGAGAATACCGTTGAGCTCGCAAAGTTTGAAGCAGGCGGCCTTACGTTTGGCGTTGCTTTTACCTACAACGATCTTGACGCATGGCAAGATGTTGACAACTCGTTAGACGCTGTTATTTACCTGCCTTATTTTGGCTTTGCCGTTGATGACTCGTCATCTGCTATGGGCATGGCGGTGGCAGAAAGCCGCTATCCGGAAGATGTTGAAGCGTTTGATAGCTGGCTTATTGCTGCAAATGCAGTCGGTGCCTATGACAACCAGGTATTTTGTGGTTCAAGTTTCTTCTTGTCACCTTCAGGAGATTTGGTTAAACAAGCAGCCTCATTCTCAGAAGATATGATTGTCTGCGAGGTTGACCAAGATACTATTGAAAACTTTGATAGAGAAGATACTGCGGGCGTCTATAACAGCGCGCTTACTACCTGGGGCGTATTAGCTACAGGTGTGCGAGACTACACGGTAAAGTCGGGCTTTGACGGCGTGTTTATTGCGGTTGACGGCTCGCTTAATTCTCTTGTTACCGTTGCCCTCGCTTCGGACGCCTTAGGTCCTATGCGCGTTCACGTAATGCTGCTTCCAAATACAGATTCTCGAGCAACAAGTGCTGCAGAGTTGCTTACCGCAAGACTTCGAGTTAATAAAGTTGCTGTGGATAAAACGGTTTTCTCGACATTGACCGATGCAAAGCTGATTAGTGCGTACGGCTATGCATACGCTGACCAGCACAATTATCTAACGCTTGAGACTGCCGATAAAACCATTCTTGCGCTTAAGGGAGCAGAAATTTCCAGTGCACACTCATTGTGGCCACTGGGAGATATGTATCACGCAGATATTGTTGACCTTGCAAGAGTAAGAAATACCTTCTCACCAGCAATTGACCATGCGATTCTCGAGAATATCTCTGAGGTTGTAACTGATGGTCTGGAAAATGCTGCACCAACTCCTCAGGAGCGTATTGAGTTTGTTGATTACGTACTTACCAGCTACCTTGAGTGGAATAAAAGCATTTCTGCCATCGTGGAGGAAATGGGAAAGGTTGACGAGGTCAAAGCAATTATCTCTCAGCTCCACACTCGTCAAAAAGACCGCAGAAACATCACTGAGGTTCTGGAGATGTCTTCCAAGAGCCTTCCAAATGCTCAAATTCCACAGGCGTCAGGCTGGCAAGATAGAATTAGAGACACAAAGGCTCCTAACTCTGAACTAGTAGAGCTGCTGCGAAATTCTTTGCGAGAAATACCAGGCCACTCCACACATCTACCTGAGCTGTCGGTTGACTCGATAGAAGCTCAGGAAGGCTTTAAGGATATGCTGGAGCTTTTAAAAGAGCTTGCTCAAGAAACTGATACGCAAATTGGTATGGTTGACCCCAAAATGTGGAGAGGTCCCTTCTCAGAAAATTAGTTGCGTCGTTTGCGCACACTCTGTGATAATATAGAACGAACGTTCTATATTAGGAGGTGCAATGGTAATTCT
>CABKMA010000081.1 GCA_902373375.1 uncultured Atopobium sp.
ACGAATGACATTTGAAATCACGTTAGACCTCAGTTCCTACTCATTTGAAGCAAAAGCTTAGCGAGAATTACGCATGGCCTCGATATGTACAGTTACATCAACGCATGAAAGCTCTGCAATTTGCTTAAGTAAAAACTTAACTGAACTCTCAAGATTGTCGACAACAGACGCCATGTTAACGCCCTGCTCAACAACAATGTGAAGGTCAACCTGAACTCCCTTAGGAGTTGGGGTTACATCAATACCCTTACGAAGTCGGTATGTTGGAAGAAGACGAGCAACACCTGCTGCCTCATCAATTTCTGCCA
Organism: uncultured Atopobium sp.; assembly: GCA_902373375.1. Classification (GTDB taxonomy): domain Bacteria; phylum Actinomycetota; class Coriobacteriia; order Coriobacteriales; family Atopobiaceae; genus Lancefieldella. Next base: position 309 of record CABKMA010000081.1, read on the forward strand.
TGCCAACAACGCCATAACATTCCATAGCTGCATAGCCAGCCAGGTCAGCAAGGCAATCATTAGAAACTCTTAGTGTTCCGGGAACAGCGGTAGTCATTACATAACTCCTCTCGCAAGAACCAGGGTTAGTCATTGTTATTTAGTATACCGCAGAGCACATTTATTATTAAAGCGGCTTATATATACAAGTCGATAACCTTGCAATTGACAAACCTTTTTCTTGTTATTTAATCTTGGTGTAATAAATGAAAAACATTCAAAAGATATCTATTTGTGAATGTTATATTCCCGCTTTGCCTACACAATATATTGTGCTATATTGATTCGGCTATTTGGAAATTTTAGGCGCAGAGGGCGCCTATCCTATGGAGGTCTTACTCATGTCGAAGGTCTGTGATTTCTGCGGTAAGCACGCCGTTGCCGGTCGCTCCATCTCCCACTCTCACCGTACTGTGGCCCGCACCTTTAAACCAAACATTCAGCGTGTTACTGTCGTTGTCGATGGCCAGCGCAAGAAGATGAATGTTTGCTCCCGTTGCCTCAAGTCCGGCAAGATTGCTCGCAACTAAGCAACTAAGCAACTAAGCTCGTCTTACCTCAAATTTAAAAAGGTCGCCTAGGCGACCTTTTTTCTTAGCTCAATTATTGAACATTATTACCTAAAGCTGTTTGTCAGCGGCTTTGTTACGCAAACGCAACCCCAAATACAATCGAATAAGCACTTAGTCCCAAAGCTGCACCAAAAGACAGCCCTTCTCGCACCTTACCCAAGCATTAGTGCTTTCAACAATATTTGAAATGCCATCGTCTCCCATAAGAGTAAACTTTTGGTGATCAAGATTCCACCTCATACCACCCTCGGAGACCTCGCACTCCTCAGACAAGGCAACAAGCGATATCTTTTTATTCAAATCAACTGCATTCAACTGCCAAGAATTAATCTGACCTGCAGCTAAAAAGCGCATCTCAAAGTCATTCTCCACAACACGAACCTCTGCCTTACCTGTTTTTGCCCACGACGCTAGAAGACCAAGAACTACAAGCTGATGATCTAGATGACCGCCAGACGTGGAGGTAACCGTAAGAGAGAGTTTACTATCTCTACGAATAGCCTCATATTCTGCAGATTTGAGAGCAAGAGCCAGGTCAGTATCGTATTTATCTGCATTGAACTTCATACAAGGAACATGATGCTCTTTGAGCCAAGACAAAGTATCTGCAGAAGCTGAATCAAAATCTCCAATCGCAAGCTGTGGAACCACGCCGGCTTTATGACATGCATCTGCTCCATGGTCAACTGCTATAAGATAGTCAGTTTTCTGGGCGCAGGTGGAAAGCGTCGTTTTTGAGACAGCTTCGGGAGATCCACCTACAACGAGGACCTCAAGGGGTTTCTCGCCAGAAGGTGAGCTGGTTAGAGGACGCTCATAGTCTTGTAACCGCAGAAGTGACAGCTCTTCGTAGGTGTGCGCGAGGAGATTGGAGTGTTCCTGCATAAAAATGGGGTCTCGTCCGTCATGATCATTGTAGAGCACCGCTACGGGAAAGCCCTCATTTTGAGCTGTCCGAGCACCAAACGGAGCATCCTCAAAGACCCATGTAGTTGATTTATCAGTACCAAGACGGCGAAGAGCTTCAAGGTACACATCAGGCTTAATCTTGTCCACTCCTCCAACGTCTTCTGTTGAAACTACCGTTTTGAAGAAGTGCTCAATACCTTGAGCCGCTAAAGCCGCGCACACTTCTCGAACAGGAGTAGATGAAGCAACTGCCATAGGAATTCCTGCATCGTAAAGCTCCTGCAAAAACACCTTTGCTCCAGAAATAATTGAAACATGGTTTTGATATTGTTCTGTTACGTATGCGCAGAACTCTTCATACAAAGCTTCTGCAGTAATAGGCAGCCCCAGTTGGTCTACGCAAATTTTGCAGCCATCCATTAGTGAAACAGCCTCAACACGATCAAAAAATTCTGAATCAACGGACTTCCCATATTTTCCAAGCACGGCACCAAAAATCTTATGCCAAACAAACATTGAATCAACAAGAGTTCCATCGCAATCAAAAATTGCACCGGTTACCTGCATAAAGCCTCCATAACCAAACTTATTAGTTGCAATTGTGAAATATCTACTCTAAGTAGGGTAAAGTATCTCACGTTTAGAAATTGTTTTCATGGAGGAAGCA
>CABKMA010000082.1 GCA_902373375.1 uncultured Atopobium sp.
TTGAGAGGTTCTTGTCTCCACAGCGTTCAGAGATGCCAGATATTGATATGGACTTTGACGATGAGCGTCGTCTTGAGGTCGTTGAGCATGTCCGTCAGATTTATGGATCTGAGCGTGTTTCTCACGTTATTACGTACTCAACTATTAAGGCAAAACAGGCAATAAACGATGCTTGTCGCGTTTTGGGCTACCCCGTTTATATGGGACAGCGTCTGTCTAAGATGATTCCAGGAGATCCTAACGCTCATCTTAAGTTTGTTCTTCACAAGGCTCAAGAAGGTCAAAAGGGTGCTGATCAATATTCTGCTGACTTTGAAGAAGCCTACGAGAATGACCCTGATGCTAGAAGAATCATTGATGCTGCTTTATCTATTGAGGGTCTGCATCGTGGTGAAGGTGTACACGCTTGCGCCGTTTTGATTGCTCCTACGCCTGTTAATGACCACGTTCCCACCAAGGTAGATACTAAAGGTGGAGTAGAGATTACGCAGTATGAGGGACACTCTGTTGCAGACATGGGTCTTCTTAAGATGGACTTCTTGGGTCTGAGAACTCTAACGGTTATTTCTCGTGCTATCAAAAACGTGAAGGATAACTACGGCATTGATATTGATGTAGATAGCATTCCGTTTACAGATCCAGAGATTTACAGACTTCTGAGAGAAGGACGAACTGCTGGTGTTTTCCAGGTTGAGTCTGCAGGCATGACAGCAACCATTAAGGGCATGAAACCAACGGAATACAAGCACATCGTCGCACTTATCGCTTTGTATCGTCCTGGCCCTCTTAACGCAGGCATGGTTACCAGCTATATCAACCGTATGAACGGTAGAGAAGAAGTCAAAGATTATGACCCACGTCTTCATGACATCTTGGAAGAAACCTATGGAACTATGGTTTACCAAGAGCAGGTTATGCAGATTTCCATGAAGATGTCTGGTTTTACTGCGGGCGAGTCTGACAAGGTCAGAAAGGCAGTAGCAAAAAAGAAGATCAAACTCATGCAGGAGGTTGTTCAGCACTGGGATGACGGAACTGATGAGACCATGGAGGCTCACTGGAAAAACGGTGCGGTTCGTAATGGATTTGATCGTTCTGTTGCAGAGAGTATTTGGGATGATGTTCTTGAATTTGCATCCTATGCATTTAACAAGTCCCACTCAGCTGGTTATGCAATTCTCGTTATGCAGACTGCCTGGATTAAGGCTCATTATCCACATGAGTTTATGGCAGCAGTTCTTACGTCGTATATGGGCAAGACCGATAAGATTGTCCACTACGTAAGTGCTTGTCGTCATGAGGGAATTAAGATTCTTCCACCAGATATTAACGAGTCTGGTAAAGACTTTACGGCTACTAAAGAGGGTATTCGTTTTGGCTTTGCAGGAATTCGTGGTGTAGGTGCTGGTGTTGGTGAAGCCATTATGCTTGAGCGCCAAAAGGGCGGTCCTTTTGCTAACATCCATGATTTTGTTGATCGTGTTGATGCAAGTCAGGCTAAGCGTAACGTTGTTGAGGCTCTTATTAAGGCAGGAGCTTTTGACTCTACGGGCTACACTCGTATGCAGATGATGAGCTTTGTAGATAAGAACAACCCACAAAACATCATTGATGCTGCAACTAAACGTCAAAAAGATAAGGCTGTTGGCCAGTTCTCTATGTTTGATATGTTTGCAGAGGTAGAGGGTTCTGGTTTTAGCGATATTGTCCCAGAGCCAGATGGCGTTGAGTGGGACAGGCGATTCAAACTGACTAAAGAGTACGAAGTCCTAGGTATTTACGTTTCTGATCACCCGCTTCGTCCGTACGAGTATGCCCTTGCTAAGAGTAGAGATTATGCCCTTGCAGAAATTGAAGAGAATGTAGAGGTTCAGCTGCCTAACGGTGCTATGTCTCAGCAGTTCAAAGTACCAGAAGGCAAGCCTATTCGCTTTGCTGGCATGGTTACTAATGTTATGAAACGCACAACTAAAAACGGCGATCCTATGGCAATTGTTACGCTTGAAGACATGGAAGGCAGCATTACTATTGTCATGTTCCCTAAGCTCTACAAGAAGGCTGCAAGACTTCTTGCTGGAG
>CABKMA010000083.1 GCA_902373375.1 uncultured Atopobium sp.
AGATCCTCAAGCTCAGTTGGGCAGACAAAGGTAAAGTCAGCTGGATAGAAGAAGAACAAGCTCCACTTGCCCAGCGTAGACTCCTTGCTTACCTCGGTGATGTCACCGTTGTGGAATGCGTTTACCTTAAAGTCACCAATTTGCTTACCAATAAGAGACATAGTCAGTTCCTTTCTGTAAGAAAAACAACTTATAAAACGTGCTACTAAGAAGTTTACTATCTTCAACTCTTTTGTCAATAACAATAATGATTACTATTTATATTCACAAAAAGAAACAGGCCAGATTACTCTGACCTGTGAACAGTTGGTGGGCGTTATAAGATTTGAACTTATGACCTCTTCCGTGTCAGGGAAGCGCTCGTCCCCCTGAGCTAAACGCCCGAATATGTTTGCTGCTGGGGATGCAGCAAGGGATATATTACGAGAAACCCACCCCTCTTGCAACCGTCAAACTCAACTTTTTTTGAAATCTGCAAAGATCGTCTGTTTGCTGCTTGAAGTCCATGTGCGTCAAACGTATCGTTCACCAGTGCCGCACGCGCAGCTATCCAATAGGCAAAGACACGTATCAAGCCACCTACTGGATTTTCTTCCCTACTTCTTACGCTTAACCTTAATTTGAATGCCAGAGGTCTCTGGACGAGGCGACGTAGAAGCAACAGCGCCTTTCTCGCCATTTACAAAGGCGGAGAAACGCTGACGGAAGCGATTCCACTTGTGATAGATAGGCTCATGATCATGAGATCTGAGTCCCAAAAGCATACTTGCTGTCAGCGTAGGAAGCAGATACTCGATGGCGCGCCACAATACAAAGCCTGCGGCAATTTTCTCGCCAAACATATGGCCAAACAGGAAGGCAAAGCCTCCCTCAGCACCACCAGTACCACCAGGAAGCGGGATTGCCGAGGTCAAAAGCTCAAGCATTGAGCCAGACGCCAGGCAGGTCAGAAGATCTGCAGGCTGACCGAGAGCACGCAAGACAAAGTATGGAAGCGCATAAAGGCATCCAAGCTGGAATAACGTAACCAGCAGGACAACGCACATCTCTGGAATGTTCTTTGCCGCAGTCTTAAAGCCGTTTGAGAACTCGTCTACCTGCGTGTTAATAATGCCATGCCAGTGGTCGTAGCGTTTTACAATGCGCAAGCGTGAAAGCAACCTTAAGCCCCAGTTGCCCACTGTCTTTACCATTTTAGGAAGCAGGCAAATGGCTAGGATAACGGCTACCATCACAATCTTTGCGCCAAATAAAATAACGCCAATAACCGTTACGTCACCAAATTGTTCATAGAAATAATTGGCCCTAAAGATAAGCATAAGGGCTGCAAAGATGCCCTCTCCTGCCTCGTACATAACAAAGCGTGTGAACTGCAGAGCTCCTGCTTGGCCAACGGAAATTCCTGCACGAGTGAGGCGATAAATCTGAGCAGGAGCGGCACCTGCTCCGTTTGGCGTAAGGTTCATGAAAAAGATGCCCGACGCCTCAACACTCATCAAGTCACGGACACCAACAGGACTCTCAGGGTCTGTAATGACCGAGATTACATACGCAAGAATACCCAGAAGATAGTAAACAAAGTAACAAAGAGCACCAGCAATAAGCCACCCAGTATCTACGTCTGCCAGAGCAACAACAAACTCATCAAACTGACCAGAAAATACGATGTAGAGTACGTACAGTATCACAACCGCAAAAAGGAAAAGGATGCTTTTTCTAACCTGACCAAAGCTCTCTTTTGCCTCTTCTACCTGCTCAGATGAAGAAGTTGGAGCAACACTAATCTTAGGTTTTTTGGTTGAAACACCCTTAACGGTTGTAGATCCAATCTTCACCGTTACCTTCGGTGTAGATGAGGGGTGCTCGGTTTCAGACGCGCCATCTAGGCGATCCATGGGCACCTCCTTGGACTCTGGATCACAATACGTGTACAGAAACAACACTCT